>JBAUYI010000041.1:0-2736 GCA_049584715.1 Xanthobacteraceae bacterium
GTATTCGGCGTGTGTGCTATGCATGAATACGCAGTTGAAATCAGCGCGGGGAAGGTCAAGGAAATGATCAAGCATCCGATTCGATTTGGATTCCAGTCCGGACAACAGAACGTCACGTGGGAGCGGATGCGCGACGTGTGGGGAAAACTCGACGGCTGGGGCTACGACTCGCTGTGGGCCTTCGATCACTTCTATCCGATCTTCACGCCCGACCCTGCCGGCCCATGTATGGAAAACTGGACGCTGCTTGGCGCGCTCAGCCAGCACACCAAGCGCGCCCGCATCGGAGCGCTGGTCAACGGCAACACCTATCGCAATCCGTGCTTGACGGCGAAGATGGCGGCGACGCTTGACCACGTAAGCGGCGGCAGGCTCAATCTCGGCTTGGGCGCCGGATGGAACGAGCTGGAGCATCGGAACTTCGGGATCGATTTCAAAACTCTCCGCGGGCGGCTCGAGGCGCTCGACGAGTCGTGCCAGATAATCAACGGGATGTTCACCCAGGACAGAACCACCGTCGATGGCAAGCACTACCACGTGGTCGACGCGGTCTGTAATCCAAAACCGCTCCAGAAGCCGCGCATCCCATTGATGATCGGCGGACACGGAGAAAAATTCCTCCTCAAGATCGTCGCGAAGCATGCCGATATGTGGAATACGATGCATGCGGATCCGGCCGAGATGAAACGTCTGATTGACGTTATCGAGCGGCACGGCGACACGGTCGGACGCGACACCGACGAAATCGAAAAAACCATCATGCTGCCGCTGTGCTACAAAGCGCCCAAAGAGCGCGAGCAGATGATCTCCGGGGTCGTCGCGAGCATGGCACAGATCACGCCCGAACAGGCGCGCGATCGAATCATGATCGGCGACAAGGACGAATGCCTCGACAAGATCGCGCAGTACGTCAAGGTCGGCGTCACGCACTTCATCTTCAACTTGCGCTGGCCGATCCTGGTCGAAGAAGAATTTCAGAACTTCGCCGAAGAAGTGATTCCGGCCGTACGCCGGCAGTGAGCACCCGATCCATCAACCGGTTCCGCGCCCGGATGACTTCGGCTCGGACACCTATTCGGGGAGTGCGCTAAACCCGGCTTACCGCGCCGGAGCTGCCTTGCCGGTGCCGCTCAGAGTGACCCTCTGCGGATCTTTCTCGGCGTTGTCGTTGATCATCAGTGTCGCCGACTGCTTCCCGATCGTAGTGGGCGCGAATTCGATCGTCAGCACGCAGTGTTCGCCGGGCAATAGCGTCGTCTGGCACTGATCGTCGACGATGAAGGAGCCTGGGACACTTGATTCCTGGCCCATGACGATTACCGGCAATGCGCGCTTGCGCTTGCGGTTAGTGATGGTGATTTTCTTCGGCTTGCTGGTGGCGTCGACCACGACCTTGCCGAAATGGATGATGGTCGCAGAAATCGAAAGCTTCTCCGCAACCGGAGTAACGGTCGCGGTAGGAGTCGGAGTGGAGGTTGCGGTGCCAGTCGGGGTAGCGGTTGGCGTCGGAGTGGGACTCCCAGCGGGGAACGACATCACCAGGTTGAACGCGTTGACGGTTCCGATGCCCGTGGCGAAATCCCATCCGGTAGCAGCAGGATACGCCGGTGAAAACGCCGAGCTCAAGGTAGAGAGCACGCCGTTGCTTCCCGATGGCGTGTAGCAATTGTTCGAGCCCGTGCAGTTGACGTCCATATCGCCCTGGGTCACGTCGTAGAAGACGCAGGAGCCCGCCACCGCGTTACCAAGAGAAGAGTTGCAGGCGGAGTCGCCTGACGCGCCATACTCAGTCGCGGCGATCGAATAGTAAGTCGGGTTTGGGTTGCCTTGCCGCTGCTGGCTACGCTGGTTTGCAAGCGCCTGAATTGCGGCCATGATCGGCGAGGAAACCGACGTTCCGCCGAATCCGGCCCAAGTATCCGGTACCCCTGTACAAGAAACCCCGCCACGGTTCGTGTCCGAAAAGCAGACGACATAGTAGTGATCCCAAACTCCGTTGGCAGCAAACATCGACACGTCGGGGATATCACGCACGCCGTCGCTCGGATTACCGACCACCCGTTGCCAACCCGGCTTGGCGTATCCGGCGCAGCTTGCGCCGACAACGCCCTCGCTCGATGGCGCACCGCTGGCGCATCCGCTCGGTCCGCCGCTGCCAGAAGTCGTCGTCAGAAAGTCGCCGGTCCCGATCGAGCTGTTGCAGAAGCCGCTTGATCCATAGGCAGCGCTATAACCAAGAAAGCTCGAAATCAGCTCACTCGCGCAGGAGTTATTCCACGGAATCTCCGGGATATAGGAAAGCGCGGACTCGTCAGCGGTTCCATTAGCGGTGCTCCAGTAGCTGCTGTTAACGCCCGCGAAGGTGTCCCCGAAATCAGTGCCGCCCACCGCTACATCGTACGGCGTCGAGGCGAATCCGCTGACCGCGATGCCGTGCGTCGCCACGGTTTTGTCGGAGTCGGAGCTGGCCGCGCCTTCGTCGCCTGACGACACGAACAGCGACACGCCCGCCGCAACCGCCTCCTGGTACAAAGAATTGATGAACGCGTTTCCCGCCGCACCAAGCTCCGCCTCGGACTCGCCATAGCTGATGCTCACGATCGCCGGCGGCGTTCCTTCGGCGCTGAGCAGATTCTCGATCGCGATAAACCCGCCAAAGGTGACTGAATTGGCGCATGATGCGAGCACGATCGCGGCGCTGGGAGCTGCGGCGCTCGACCATTCGACGTCGATCTC
>JBAUYI010000042.1:0-11015 GCA_049584715.1 Xanthobacteraceae bacterium
CCGTGAACCTCGAAGAATGTTTCCGACGTAAAGCCGTCGACAACGATCCTCCCGCAGGCGCAATGAAAGCGGCCTTGCTCATCAGACCCGACACAGTTGAAACCGCCGCACCGCCCGCAGCGCCAGAAACCACCCATGTTGCGCGCCGTGTTCACGCGCGCCCCGCAATGCGGGCAGCCCGGCCACTGGTCGTGATCAATACGAAACGAGCCGAGCGATGCCGGCGAGGCTACAGGCCCGCCGTCACGGCTTCCGCCTTGCGCGATCTCGTTGCGCAACATCTGCAACCGGTCGCCGTCGACAGCTTCACAGACGACCACGAACGGTCGCGGACGCGCCGAGCAGTTCATGGCGAAGCCGATCAGTTGCGGCCCTGGCGCGGCTTGCCGCACCGGAAATCCGCCGGCCAACAGCCGCCGCGCCCGTTCTTCCAATTCATCGTTCATCGTTCGATCTCCCGTTGAAAAAAGCGATCCTGTCTCCGCGGCGTAGCGTCCGCCGGCAGCGCGATCATGCGCCGACGATGCTTGCGCGCGCGCCACCACCACATGACAAGTAGAATAACCAGCGCGATCATCCACCCCGTCGCCATGGCAATCGCAAGTCCAAATCCGACTGCCAGCAATCCCAGAAGGAATTCATGAAGTAGTTCCATGTTCACCAACTTATGATGCAGGAGCCATCGACCACTCGGAAATGGAGCAGCTTGAGGATTTGCGATCCCATCAGCGGCCCATCATCGACGACGCCTCCGGTTTCATCGATTGTCGCCCTGACCCGGTCGAGTGAGAAGCCGCTGACCCGAAAGCGCGGCAGCGTCACATGCGCGCCGCGCACCGTCCCACCCCACTCCTGATATTCGTGGTCGAACTCAAGAGTTGCCGGGTTAAGGCCAAGTCGCCGGGCGTCCTTGGCGGAAAAAAACAGGTATCCGCCCGCGCCGGAGTCCATCAGGAAACGGTACCGCCGTCCGGCAACCTCGCCCTCGACATAGCATTGATTATCGCCATCGGCGGGGATCACCATTTGATGTTGCGCCGGACGGCCATAGGCGTCGGGCAAGGGCGCTACGAGCGCGGCATCCGGCGATGAGTGCGACAGAAACGCGACCACGGCGAACGCGCCCCACACCGCCACGGCGCAGACCGTTCCAGCCACCAGAAGAAAGGGATTGCGCGCCCGCCCCAGCGTGTAGCCAAGGACGTAGGAGATCACCGCGCGGCGCGCAGATCGATGACAGCCGAAGCCGCCGCCTGGTAATCCTCGATGACGTTCCGATCCGGGAAGCCGCGCTTTTTCTCGACGCCGATTTTGACTTGCACATCGTGGCCGGGAAAATCGTCCTGCGAAATCTCCCCAGCCTCGTACTTCGCCAAGACCCCCACGGCCTCGCAGGCGTGGCGCAATTTGGCGGCACCGAGCGGCGTATTGGTGAGGACATCGCGGAAAGTGCGTTCGTCGCCGTCGCCCGCGCTCACAACGAGGGTTAGCGCGATGTAGTCATTGCCTTTTTGTGAGACGCTTTCTCCGGCCTCATTGATTTGCGCCGGATACCACTCGCGCCGCAGGAGCGCCCGTTTCGAGACGCGCTGTGCGTCCTGTTCCGATCTTGAAGTGACACGCATGGCACAGGTTCCCTTAACCTTCGCCTGTTACGGCATCAGGCCAACCTTAGCGGGCGTGGTTCGCATCGGGTAAACTGAGTAGTTGACGAAATATTTTTAACGCTTGGGATCTTTCGGGGTTTGGACTCGGGCTGCGAAACTTGCGCAGCCGTGCTGTTCAAGGGTTGCGAAGTTTGCGCAGTCTTGCGAAATTGACGGGGTTGAGCCTCTGCGGCCGAGGGGGGTGATGGCACGGAAAAAAGATGATGACCCGAAGCAGCGCCTCGCTAACCAACGCTTCGGCGAACTCCTACGCCAGGTCGTCAATGCGCACGACACCCTAAAAGCCGCGATCCTACTTGGCGTCGCAGAAGCCACTGTCAGAAATTGGCTAAACGGCGTTCCGCCGAGCAAGAGAAACCGTGACGATGCGCTGCAACGGTTGCACCTAGAGCCTCGGTTGCTAGAGGCTGATGAGTGCCAGTGGACAGAATTCCTCGGCAATCTCAAGAATGGCCGGGTCAACCTCCCCTCGGTAATCGAACGTCCAGAATGGCTCTACTATTCAGAGCACATGAATGCGGCAGAGAAACATACAGATGCCGCCCAGATCATCATAATTACCAAGCACGCCTTTAATGATACACAGCTCGGGCTGGTATACGATACGGTTACGGGAAATATAAAACGGGGGATTAGCTATACGTTTGTGATTCCAGAATTTTGCAGCAACAAAGCACGGCTTATTACGCATGTCGCTTTTCTCCGCCAGACTTTAAGATCGGCAACTGATGAGATCGCATCAGTAGACATCATGCTTGTTAAGCCGGACACGGCAACAGGGGCGGATTGGCAATGGATCGATGAAGTCATGCTGTTTCTCCGCAGCAAGCTACCGCCTCACGAAATAGCCCAACATCTGGAAATTCAGCGAAGCTGGGAACAACTCTACGCAGCAAATGATCGATTCAATGACAGCCGTAAATCCATCGGAGACGAGAATATATGGGCTATGCTACCGTTCCAAAAACAGGAATTCTATGTCGGCTTGTTACAGCGATGGGCGGCAACTGCACAATGGATTTAGCGAAGCGAACAAGCCGCTCTCAGGTCGTCGTCGGGCCGGTTCTTTTTTCCTGCGCCCGACGTAATGCGGTTAAAGTTCTGATTGCCCGTCGATGCTCATCGGAGGGGATGGGCGAGACGGCTTGAAACAGCAGTTGTTCAAGCGCGGCATGACGCGTTTCGAGACGTGCCGCAATGCGGTACTCATCGAGAATGTAAATTGCCTCAGGATCGATCTTTACGTGTAGATGTTTCAGAATTCGCATAAATACTCCGCAGTATGGGTGAAATCGATGTAAAGAATACGTAAGATCGTCGATCAAGTCTACTGGGCCAGACCAGCTCGCCCCCGTCTCTAGTTAAAGGGGCTTCCAGACGGCGCTGTCGAATTCGAGGAAGACACCGTGATCCGCGGACTAGCGCTCTAGATCGCCGCCGCTTTTTTGTGCAGGCAGGAGGCGGGGCGAGTTTTCCCCCGACGTTCCCCGGCGGGGGCGACGGCGGGCGCGGATCGGCGGTGCTTTTCCACAGCCGGCCGATCGACCTGCCCCCCGGACTTCACCGATTTTCCGCCGAGCTATCCGCAGCCCGTGGGGATACCGGCGCTCAATATCTTGTGTCCGGCCGGCGGCAAGTAAAATCCGGCCGATCAAGTATTCAGGCCCGGCCTGGCCCCGGCCGCAAGCAAGTCAAAATGGCGGCGCGGCCGGGAAAGACTGAAAGGTTAAGACGGCGACTGTGGAAATACCTGAAAAGATTTGTCATAATACACTACTATGCGACTTTGACACGCCCGCGCGACGGTGCAAAAACACAAGATATAGAATCCCCCGACCCATCAAGGAGGAAACGATGTTTAAATTTATTTCGCAATCACTCGCTCGACGGCAGGCGCGTGTGGCCGACGAGAGACGAAGAAGACGCGAGGCCGATGAACGGGGAAAACCTGAATCGCTTCAGAAATGCAGCGATGTAGAGTTGGCCCGCCGGTTAAGAGTTATGGCAGCGAGGTTTCGTAGCGACGGGTATTCGTCGTCGCAAGGCTTTGAGGCCGCTAGAAGACTTAGTTATGGGTTGAATATTGTTCAGTCACGGGTAAAACTGGTTGGGTTGGAGCAACATCCCGACCTTGTTCCCATTGTTCATGAACTGGCTTCCATTCCGCCAAGCGATATAGGGAACACTCGGAAACGGGCTATCGCTGTTCTAAACGCGACTCAAGAAAATCCATGGAGATCGCTTGTCGGTGCGCCTAAGCGCACCGATCACCCGGCCCCGAGAGATTTTTCCAGAAAGCGCCTTATGCGACTTTCGCGCGGTGGAGCGCGGCAGCCTCGAAAACACAACATATGGATTCACCAGCTACAGGCGGTCGCACCGTCATTGACGCTCACCCAGCTTGTTTGAGCCGCCCTTGCAGACGCACAGTGTGTAAAGGGCCGTCAGGGCGATTGAACCGTCATAGGTTGAGCTACACGCGACCGGCCGCGACGAATTTTTCGCCAGCCGTATATAACCGTTCACGTCGAGGGTTGCTTCCGGCGACGTGGTGCCAATGCCGACAGCGCCGGAAGAAGTAACAACCGAGAGTGCAAGGCCCGACGAGTTTTGCCATTCCTGAAGATCGGCAGTTTGGCTTGCAGCGCCCTCTACTACGAATGCTTTTGACGACGCCGTTTCCGCGAGGGCCGTGGTGCCAAGCCCATCCCCCGAAACAAATATATTCGGGGAACCATATTGTCCCTCAATCTTAAACCCAGTATCCGACCGCCAATTAACGTTAGTTCCAGTGCCTGCTCCTTGCTGAAGCTGGAAAGCTGCCCCCGGAGTACCACCAGTGGAAAAGCTAACTCCGGAGCTTGATTGCTTGAAAAATGCCCCTGCTGTTTCAAAATAGACGCCCACATTCACAAGATTAAGTGCGGGTTGCGCATATATGTAACCGACCCCTATTGACGCTGAAGTGGTCGATACAGCTGCGTTCGGCGTGACCCCGAACTGCCACTGGTCAATGCCCACGGCTGCATAGTAGTTGTGCGACATTAATAAATTCGAGCCATTATCCGTAAAATCACTAACGACATTGCCGGGGCCCGGTGGGTTGGTGTTATCCGGGCTCGCCGTCGATACCACCTGAATTAAGGCCGTAGGGTTTGTGGTCCCTATGCCGACATCGCCGGTGGTCGTCAAAACAATGACGGGACTATTCCATGTGCCGCCACTGCCGCAGAACATAAAGTCTTGATAGCCGCTGGCGTTCGTGACGCTGGACTGTGTGAAGATACCGGGAGTCGGGCACGTGCCGCCCGCGCTCGGGTAACCCTGGGCATAGGTAGAAGTAGTGCGCAGCAGCATCAGCGCTGCGAGGATCGCGCAGGAAACCCGGCGCGCGCTCATTCGTCTCCGGGTAAGCGCTCGTCGCCGCGAAGCGTTTGGGTATCGGCGTCCATGCCCTGCCGCACATGCAAGCCGGTTCCGTCAATGCGGGCCTGTTCCTGCCCGCCAACGATGAAACGGATCGTGCCGCTGTCTTGATCGGTTTCGATCCGCGTCGGCGCTGCATCCTGCGCCGCGAGCGCGGTGACAACGGCCTGACTGTGCGGAGCGGACGGATCGGCACAGGCGGCGAGTGCCAGCACAGAAAACGAGATAATGAAGTAACGCAGCATGCACCAACCGGCCTAAGCTGATTTGCTTTTTCCGGCAAGAGGGTAATATTTAACGACTAGAATATAAGAGTGAGGCGTGTCCCTGCCGGGCCGGGCGCTATTCGCCTGTGATTTCTTTATATTTGCGCGACAGGCTTACCGGGCCGCGCGGCGTCCCGACCAAAGGTGACGCCCCCTCACGCGCGTTGCAAAATTCAAGAATTTCGTGCAAAAACTACGCCATTGAAAACAAGGGCTTTTTTCTGTGCGAAATCTATGCACATAATTGACCCCATGAAATACGGCTACGCTAGGGTATCCACGGACGGTCAGAGCATCGACGCGCAGGTGCGCCAACTCACCAAGGCCGGCTGCAAAAAAGTGTTCCGCGAAGTGGCGAGCGGGGCCAAGACTGACCGGGCGCAGCTTCGCCGCTTGCTCGGCCAGCTCGACAACGGCGACGTGCTGACGGTGACGCGGCTCGACCGGCTGGCGCGATCGACCCGCGACCTGCTGAACACGCTCGGGGCGATCGCCGATCGGAAAGCCGGATTCCAATCGCTGGGCGACACATGGGCTGACACAACAACGTCGCACGGGCGGCTGATGCTGACCGTGCTCGGCGGGCTGGCGGAGTTCGAACGCGACCTTATCCGCAGTCGCACGGGCGAAGGCCGGGCGCGAGCGAAGGCGCGCGGCGTGAAGATGGGGCGCAAGCCGAAACTCACCCCACACCAGCAAGCCGAAGCGATTAAGCGCCGTGACAAGGGCGAGACGCTGATGGAGATCGCCCGCAGCTACAACGTCAGCCACACGACGATTTCGAGGCTGGCGATATGACACCGACCAAGAATGCGTCCACCGACCGTTTGGTGGGGAGATAGTCACCATGCCGCCCGGCCGAAAAGAGACAAGCGAGCAAGAGTTTCAAGGGCGTGTCCTTGAGTGGTTAAATACGGAAATCCGGAAGCGCCCCGGCTTACAGCTTGACCGTGCGACCCAGGAGAAGCCACGCAAGACTTCGGGAAAGCGGAATGACGTTGTCGTATGGCGAGATCGCGTTGCTTCGACCGCGTTTCTCGCAATGGAACTCAAGACCATCGAGACGCCCATTAGCGATCCCGAGCTTTTCAACGATGCGATTGAGAAGGCCCAGCACTGGCAAGCGCCTTACTTCGCGGTCTGGAACATGCACGAAGCGGAGCTATACCCTACGCCGCCCAAAGGCGGGTTGGTGACACCCGCAGATGCTCTTAAGCGCTGGCCGGCTGAAACGCGCATCCGCAAGATCGAGGATTGGCTGAAACCGGATATCGAAAAGCGCCTGGCCGCGCGTGCTATCGACATCCTTGACACGGCATGGGCACACGCGGCAACGGGGGTGCTCGCCGGTCAGGTCATTGACGCAGAGCTGTTTGTCGCCCGGCTTGGGGATGCCATCGGGCAGCTTCGGCAGATTCTCTATACGACCATCACACAGGCTGCGCGCACTGACGCCAAGCTCCGTCGCCAGCTCAACACGATCGCTGCCGAGCAGGGCTTTAAGGGCTTTGTTGAGGATATCGAGTTCGCCATAGCCGGGCAAATGGGATACCGACTGACTGGGCAAATTCTGTTCTACTTTGCTTTGAGGAGAAAGCAGCCGACCCTTCGCCCGCTGCGGCTCGACCGACAGGATACGATCCCAAAGGCTTTGCTTCCGTTCTGGAACGACGTGCGACGCTTCGACTATGAAGCGCTTTTCAAGCCTGATCAACTCGACCAGCTCGTGCCAATGCCGGCACATGCACAGCTCCTAGTTCGCGCGCTTATAGAGCATCTGTTTGCCTACGACTGGGCATCGCTCACCGATGACGTTCTCGGCTCAGTCTTTGAAAGGCTGATCCCTCGTGATGAGCAAATTCTGCTTGGGCAGTTTTATACGCCACGGCCAGTTGCAGACTTCCTTGTCGCTATGACGCTCGATGGAGTGCGGCCCCTCGTTCTCGACCCCGGCTGCGGGAGCGGCACTTTTCTGATGAGTGCCTACGACTGCATTGCGGATCGATCCGGTCTGACCCACAAAGAACTTCTCTCGATTGTGTGGGGCTTTGATCTCAGCCCGTTTGCAGCCGAGCTTGCTGCAATCAATCTGTTTCGCCAGGACATGTCTGAGTTCGACAATTTTCCCCGCATCGTGCCTGGGAATTTCTTCGTTCGAGCGCCTGGTGAACGCGTCGAATTTCCTCCACCACGCGTCACGAAGGACGGTTTGGCCAAAGTGGCAGTGCCCATCCCGCAATTCGACTGCATAGTCGGCAATCCGCCATACCTGCGCTCACAGAATCAGGACGACCTTGACCCGTCATATCGAAACGAGCTGTTCCGCGCCGCTGCCCGTGCGGGGATTCGCGCTGAGGCAAAGACCGATCTCTTTGCGTTCTTCATCTATCATGCGCTTCAATTTTTGCCGGTCGGCGGTCGATTGGGGTTCGTCACACCGGCAAGCTGGCTGACCGCTGATTATGCCGTCACGCTGCAAAAACTGCTTCTCAATGACCTGCGCCTAGTCGCGATCGTCAGCTCAAGCGCTGAATCTTTTTTCCCGCAGGTCGATATTAACGCCGTCCTTCTGGTAGCCGAACGCGTCGATCTAAAGAAGGCGCACACGAATCCCCTTCGTTTCGTCAATCTGAAGCAGCGCATATCGACCTTCACTACCGACGAATCGTGCAAGTGGCAGAGACTCACGCAACTCGTGGACTCAATCATCGAGCAAGATAAATCCTTTGAAGACCAGACCTTCCGCGTGAAGGTAGTGCCCCTAGCAGAAGAACGCACCGCGCTTGCGGCCGATCCAGGGACGCCGCGGAATTGGTCGAAATACTTGCGCGCGCCGCTTTCTTACTACCGACTGTTCGGAGATGCAGCATGAGCCGAATGGTCCCGCTTGGTGACATCGCGCGCGCGTCGCTTGGCTACAAGTCGTTGCAGAACGACTTCTTTTATCTGAACCAGGAGACGATCGACACCTATAAGATCGAGGCTGACTACCTGGAACCTATTTTGCTTTTTCGTGACCTGAAGGCATCAGCATTCTGGCAGAAGACAAAAGCCAGAACCCGGCTTTTTATGTGCCGAGAGGAGGAAGGCGACCTGCGCGGGACAGGAGCGCTCCGATACATCCGAACCATGGCAGCGCACTCGGCCAATCAGAAGAAGCAATCGGGCAAAGTATTGACAATCCGAGAGGTGCTAGAGGCGCAAGGCGGGGGGCTATGGTATGCCCCAAAGGCAACGCCACATTTAGCGCGAATCTGGCTGAGAAAGGCGATCAATGGAACCTATGCCCCATTTGTGTTTGCAAGCGCTGCCGTTGTCGATCAACGCTGCAATTATCTTGATCCGAAGGATGGGCTTAACTGGCAGCAGCTAGCTGCTGTTGTCACATCGTCCATTTTTGCCTTCTCACTGGAGATCAATGGGTCGGCCAGCATGGGGGCTGGCGCGCTGGAAGCTCCAACGACCAAGCTTCGTCAATACCCGGTGTTTGATCCGCGGACGCTTAAGACGGCGGAACAGCAGGAATTGGTGAAGCTCGCTCGTGCGGTGTGGGATAACGAACAGCCCGTTGACTGGCTGGCCGATCCGAAGCCGGGGCCGAAGCTCCGGGCGCTCGATCGCTGGCTTCTCGATCATGCCGGCGGACAAGTCAAAGCCGAAACGCTGTATGCTGACCTGACGGCCGCGTGTGCAGCCCGTATAGCCGTGGCGCAGGACAAGGTGCGCACAACGAAGAAGAAGCAGATAGATAACCTGACTAGTGTTGCCAACGGGATCGCGGAGAGAGTCCGCCAGCGTCTAAATGCCCGCCAGTTCCCCGATAACTTTGTCGTAGATCACGCGGCGACAACGCCATTCACGGTTGACCGCAAGGCACTCAGACACATCAAGATTATTCCATTCTTAGACCAAACAACGCTGACATTAACGACAGACACCGGCAAAGCGCTTCTCCATGGAACCTATAGCAAGCCGATTGCCGAGGCGCTTGTCCGTGCCGTCCTCATGGGAAGGAGCAGCTTCGAAATTCCGACGGCACGGAAGGCAGCCGAGGAGGTAGTGACGGATTTTCTCGCGTGGTTTGATAACATTCGCCGCGAGTTGCAGTCGGCTATCACTGAGTCTGCTTTTGGCACCGGTTACGAGGACCGTCTGACGATGGAGGTGTATCGACGGCTTGGTGTCAGCCCGCTCGCCGGAGAGAGAGCGCTGCCTGCGGATATCACGTTGTCTCTGCCGGCATAGGGATCATCTATTCATCGGCCGATGACGGAACCGCGCCGACTTCCGTAATCGACGTTATCGGACTTTTGCCCACTCGGCGCGTCCACGATCAAAACCGGTAGACCAGCCCGGCCCCGCCATGCAGCACGGTGCCGAGCGCACCGCCCCCCGTGGTGCCGTTGATATCGAGATCGAGGGCGAGACCGTCGGCCAGGCCCGCTTCGATGCGCCCCCCGAACTCGCCCCAGGTGTCGGCTTCGTTGCCGGCCGTCCCGATCCCGACGCCGGAAACGTCGGCCGTGAGGCCCGAATGCACGTCGAAGGAGTGCGCGGCTGCGCCGGCGAGGGTGCCGTGTTGCCGATGGTGACGGTCGAGGCCAGCGCGCCGGCCGCCGAAATGGTCGGCCCCGGCGACAGATTGATGGTGACCGTGGTGCTGCTGATGGGCGCGCCGTTCGGCGTCCAGTTGGTGCCGGTCGCCCAGTTCGAACTGGTGCCGCCGTTCCAGGTCGCAGCGGCGGCCAGCGCCGGCGTTGCCGCCGGCAAGAGCACGGCCGCCAGCGCCGACGAGGCCAGCATCACCGCAAGCGCGCGGCATGTTTTTGTTTTGACTGTGTACCGTTTTCTCGACACGGCACCGCACGCATCTGGCGTGGTGTTTCTGTTATTGCCGAAGCAATGTTGCAGTATATTTCGGCATGTCGCCATAATACCTAATGCGACAAATATAGTTATAAAACAATTACTGCACGCTCAGGTTGCTGATGAGCGTATTTGGCCAATGGAAACGCGGCGCAAACAAGTATCAGAGATCATCCAAAGGAAAATGTTAGATAGAGTCGCAGAAAACCTCCTTTGTGCGGCCGCAAATGGTCGTAATACCGGATTAGAACGGTTAGCTATTTACAGCAAGAGGGTTTATTTTTGTTACAGAGCAGTGGTTACATGCTGCGGCCCTCTCGATTTTGCTATATACCTACTGCGGTTGCCTGAGTGCCTGAAACCAGTCAGCCAGAACCTCATCGCCCTCAAGAAGATGGTGCAACCTGAGGGTGGTGACGATAAGCCCCAAGGCGATGGAGGCCGTGGTCACAAAGGTATCAATCGTTTCGAGATTCTCCGCATCTTTTGGTGTCCCCTTCATACCCCGAAGATGAAAATGAGCTGGCCTGCCGCCATACATATCCATGACTTCAGGATATTTGGCATGAACGTAATTCGAGAACGTGCGGCAAATATCTGAATACAGTTGTTCTCTTTTAACATTGTCAGGATCGACGCTCGGTTGGGCGAGGCTGTCCAACGCCGCGCCGAGCCGTTTGTTCACCGTGTTCTGATTGACCTGGGCTCTCTTGAAATCGGCAGACTCGTTTCGCGCGAAGTCTGCAAAATAGTCCTGCACATATTTTTCAGCCGCCGGCTCTAAATTACC
>JBAUYI010000043.1:0-3098 GCA_049584715.1 Xanthobacteraceae bacterium
GCCCAGCACGCCGCGGGCGGCGGGCAGCGCCGCGTCTGCCATCGCCGCATAGCCTTCGGCGGTCGGATGTACGGCGCCGCCATAGACGGCGCTGAGCACGCCCCAGATCGCGTCGTGGATATCGCTCGGCTTCAACATCGCCGGCATGCCTTCGGGATAGGTCATGGCGGTGAAATAGCTGTCGTTGGCGGTCCTGATCCAACGCGCCCGCGACGCATAAGGCCGGTAATCGCTGGCCGCCCGCCCACAGGTCATCGGATCGTCGGCCGCCTTGGCGAGATCGGCCTCAAAGCTGTTGCCGGCCGGCGAAAAGCAGGCGCGATCGAAGTCCGGATCGCTCGACGCGTGCACGCACATGCCGTGCTGGGCGAAGGCCGCCTGATGCGCGTCGGTAAAGGTCATGCGGTCGGTCAGCGGATCGCGGCAATTTTTATCGCCGTCGCAGGTCGCCAGCATCTTGATCTTCGGCAAAAATTTGGTGTCGACGAAAGTGGCGGCGGCGCGCAGCCGCTCGGCATCGGCGCCAAAGGCCGGATGCACGTCGAGGCCGTCGCGTCCGCCCGGGCAAGGCTGGTTCACCGCCTGCATCGCCGGATTGCCATAAGAGACGAACACGACGCGCGCCAGATTGCCGCCGACCAGCGGTTTGAGCGCGGTGCGCAATTGCGCGAAGGCGTCGGGTAAGTCGGCGTCGAGAGGCTTTTGCGAATCTTGCGCGCTGACGATGGAGCCGCCCTGCCGCAGCAGGACCCGCTCGGTGGTGCCGTCGACGATGACATTGGCGACGACGCCGGCAAAATTCACGTCGTTGGCGCCGACCGTGAGCAAGACCATGTCGAGCGCGCGCAGCGGGTTCTGCTTGCGCGCCGCGGCCAGCAGATCCTTGAGCACGCCGAATTGCGCCGGCGAGGTCCCCGAGCAATTGTCGACGCCGAGCACCCAGGGACAATCGTCGGCCATCTGATTGCCGAACATGCCGGCGGCAATGCTCGCCCCGGTGCAAGCCAACGGCAGGAAGGTCACGGCGAGGTGCGGTTGCTCGACGGCGAGCGCCAGCGCGGTGCGCAGCTGATAGCTGTAAAGCGAGCGATGACAGCCCGGGCTCATCCAGCGCGCGCCGTGACGTGCCCAATCCTTCGCCGCGACCGGAGTCGAAGGTCCGCTTTCGCAGGAGCGATCGTCGCCATAGCCGGCGCGGCCCGGCCGGAAATACTGGCCGCCGGAGTTGCCGTGCAGGAAGCGCTTGAAGCAAAAAGTGCCATCGAGCTCCACAGCCTTGTCGGGATTGCCTTCGCCAGCGGCGATGGAATCGCCGAGCCCGGCGATGAGCACGTCGCGCACGGCGATCTCGGTGACCACGCGTTGCGCGGTGCCGTCGCCGAGCGGGATATCGACGGTGGCGACGGTGATGCGTCCGTACGGCACCCGCAGGATGATTTCGCCTTCGCACGGCGCCTCATTCTGGCGCAACTGTCCCTGGCCGTCATCGAAGGTCCAGGAACAGACCGCGCCCGGCGGCGCATCGCCGGACAGGACGACGCCGATGCGGTGATCGCGCGGTGCGACGTAATTCTCTTTTTCGCCGTCGCGGTCGCAGGTCTGCATCAGGTCGCCGAACTTGTCGACGCAGAGATTGCCGACCACGTCCTTGGCCCACCCCAAGCCCGCGGTGTCGCGCTCCAAACGCTGCTCGGTGGCGAGCACGCCGTCACCGCGGCTCGCCGCGACTTGGCGCAGGAAATCGGCCTCGCGGCGGAACAGGCGGAAACGGTTCTTGACCTCCCAGGCGATGTGAAAGTCGCCCGTGCCGGAAAGCTGGGCGAACGCCACATCGTCGGGGGCTAGCGAAATGAGAACGGCCAGGAGGATGAGGAGACGCATGATCTTTGGGCGGCGGCGCACTCAATCCTTGTAGCACCCGCCTTGCGGCAGAAATGTGAGGGCCGCCAAAGCGCTCGTATTAATCTGCGGCCAGGTCTTAATCTGCGGCCAGGTCTTAATCTGCGGCCAAGTCTTAATCTGCGACCAAGTCTTAATCTGCGACCAGGTCTTAATCTGCGACCAGGTCTTAATCTGCGGCAACGTCGATCAAAACTCCGTCGCAATCGGCCAAATGGTGCTGGCCGAGCGGGCAGGAGCGGCGAAACAATTCGAGCAATTTCTTGCCTTCGGCCCCGGTGCCGACCGGGGCGGGCGCCAGCAGAGGGTTGTTGGCGGCGATGCGCTCGACGTCCTCTTTGAGCTTCTCGACGCTTTCGACCTTGAAGCCGATATGGTCCATGCCAGCGGTGATAATCCCGGTGCCGTCGTAGTCGGTGATGTCCCAGGGCATGATGACCAGCGTCATATGCCCGTCGGTCAGGTAATGGTTGCGGTCGGCGGCG
Organism: Xanthobacteraceae bacterium; assembly: GCA_049584715.1. GTDB lineage: Bacteria > Pseudomonadota > Alphaproteobacteria > Rhizobiales > Xanthobacteraceae > BOG-931. The sequence continues at coordinate 2,385 of JBAUYI010000043.1, forward strand.
CCGGCGGCCTTGTTCGACGGCGCCAGCTCGAACACATCGCGATAGAATTCGGCCATCGCGTCCGGCCGCATGGTGCGCAACGCCACGTGATCGATGTGGCGGGCATTGACCTCGCCGTTGCCCTCCTGGTCGCGATAGACCGAGGTGCGGTTGGTCATGGTCTTTTGCGAAATGTCGAACATGTTGCCGTCGGGATCGTGGGTGGAGACGCCGGCGAACGGGCGATTGGAGGGGCGTTGCAGCCATTTCACGGTCGGGTATTTGCGGCGCATGCGCTCGAACGCGGTCTCGGCGTCCTCGACTTCGATGCCGAAATGATCGAGGCCGGCCGAACGCCCGGCGCGCCGCGGATTGATATTGAGCCCGACATAGCCGTCGCCGACCGTCTGCGCGCGGCTGGTCTGCGTCTTGTCCGAGGTGCGCATGCCGAATACGGCCTGATAGAACAGCGCCGATTTTGCGTAGTTCTCGCTGACGATGGCGACGTGATTGATCTTGGCGAACATCGTTGCCCTTCCTGAAACGCGCGCGACGAGCCCGGGAACCGGCCCGAGGCCGAAGTGGTTCGTATCGGGTGCTGTCGCCAGACTGGACCCAACCGATCCGCGTCGCAAGCTTGGATCGTCAGCCTGCACGCGCTGAGCGGATCGCGGCCTTGATCGCATGGGCGCTGGTTGTTCGTGTTAGTGGTTTCGTCAAGGGTCTTGACCGCCG
>JBAUYI010000044.1:0-14148 GCA_049584715.1 Xanthobacteraceae bacterium
CAATATTACCCATCCGAATGACAGGAATCCCAATTCCTTCGGCATTCGCCTTTTCACTCGTTCCATACTGGATCAATTCGGCAAGATTCTCCAATTTTCTCAGAGTATAAGTTCCGGCCGCAAAGTCTGCACCGACCTGTTTCAATTGGTTAAATCGAACACCCCATCGTGAAAGCTCACCCCATGGCACGGATAAAACTTTGGATATTGGCGCGAGTTCTGGAGACTTCAGGCCAAGGTCAGCGAAGAAGCGGCCGTCCATATCGATCGCCTGCTGTCGTACAGCGTCTTTTAACGACTGCACCGCAGCCAACATTTTTTTCGATTCAACAACAATTGCGCGCTGCTCCCGCTCGCTAAGCGGTGGGATTGGTATCTCCCGAAGGTTCTCGACAAAAAGCCTTTCTTTGACAGCTCCAACACGATGGCAATCGATGAGATCTAGAAAGAACGGCAACCGAATAAGGATTTCGACAAAGTCGGGTTGGAGTCCCTCGGTGATCTTCCAGACCTGGTATTCGGGACTTGTAACAGCGTTGGGAGGGACGTCAGGCACTCTGCCAAGAGACCCCACATTTGCCCGCGTTGGGTTGTGGAAGAAGAAGTCCTTTGAAATGCGTTTGTAAGCGGCGTTGAATGTGTGGCCTTGCTTGTAGTGGCTGAAGAACACACCCTCTCTATTATTGACGCCGTATACGGCCCAATCTTGGATAGGCTCTCGTGCCGGATTGACGATCACCGTCGCTTCCTCGACATAATCGCCAAGAGGCCGGAACGATGGATGCGCAGCGCGAAACGCTGCAGCGCGCGCGGACTTCAAATCCCAGCGGGATAACTCCCCCCAATCAAGCGTATAGGCGCGCCCTGAGATCATTATGCGGCGATGCCCCGCTGCGGATTCAAGCAGAACTCCTGATACAGTTCCAAGCAAGTCTTACTAACGCCGGGAGGCCGATTATCCTTTGGCCAAATACAAAGTTCGTTGGTGTCTTCATCCCCCGTTGCGGTGATTCCAACCTTCTCCGCCTGGTATAGAAAGATCAAATAGGCGAAGCGCTTTTTAAGGAGAGCTCTCGTCTCGGTCGCGAGCACGTAAGCCGTATGCTTTTCATAATCGGCAAGCTCCTTTTCGCGCAAGCGCCTAGCCTCTCTATCTTGAGAGGCCCGCGCCTGTTCAATCGCATTAGCCAACCGCCTCCTTTCCGCTTCCATGACCTTTTTGTACTTCTGCCCCGTTTCTGCACGAGCGACCTTGGCTTTCTTGTCAAAGGCAGCCTGCTCTTCATCCGTAAATTTTTGCAAGAAAAGAAGCGATGCCCTTACGCTGGCGCCCGATGAAAGAAATGTTTCTGGTGGCAGACTTACAACGGCTCGAATGTAAGCGCGATTTTCACAGAACTCGCGCACGTACGTCAGAGATGGGTTGTTGAACACGCCCTCAGGCAGAACGATTCCCAGTCGGCCACCCGGCTTCAGCAAGGAAAGGCAACGCTCAATAAAGAGTATCTCGGTCTTGATGTTGCTCGTTCCGTTCCTCGGCAACTGGAAAAGGCTGGCGATAGGTTGGCCCACGGCCGCTCGTACGCGTTCAATTGCTTCTGTATAAAGGTCGCCATACTCCTCGATATAGCGCTTCTCCGCACTACGGCTCGTCGAAACGTCTGAGTCATGAACCACGTCTGAAGGTTCAACGCTTGCGCCGAACGGAGGGTTTGTCAGAATGATATCGAACCGACCTTCGAAGATTCCGTTCACGTTCAGAAATCCGTCGTGATGGTGCACACCACCATGTCCATCACCATGCATGATCATGTTCATTTTACTGGTGCGAGCCATTCGCTCGTTAGCGTCAGTGCCGAAGATCTTTCGGTTGGCTAAATTCCAGAGGCGAGAGGCGCGCCGATGAGGATCAATCGTCTTTTGTATTTCCGCAAACTTGACCCTGAGTAATTCCGCTTTTCGCGCTTCGGATAGTTTTTTTCGCTCGATATTAGCTTTATAATCTCGGTACTCGGCGTCAGCGTCAGCCAGAATTTTCTGCCGAACAATCTCAAAAAAACGAATAAGAAATCCACCCGACCCGCTAGCTGGATCGCATATCACATCGCCCTCTGTCGGGTTCACCATTCGGATCATGAACTCGACGATTGTGCGAGGGGTAAAAAACTGGCCAATTTCGCCTCGGAACGTCCGGCCTAAAAACCGCTCGAAGGCAATGCCTTTGATGTCTTCGCTAGTATCCGAGAGATTATAGCTTTCCAGAAGCTTCACGATCTCGCGACCGGAAGCGGTTTTAAGACGCATTTCCTCATCATCTTCGAATATCTGATCGTCCGCATACGCCTCCTTTGTTTCATTGAAAAGCGTGTTGAGTGGATGCTTTGCGATTTGGTCGTCGAGAAACTTAGCCGTGAAGATATTTTTTCGCTGCCGCTTCGCACGTAGTTCCCGCTCCACGTAGACCTTCACAAATAGGATCTTAGCGATCTCGTCGAATGCCGCTGCAGGATCGAGCTTATCTCGATTTCGGATCACGTTATGGCACTGGTGCAGCAAGTCAGCGAATTCGTCTTCTTTGAACGTCTTAAGTTCGGCAATAAGAGCCGCAATCTCCTTGTCTGTCGCATCCGCGTGAGGGATGTTCGCGATTTCCTCAAGCGTCTTTGGCATCTTTTCGTGCACGACGCGCCAATACTTTGTCTCCTGTGTGTTATGCGTGACGAAGAACCGTGCGCCGGTTAGCCTTGCATAGTTGTCACCCTGACCGTAGTCGCCTGATCGAATCGTGACGTTGTCCGATTTGCACTCGACAATAATGAGCGGCGGGTTGGCGTCAATCTTGTCCTTGTTGCTACGCCAAATCACAAAATCAGCCCGAGCGTGCCCCGAGCCTCGCCCGGTGACCTCCAGCTCTTCGCTCATCTGATCAAGGGAAAATCCATACTCTTTCACTAAGACATCCGCGAGATATTCCTGCCTTACGGTTTCTTCAGGAGTTTCATCGAGCCACTTCTTTCGGAGATGACTCCAGATTTTTCCGCCTTTACGCTGGACGATTACCAATTGAGACATGGACCTTCCTTGATCACGTTGTTGCAGTCTCGATCATGGTGCGGTTGTTGATCGATCGAGAGAAACCTGCACGAATCAAATAGCCCGAACCCGCTACGAGAGTAGCACTAGCTGGTGTCGCGGTGCGAGGTTAAGACTGGTGCAAAGAATCATTGGTGCGGACGGCCGGACTTGAACCGGCACGGGAAGTTACTCCCGAGGGATTTTAAGTCCCTTGCGTCTACCATTTCGCCACGTCCGCGGACGCGGACAGCTATAACATGCTCCGCGTGAACGGACATCCATAACGCGACCGCGGGTGGACATACACACGGCCTGTTAGCTGCTGCCGCTCACGCCCATGGGCGGCGGCGCTATTGCACTACTGCTTGTTCTTCGCCGTACTCTGCGGCGCGGCGTTTTGCGGCGCCGGGCGGACGTCGCCCCAGGGATCCTTGACGACCTTTTTGTCGGGGATCTTGTCCATCGCCGCCTTGTAGTCCTTCTCGCGCTCCTGTTGCGCCTTGAGCTCGTCCGGGGTCATTTTCTTTTCGTCGTGCTTGAACGGCGACAGTGCCACGCCCTGAGCGGCGGCCGGCCCCGTCGCCAAGGCTAAGATCGCGGCGGCTTGGCTGAGTTTTCGCAGCATGGTCGGGTTCCCTTTGCACTCCTTTTGACGCCGCAGTTCGGCACAATCAGGGCAGCGAAGGTTTTGGTCCTCAAAGGCTTGGTCTTGAACGCTCAGTCCTTGAAGACTTAGTCCTTGAAGACTTAGTCCTTGAAGACATGCGCCCACAGGCTGTCCCAGTCGGCGCCGGAAATGTCGGTGACGCGGCCGTCCTGTTCGTAGAATTTGTTCGGCACCTGGAACATGGCGAGCATCAGCCCGCCTTCCGGCGTGCAGGCGACATGGCGGCTGCCGGCCTCGCGCCAGACGAACTCGCCGGGGCCGACGGTCAAATCCTTGGCCGGGCCCTCCTTGTCGACCAGCTTGCCTTCGAGCACATAGGTCTGCTCGATCTTGACGTGCTCGTGGTCGGGCAGCACGGCGCCGGGCGCAAACTTCATCAGCGCGGTGACGACGCCCGACTCCTTGTCGAACAACAGGCCCTTCACCTCGCAGCCGGGGAAGCGCGTCTTCTTCCACTCCATCTGCGCGGGACGTACCACGTGGGAATGGGTATCCAGTGTGTCGTGCTTGGCCTTCGGCGTGATGGCATCCATGGGCGTTCTCCTTCGATCATCCGGTCTTGATTGAGTGCATCATAGCCGATCGTAGCGGAGTTGCTCTACAACCCTCCTTCACGAATTGGCGGCTGGAAGGCGAGCCCCGTATCCCAGGGAAAGTAGATCCAGGTGTCCTGGGACACTTCGGTGATGAAGGTGTCGACCAGCGGCCGGCCCATGGGCTTGGCATAGACCGTGGCGAAATGCGCGCGCGGCAGTAACGCCCGCACGATCTTGGCGGTCTGGCCGGTGTCGACGAGGTCGTCGACGATCAGCACGCCCGAACCGTTACCTTTACCCAGTTCGACGATCGATGGCGCGACGCCCTTGAGCACGCGCAGTTCGCCCTGCTTGGTATGGTCGTAGCTGACCACGCACACGGTCTCGATCAGCCTGATGCCGAGTTCGCGCGCCACCACCGCCGCTGAAACGAGGCCGCCGCGGGTGACGCAAACGATCGCCTCGAACGGCCCGGCGCCGTTGAGCCGCCACGCCAGCGCGCGCGAGTCGCGATGGAATTGGTCCCACGACACCGGAAACATTTTGTCCGGACTACGCGGCGGGCTCGATTGCTGTGGCTCAGTCAACTTCAGCTCAGTCATGGCGATGGTTCCTCAAGCTTGGCCGGCCTCGAGCTGCGCCCGCACCCGCGTCAGCATCGCCTCGACCGCACTCATGGCGGCGGCGAGCTTTTGCTGATCGCGCGAGCGCACCACCACATTGGTATTGCCGCCGCGCTTTTCGTCCATGAACGGATAGGAGCCGATGATCACATCGGGATGCTTTTTGGCGATCTCGCCAAGCTCGGTGCCGATATCGCCTTCGCGGCAATCGGCGCGCACCGATTCCGACAGCATTTTTGCGCCGGTCTTCAGCTTCGGCGCCACATAGTCCAGCATCACCTGCATGATGTGCGGCACGCCGGCCATGACGATGACGTTGCCGATCCAGAACCCAGGCGCGGCGGAAACATTGTTGAGCACCAGCTCGGCGCCTGCGGGCACGCGGGTCATGCGCATACGCGCTTCGTTCATGATGCCGCCGGTTTCGGCGACGCGCTTCTCCATCAGCGCGACAGCTTGCGGATGATAACCGATACTCACGCCGAAAGCCTTGGCGACGGTGTCGGCGGTGATGTCGTCATGGGTCGGGCCGATGCCGCCGGTGGTGAACACGTAAGTGTAGCGCGCGCGCAACGCGTCGAGCGCGGCGATGATGTCGGCCTCCTCGTCGGCGACGACGCGGACTTCCTTGAGATCGATGCCGATATTGGTGAGGTATTCGGCGATATAGCCGATGTTCTTGTCCTTGGTCCGGCCCGACAGGATTTCGTCGCCGATGACGAGAATCGCGGCGGTGACGATGCCGCCGTCGCCGTCGGCCGTGGTGTTGGGCATGGTGCTGACCTTGGGGCCGGCCATTGGGATCAAAACTCCGTGCTGCCGCCTCCTCTAGCGCGACGGCGATGGCGGCTCAAGGCTCGCCGCCGCAATGGTCACAACGCCCATTTCGTGAGCAATAATGGGCCGGCCGCATGGCCCAAGCCGTCCCGCCGCAGGAACAATTTGGCGCGAAGATTGCTTGAATGTACCGTGGGATGGGCCAAAGGGCTGGCTTAAACGTGGGCTGGCTGAACGTGCCTTGGGCCATTGTCGGTGCAGGCTGGAGCGGGCCGGGTCATGTTCGACGAAATGCAGGACAGCGGTGGCGCGGTGCGGCCGGCCTACGCCGAGCTGAAAGACTGGCTCGGCCAGATCCCGCCCGACGTGCTCGATTACCGCCGGCGCGAGGCGGAGCTCTTGTTCCGTCGCATCGGCATCACCTTTGCAGTCTATGGCGACCCCGAGGCGCAGGAACGCCTGATCCCCTTCGACGTCATCCCGCGCATCATCGCGGCCAAGGAATGGGAGATCGTGCGGCGCGGCCTCGAGCAGCGCATGAAGGCCATCAACGCCTACATCAGGGACGTCTATGGCCGCCGCGAAATCCTCAAGGCCAAGATCGTCCCGGAAGATCTGGTCTTCCAGAACCCGGTTTTCCGGCCGGAGATGAACGGCCAGAAAGTACCGCACGACATCTACGTCCATGTCGCCGGCATCGACATCGTGCGGGTCGATGCCGAGACCTTCTACGTGCTGGAGGACAATGCGCGCACGCCGTCCGGCGTCTCCTACATGCTGGAGAACCGCGAGATCATGCTGCGGCTGTTTCCGGAATTGTTCTCGCGCTACCGCATCGCGCCGGTCGAGAATTATCCCGACGAGCTCTTGGCGACGTTGAAATCGATCGCACCGACGTCGGCGCCGGGCGAGCCGACCATCGTGCTGCTGACGCCCGGCGTCTACAATTCCGCCTATTACGAGCATTCGTTTCTCGCCGACAAGCTCGGCGTCGAGCTGGTCGAGGGCCGCGACCTCGTCACCAAATCCGACGTCGTCTATATGCGCACGACCGAGGGGTTGAAACGCGTCGACGTCATCTATCGCCGCATCGACGACGATTTTCTCGATCCGCTGGTGTTCCGCCCCGACAGCGCGCTCGGCGTGCCCGGCCTGATGTCGGCTTATCAGGCCGGCAATGTCACATTGGCCAACGCGGTCGGCACCGGCATCGCCGACGACAAGGCGGTCTACAGCTACATGCCGCAAATCGTGAAATTCTATCTTGGCGAGGAGCCGATCCTCAAAAACGTGCCGACCTGGCGCTGCCGCGAAGCCGAACATCTCAGCTACGTGCTCGACAACATCGAGGAGCTGGTCGTGAAAGAGGTGCACGGCTCCGGCGGTTACGGCATGCTGATCGGACCGAAGGAAGACAAAGCCACCATCGCGGCGTTCCGCGCCAAGCTCAAATCGGACCCGAAGAATTTCATCGCCCAGCCGACGCTGTCGCTGTCGACCTGCCCGACCTGCGTCGAGGAAGGCATTGCGCCGCGCCACGTCGATCTGCGGCCCTTCGTGCTCAATGGCCGCGACCGCATCCGCATCGTGCCGGGCGGATTGACGCGGGTCGCGCTCAAGAAAGGCTCGCTGGTGGTTAATTCAAGCCAAGGCGGCGGCACCAAAGACACTTGGGTGCTGGACGGATAGATCGATGCTGTCGCGCACCGCCGATAATCTTTACTGGCTCGCCCGTTATGTCGAGCGCGCGGAATATCTTGCGCGCATCCTCGACACCACGCTGCGGCTGACCGCGCTGCCGCTCGCCTATGTCGGCTCCTCCAACGAATGGGAATCCGCGGTCGCCACCGCCGGCTGCGCCAAGCCGTTCTTCGCCGCCTACTCGGAGGCCAACGAGGAGACGGTGACGGAATTCCTCGCCTTCTCCACCGACAATCCGTCCTCGATCCGCAATTGCATCGAAACCGCGCGCCTCAACGCGCGCTCGGTGCGCACCGCGCTCACCATCGAGATGTGGGATTCGATCAACAGCGCCTGGCTCGAATTGCGCAAATGGGGCAACGGCCCGCCGTCGCGCGAAGAATTCGCCCGCTTCCTGCGCTGGGTGATGGGCTCGTCGCTCAGCTTCGACGGCTCGGCCTATCGCACCATGCTGCGCAACGACGCCTACTGGTTCTCGCGGCTCGGCGTCTATATCGAGCGCGCCGACAACACCGCGCGCATTCTCGACGTCAAATATCACCTGCTGCTGCCGGCGCAGGAAAGGGTCGGCGGTCCGCTCGATTATTTCCAGTGGGCGTCGATTTTGCGCTCGGTCTCCGCGCTCACCGCCTATCACTGGGTGTATCGCCAGAACGTCAAGCCGTGGCTGGTCGCGGACCTCCTCATGCTGCGGGACGAGATGCCGCGATCGCTGGCCAGCTGCTACGAAAACCTGGTGCAAAACCTCGACCGCATCGCCAAGGCCTACGGCCTGCAAGGCACGGCGCAACGCCACGCCCGCGCGGTGCGGGCGCGCTTGGAAAACAGCAAGATCGAGGAGATTTTCCAGAAGGGCTTGCACGAATTCATCGACGATTTCGTCGAGGACAACAACCGGCTCGGCAGCGCCGTGGCGCAGCAGTATCTGCTGTAGGCGGACGACAGACGACAGAGGACAGAAGGGATTGCTTCGTCTATCGTTGACCCAATCTGTCCTCCGTCGTCCATCCTCTGTCATCCGACATGCGCCTTCGCATCGCCCATAGCTCGGTCTACCGCTACGATCCGCCCACAGCCGGCGTGATCCAGGTGCTGCGGCTGACGCCGCGCAACCACGAAGGCCAACACATCGGGCACTGGCGCATCGACGTCACACCCGATGCACGGCTGGCGAGCCATGAAGATGCGTTCGGCAATATCACCCACGTGTTCACCGCCGACGGGCCGCTCGACGAACTGACGGTCGAGGTCGACGGCGAGGTCGAGACGCAAAGCACCGATGGCGTGGTGCGCGGCACCGTCGAGCGGTTTCCGCCGAGCCTGTTCTTGCGCGACACCGCGCTGACCCAGGCCGACAGCGCGATCCGCGACTTTGCGCAAAAAATTCGCGACGCGAGCGGCGGCGTGGTGCTCGCGGAGCTGCACGGCTTGCTGGATCGATTGTTTGAAGACGTCGCCGGCGACGACGCCGCCTCACCTGCGCCGGCAAATGCGGCCGAGGCTTTTGCGCGCAAGCGTGGCGCGCCAAAGGATTTGGCGCATATCTTCATCAGCGCCGCGCACACACTCGGCATCCCGGCCCGTTATGTCCGCGGCTATTTCCGCAAGCCCGACAGAAGCGCCGATGCCGACACCAGCCACGCCTGGGCGGAAGCCTATGTGCCCGATCTCGGCTGGATCGGCTTCGATCCGTCCGACGGTCGTTGCCCGACCGACAGCCATGTCCGCGTTGCCATCGGGCTCGATTCGCTCGGCGCCGCAGCGGTGCGCGGCACCCGCTTGGGCGTCGGCGCCGAGACTTTGGCCGTCGCCATCAGGGTCGATCAGTAACGTCGCCCGCGACGCGGCGAAGGATGCTATAGAGAGCAGACCTGGGGGACAGCGAATCGATGACCTATTGCTGCGGAATTCTGGTGCGCGAAGGGCTGGTGATGTTCGCCGACACGCGCACCAATGCCGGGGTCGACAACATTGCGACCTTCCGCAAGCTGCACATTTTCCAGGATCCGAAAAAGCGCATCATGGCGATCGCCACCGCGGGCAATCTGTCCATCACCCAGTCGGTGGTGAGCACGCTCATGGAAGGTTACGACAATCCGGACACCGGCGAGCGCGAAACCCTGATGAACGCGCCGACCATGTTCCAGGCCGCGCAGCGCGTCGGCCATGTCATCCGCATGATCCATACCAACGAGGGCAAGGCGCTCCAGGCCTCCGATGTCAGTTTCGACGTGTCGTTTTTGTTCGGCGGCCAGATCATGGGCGAGCGGATGCGCCTTTTCATGGTCTATTCCGCCGGCAATTTCATCGAATGCACCACCGACACGCCGTATCTGCAGATCGGCGAGCACAAATACGGCAAGCCGGTGCTCGACCGCGCCATCACCTACGAAATGGACATTTACGACGCCTTGAAGGTCGGCCTCGTCTCCATCGATTCGACCATGCGCTCGAACCTGAGCGTCGGCCTGCCGATCGATCTTATGGTGGTGCGGCGCGACACCTGCACCGCCGAGCTGATCTATCGCATCGAGCCCGGCGAGCCCTATTTCTCCGACCTGCGCGAACGCTGGTCGGCCGCGCTGCGCGCCGCCCATATCGGCATCCCGCGCCCGCCCTACAGCAACCGGGCGTAAAACGCTGCAAATCCTGCATTTGCGCCGCGCCTTGGTGCGTTGACCCATTATTAACGCCGCCTTTGGATTTACGCGCAATTACCGGGACTATGGTTCCATCGCTTTGAACTGCAAGCGATTTTCAATCTTTACTGCCTAGGGTCCAAGCGCCGTTTTTATAACCAGAGGTGCAAGCGTGTTGCCTGCGGCGCAATCGCAAATCGCCGGGGGACGCAAACGGTCGCGCTGGGACAAGGCGCGGCTCAGTCTCGTCGTGCCGATCGGCGCCATCGTCGTGGTCGCCATCGTCTGCGTCGTCATCGCCGTGCTGACCTCGGCAAAACGCGCCGACGAGGTCTCGGCCGGCCGCGAGCAATCGCTGCTCGAAACAGCCATCGCCGGCAAGGGCATGCGCCTCGTCCGCGAGCTCGAAAGCGCCGCCGCGACGGAACGGGCGACGAGCCGCATTCGCAACACTTACGATTCGCAATGGGTGAGCCGCCGCGCCCAATGGCTGATCGACTTCTATAACGAAGACATCGTGGCGGTCGTCGATAGCAACGATCGCATCACATATTCGCTGTACCGCGCGCCGGCCGACGCCGCTGTCGTCGATCTTGACGCCCAGATCGCCGCGACGCTGGATCTGTTGCGCGGCCGGCTCGACGCCGTGCCGAAGCATACGGTTGCGGTCATCGCCAAGCAGGATCCGGCAAAGCCCGGCCGCAGCACCGCCCTGATCCAACGCTTCATGGACCGGCCCGCGATCGTCGGCGCGGTGGCCGTCGGCACCGAGACCGATCTGGTCGCCGGCAATGCGCACGCGCCGGTCGTCGTTGCCGTCCGCTATATCGACGCCGCGATGCTCAAGGAGATCGGCGAGCGGCTGCAACTGACAAACCTGCGCAAGATCGACGACCCGGCGCCGCCCGACGGCGAGCACGCCATCGAATTCGCCGACGCGCAGGGCAACACGATCGCCCGCCTCGCATGGCAGCCGACGCGGCCGGGCGGCAAGATCCTCGGCAGCGTGCTGCCGTTCATCGCGGTGGCGCTCGGCGGCTTCATCCTCCTCGTCGGCCTCGTACTGCGCTACATGCGGCGCAGCGCCGAGGAGATCAGAGCCGGCGAATCGCAACTGCGCCATCTCGCCTTGCACGATCCGGTGTGCGGCCTGCCCAACCGCATCTATTTCGGCGAGCGGCTTGAGACCGTGATCAATGACGTGCGCGCCGGCGGCGAGACGGCCGCGGTGTTCTACATCGACCTCGATCACTTCAAGGACGTCAACGACACGCTCGGCCATCACATCGGCGACGAGCTCATCCTCAACGTCACTCAGCGGCTCAGCCACATCATGCGCGGCGAGGATCTGGTGGCCCGCCTCGGCGGCGACGAGTTCGCCATCATCACCCATTGCGCCTCGGATTCCTATTCGCTGCAAGCCATCGCCGGCCGCATCATCGCCGCCGTCTGCGCGCCCTACATGATCAGCGGCCACAACATCATCATCGGCGCCTCGATCGGCATCGCGGTGATCGACCGCCGCGCCCGCGATGCCGCCGACATTCTGCGCTACGCCGACATGGCGCTCTATCGCGCCAAGAACGAAGGCCGCAACCGCGCCTGCATCTACGACGCGGCCATGGACGCCGATCTGTCCAACCGAAAGCTCCTCGAAGGCGACCTGCTCTACGCCATCAAGAACGACGGCCTTGCCGCCGCCTACCAGCCGATCATGAATTCCAGCGGCGAAAAGGTCATCGGCGTGGAAGCGCTGGCGCGCTGGAACCATCCGACCATCGGGCAAATCCCGCCGTCGCAATTCATTCCGATCGCCGAGCATTCCGGTCTGATCATCGATCTGGGCGAATGGATGTTGCGCCGCGCCTGCCTCGACGGCCGGGCCTGGCCGAACCTGACCATCGCGGTCAACGTCTCGCCGCTGCAATTCCGCCGCTCCGACTTTGTCGAGGTGGTCGAGCGCATCCTGGCCGAGACCGATTTCAATGCCAACCGGCTCGAGCTCGAGCTCACCGAGAGCACGCTCCTCGGTAACCTCGACACCGCGGAACTGTCGATGCTGCGGCTGAAAGCCATCGGCGTGCGCTTTGCGCTCGACGATTTCGGCACCGGCTATTCGAGCCTGCTCTATCTGCGCCGCTTCCCGTTCGACAAGCTCAAGATCGATTCCAGTTTTGTGCGCTCGATCGAAAAAGCGCCCGATGCCGCAGCCATCGTCCACGCCGTGGTCAGCCTGGGCCGCGGTCTCGGCATGAAGGTGACCGCGGAAGGCGTCGAGACTGCCGAACAGCACCTCTTCCTGCGCGCCGCCGGCGTGCATTCGATGCAGGGCTACCGCTTCGGCAAGCCCGGCACGGCGAGCGAGATCAACACGCGGCTCGCCCACCCCGACGACTACAGGGTCAGCAGCCCCGACCAGGAAGTGGCGCTGGCGAGCTGACGCTGTCATGCCCGCGAAGGCGGGCACCCAGTAATCGCCGGCGGTAGTGTACAATCGCAAGCCATGAGGATACTGGGTCGTCCGCCTTCGCGGACGATGACAGGCATTGCATACGGAGAGACGCCGATGACCCAGAAAATCGCAATCGTAACCGGAGCCGGCACTGGCGTCGGCCGCGCGGTGACCTTGGCGCTGATGCGCGAGGGCTACACCGTGGTGCTCGCCGGCCGGCGCCAGGAGATGCTCGACGCGGTCGCCAAGGAAGGCGCACAGACGCCGGGCGCGGCGCTGACCGTGCAAACCGACGTCGCCGATCCGGCCTCGATCAAGGCGCTGTTCGCCAAGACCAAGGCGACTTACGGCCGGCTCGACCTGCTCTTCAACAATGCCGGCATCGGCACGCCGTCGACCTCGATCGAAGACATGCCGTTCGACAAATGGCAGGCCGTGGTCGCCACCAATCTCACCGGCGTCTTCCTGTGCACCCAGGAAGCGATCCGCATCATGAAAGCGCAAGATCCGCGCGGCGGCCGCATCATCAAAAACGGCTCGATCTCCGCGCACACGCCGCGGCCGGGCGCCGCCGCCTATACGGCGACCAAGCACGCCGTCACCGGGCTGACCAAGCAGACCTCGCTCGACTGCCGGCCGTACAACATCTGCTGCGGCCAGATCGACATCGGCAATGCCGCGACCCCGCTCACCGACCGCATGGTGCAAGGCGACGGCGTGCCGCAGCCCGACGGCCGCAAGATGATCGAGCCGCGCATGGCCGCCGACGACGTCGGCCGCGCCGTGGTCTACATGGCAGGCCTGCCGCTCGACACCAATGTGCTGTTCATGACCGTGATGGCGAATTTGATGCCGTTCGTCGGACGCGGGTGACGCACTCCGATGCTTGAGCCGTGGCATGAATTCTATGCGCTGATCGGCACCGCCGCGGCGGCGCTGGTGGCGCTGTTGTTCGTGGCGGCCTCGATCCTGGCGAACGTCTTCACGGCCGAAACCGCCGACGGCACGCGCACCTTCATGAGCCCGGTCGTCTTCCACTACGCCAACATCTTGTTCCTCAGTCTCATCGCGCTGGTGCCCGAGCAGAGCCCGACGATATTTTCCATCGTCATCGCTGTCGCCGCACTCGGCAGCCTGGTCTATTCGATCTTCGTCGCGGTGCGGGTGTTCCGGCACTCGATTTCCGATTTGCCGGATCGCCTGGCGTATGGCTGCGCGCCGGTGGCCGCCTATTCTGCCGGACTGGTCGCGGCGTGGCTCGTATTCCACCGATCCGAGGCCGGCCTCAATGTGCTGGCGGGCGCGGCGCTCTTGCTGCTCGTGGTCAACATGCGCAACGCCTGGGATTTGATGCTGTCGCTGGCACGCCGCAACGCCCTGCAACGCCAAAAGGATGCATCGGCTAGCCAACCGCCGTCACCTTGATCTTCGTGCCAGCCTTCACCTTGGCCAGCGTCTTCACGTCGCCGAGCGCCTTCGCCCAGATATTGCAGGGGCTGGCGAGCCGCGTCTCATCGCCTTGAGAGATCGGCGTGCGGCCAAAACCGAGCGCGATGGCGTGGCCGTCGGGCCAATAAGCGATCTCGCCCGGCGTCACCACCGCGCGCGCGTCTTTTTCGCGCGGCACGTTTACGGGGATATCGAAATAAACCTCCTCGCCCCACGTCATCGCCGAACC
>JBAUYI010000045.1:0-26055 GCA_049584715.1 Xanthobacteraceae bacterium
GGTTGTGGTCCGGAGCGCGTGATGAGTATCCGAGTGGCGCGGATCCTGATCGTCGGGGCGGCGTGCCTGATGGGGTTAGGCGCCTGCTCGACCGCGCCGAAACTCGGCGACGAGACGGCAAGCGCAGCGCCCAAAGATGGCGGCGTCACCGGCATCCTCAGCGATCTGTGGCCGTCGAAAAAAGACAAAACCGCCTCCGTCGATGGCGGCGACACGACCGGCTCCGTGCTGACGCAGCCGGCTGAACCAGGACCGAGCGGCGAGCCGGTGGCGCCGCTGTCGCATCCCGGCCTCGCCGGCGACGATCCCAACGACGACGTGCAGCGCGGCAAGAAATATTTCCGCAGCAACAATTTCGGTCTCGCCGAGAAGAGCTTCCGCACCGCCGTGGAAAAGCATCCGAACGATGCCGGGGCCTGGGTCGGCCTCGCCGCGTCCTACGACCGCCTGCACCGTTTCGATCTCGCCGACCGCGCCTATGCGGCGGCGCTGCGCCTCGTCGGCCCGACGGCCGAAATCCTCAACGACCAGGGCTTCTCCTACATGCTGCGCGGCGACTACACCCGTGCCCACAAGAAGCTCGAAGAAGCCCGCGCCAAGGACCCGGCCAACCCCTACGTCCAGGCCAATCTGCAATTGCTCGAAGAGAGCTACCATAACGGCCAGGCCATCCAGTAAGGGCCCGCGGGTTACGTGCAAACCAAGCCTTGAACGGCCCGCTTTACGTCGCGATATGTAGGTGGGATTGAGGTCGCGCCGAAACCGGCCGCCCCAGCGGGAAATTTCATGTTCGAATCGTTCAAGAGCTTCATTGCCGAATTCGTCGATGGCGAAAAACATCCCGATC
Organism: Xanthobacteraceae bacterium; assembly: GCA_049584715.1. GTDB lineage: Bacteria > Pseudomonadota > Alphaproteobacteria > Rhizobiales > Xanthobacteraceae > BOG-931. The sequence continues at coordinate 848 of JBAUYI010000045.1, forward strand.
AATTCGCCGAGGATGATTACCGGCTCGCCGCAGCAGCCATGCTGGTGCACGCCGCGGCGATCGACGGCGAAATGTCGCAAAGCGAGCGCGACAAGCTCCACGCCGTGATCAAACAGCGTTTCGCTCTCGACGATGCCACGACCGACGAATTGATCACCAAGGCCACCGCCGCCGAGCACGAGGCAGTCGACCTCTATCATTTCACCCATCAGCTCAACCGCGCGCTCGATGACGACGGCCGCGCCAAGATCGTCGAGATGATGTGGGAGATCGTCTATGCCGACGGCCAGCGCGACGAGCTCGAGGATAATCTGATCTGGCGCGCCGCCGATCTGCTCGGCGTGTCGGCGCACGAGCGCATCGCGCTGCGCCGCCGCGTCGGCGGCGACACGTGAAACCGGTCACGCTCATCACCGGCGCTTCGGCCGGCATCGGCGCGGAACTGGCGCGCGTTTTTGCCCGACACGGCCACGAGCTCGTTCTGGTGGCGCGGCGCGAAGATCGCCTCATCGCGCTCGCCGATGCAATCGCGGCCGCCGGCCGGCCGCGGCCGGCGGTGCTGGCGATCGATCTCGAACAACGCGATGCGGTCGCGCGCATTGCGGCTGAGCTTGCGTCGCGCGGCCTCGAGCCGGCGATCGTGGTCAACAATGCGGGCTTCGGATTGGCCGGCACGGCCGCCGATCTCAGCCATGCCGAACAGCTCGGCATGATCGATCTCAACATCCGCGCGCTCACCGAACTGTCGCTGGCCTTTGTCGACAGCCTCGCCCGTCATCGCGGCGGCATTCTCAACGTAGCGTCGGTCGCCGCCTTCCTGCCCGGCCCCGGCATGGCGGTCTATTACGCCAGCAAGGCCTATGTGCTGTCATTCAGCGAGGCGCTGCATCAGGAGCTCAAGCACCGCGGCATTCGGGTCACCGCGCTGTGTCCGGGGCCGGTGCCGACCGAATTCCAGGCCCGCTCCGGTATGCCGGTCGATCGCTCGCAGCAGATTCTGACGCTGTCGGCGGATTGCGTGGCGCAAATCGGCTACGACGGTTTTATGCGGGGCAAACGCGTCGTCGTCGCCGGCCTCGCCAACAAGCTCGCGGTGGCGCTCTTGCGCCTGACGCCGCATGCGCTCGTGATGCCGATGATCGAGCGGCATATGCGCAATTCATAGACCCCCTCCAAAATCGCAGGCGAACGCGATAGGACGTGTTTCGCGCACGTTCGAATCGATAGATCATGCAGCAGTCGATCCTGATCATTCTGCACCAGGAGCATTCCACGCCCGGTCGCGTCGGCAATGCCTTGCGCGGGCTTGGCTACCGGCTCGACGTGCGCCGGCCGCGGTTCGGCGATCCGCTGCCGCAAACCATGGCCGATCATTCAGCCGGCATCATCTTCGGCGGTCCGATGAGTGCCAACGACCAGGACGATTTCATCCGCCGCGAGATCGATTGGACCGCGGTGCCGCTGCGCGACAACAAGCCCTATCTCGGCATCTGTCTCGGCGCGCAAATGTTCGCGCGCCAGCTCGGCGGCAAAGTGTTTCGCCATCCCGAGGGCCGCGCCGAGATCGGCTACTACCCGATCCGGCCCACCGCCGCGGGGCTTGCCGTCGTCGCGCACTGGCCGGAATGCGTCTACCAATGGCACCGCGAAGGTTTCGACCTGCCGCGCGGCGCCGAGCTATTGGCCGAAGGCGACATCTTCGAGGTGCAGGCGATCCGCTACGGTTCGGGCTACGCGTTGCAATTTCATCCCGACGTGACCCACGCCATGATGCACAAGTGGACAACGCGGGGCCACGACCGCATGCAGCTTCCCGGTGCAAAACCGCGCGACAGCCACTTCGCCGATCGCGCGGTGTACGACTACACGGCACGCGCGTGGCTCAGCGTCTTTCTCGAGCACTGGATGTCGCAGGCCTGACCGGCATTCCCTGACTTTTCAGCGACGCCGGAAGGCGGCATAATCCGCCTTCAGGGGGCTACACCGACAATGCACTCACATGATCTGCCGGGCGCCGGCGGCCTTGCGCTGCCGACGGCCGCATCGCCGCTGCATCGATTTCTGATCGACTGCCACGGGCAATTTCGCGACGACACCAGCGGCGCCGTCGCCGACTACATTCCGCAGCTGAAGAAGGTCGATCCGCGCTATTTCGGCGTCAGCCTTGCCACGATCGACGGCCACGTCTACGAAGTCGGCGACAGCACCGTGCCCTTCACCATCCAGTCGATCTCAAAAGCCTTCGTTTTTGCGCTGGCGCTGGAAATGTTCGGCGCCGAGCGGGTCGAGGCGGTGATCGGGGTCGAGCCGAGCGGCGACGCCTTCAACTCGATCCGGCTGCGCCCCGACAACCGGCCCTATAATCCGATGGTCAATTCCGGCGCCATCGCCTGCTCCGGTCTGATCCACAAAGCCAAGGGCGCCGAAGCGTTCGAATTCATCCGCGCAGCGCTCGGCCGCTTTGCCGGCCGCGAGCTCGGCATCGATGAACAGGTCTTTCTCTCCGAGCGCGAAACCGGCGACCGCAATCGCGCCATCGCCTATCTGTTGCGCAATTATGCGGTGGTCGATGGCGACGTCAACGCGGTGCTCGACGTCTATTTCCGCCAATGCGCGGTGCTGGTCACGGCGCGCGATCTCGCCGTCATGGCGGCGACGCTCGCCAATAACGGCGTCAATCCGGTCACCGGCGAAGCGGTGATGAAGCCCTATACGGTGGCGCGCACGCTGTCGATCATGACCAGTTCGGGCATGTACGACTATGCCGGCGAGTGGGTCTATCGCGTCGGCATGCCGGCCAAGAGCGGCGTCGGCGGCGGCATCGTCGCGGCGCTGCCGGCACAGCTCGGGCTCGGCACCTTCTCGCCGCCGCTCGACGATCACGGCAACAGCGTGCGCGGACTGAAAGTCTGCGAGATGCTGTCGACCCATTTCGGCCTGCACATGCTCAATCGTTCCGGCGACGTGCGCACCTCGATCATCGCCGATTACAACATCGGCGGCATCGCCTCGCGGCGAAGCCGGCAGCCGCGCGATCAGCAGATTCTGGAAGAGCATCACGACGACGTCCGCATCATCGAGCTGGTCGGCGCGCTCACCTTCGCTACCATCGACTACGTGTCGCGCAAGCTCGCGGAAAAGCCGACGCCGCTTTTGATCGTCGATTTCCGCCGCGTCGCCTCGATCACCAGCGCCGGCGGGCTGTTGCTCGCCGATATCCTGCGCAGCCTGACCGCCGGCACCGCCAAGGCGATCCTCACCGGCATCGAGCCGAGTTCGCAGATCTGGGCCGTCATCAAGCCGCTCGTCGCCGAGATTGCCGGCGCGCGCACGTTTGCCGTGCTGGACGAAGCGCTCGAATGGACTGAAGACCAGGTCATCTTCCGCTACGGCGGCTATGTCGCGCTCAAGGACAGCGCGCATCTGAAAGAACAGGCGCTGCTGTCCGGCCTCACCGATGATGAGATTGCCGGGATTGCGGCGCTCGGTGCCGTGCGCCGTTATGGCGCCGGACAGCGCATCGTCGCCGCCGAGGAGCCGGCGTCGTCGTTGTTCTTTTTGCAAAGCGGCATGGTCAGCGTGAAGCTGCCGAGCGGCGTGCGGCTCGCGAGCCTCGACCAGGGCATGGAATTCGGCGAAATGGCGCTACTCGAAGACCGGCGGTCGGCCGATGTGTGGGCCGACACTGCCGTGCAATGCCTGGAATTGCCGATCGAGGAATTCAATAAATTCCGCGTGGAAAACCCCCATGCCGCCGAGCGCATCGCGCGCAACCTCGCCGGCATCCTGTCCAAACGCCTGATCCTGGCCAATGCCAAGATCGATCTGCTCAGCGCTTATTAGATCCTAGCGGCTGTCAGCGAGCTGCTGGGCGAAGGCGGCGACGGTCTTGGTGTAGACCTGCGACGCGTTCCATTGCAGCAGCACCTGGAAATTGGGCGTGCCTTCGTCCCACGGCTGGCCGCGTTGCCAGCCGTAGCCTTTGAGATAATTCGCCGTCGAGGCCAGCACGTCGGGCACACTGTGGATGAGATCGCGGCGGCCGTTGCCGTCGTAGTCCACGGCGAATTTCAGATAGGACGACGGCAGGAACTGGGTCTGCCCGATCTCGCCGGCCCAGGCGCCGTGCATGTCGGCCGGCGCCATGTCGCCGCGGTCGACGATCTTGAGCGCGGCAAATATCTCGCCGCGGAACTTGTCCGGCCGGCGGCAATCGTAGGCCAGCGAAACGAGCGAGCGGATGGTGGCGAAGTTGCCGTTGCCGGCGCCGTAGTCGGTCTCCAGCCCCCAGATGGCGACGATGACCGCGCCCGGCACGCCGTACTGCTGCTCGATCTTGCTGAAGATCGGGCCGTATTGGGCAAGCATCTTGGCGCCGCGGGCGAGCCGCGGCGGTATCATGCGGCCGGAGAATTGCTCAAAGCTCTGCCGGAACACGCCCTGGGCGTGGTCGCGGGCGATGACGGCCGGATCGGGGGTGATGCCACCGAGCCCTGATTGGATGGCGCGCTGCGAAATGCCCTGCGCGGCGGCTTCCGTCTTGACGCCTTGCAGCCAAGCACCGAAATCGCCGCCGCACGGCGCCGTGGTTTGTGCGGATGCACAGACGCAGCCGAGCAAAAGCAGGCCGCAAGCGGCAATCCATTTCATGAGAGCAATACGGGGACGCATGTTTGATCCTTCCAAGCACCCCGGAGTGAAACAGCGCATTGGGTCGTGATTATGATGCCCCAATAGGCATTTCCGTTCCAGGGCTAAGGCTTGTTCAGGGCTAAGACTTGGCCGGTTCAAAGCGATCGGCCTGATAAAGCTCGCGGAAAATCCGGGTCGAGACCAGCACCACCGCGATGGTGCAACAGCCGCCGATCAGCACCGCGGGAATGGTGCCGAAGGCCGCCGCCGCGGCGCCGGCGCGGAAGTCGCCGAGCTGGTTCGAGGTGCCGGTGAACATCGAACCCACCGCAAAGACCCGGCCGCGCATCTGATCCGGCGTGTGCAGAAGCAGGAGCGATTGCCGGATCACCACGCTCGCAGTATCCGAAGCGCCGACGATGAACATCGCCCCCATGGCAAACGGCAGCGTAGGCGACAGCGCCAGCAGGATCGTCCCGGTGCCGAAAATCGCCACCGCGACGAACATGATATGCCCGACCCGCCGCGCCAGCGGCCAATGCGTCAGCGTCAGCCCGGTGACCAGCGCGCCGGCCGCCGGCGCCGCGCGCAACATGCCAAAACTCAGCGGGCCTGACATGAAAACGTCGCGCGCGAAGATCGGCAGCAGCGCCGTGGCATTGCCAAGCAACACGGCGAACAGATCCAGCAAAATGGCGCCGAGCACGACCTTGTGCTGGCCGATGAAGACGAGGCCACTGAACAGCCGCTTGAGATCGACCGGTTCGCGCAGCGCGACGCGCCGTTCCATGACGATGCTGCGCATGACGATCCCGGCGGAAAGCCACAGCAACGCGCAGATGGCGAAGACCAGCGTCGGGCTGAGCGCGATCAGGAAGCCGCCGAGCGCCGGCCCGGCAACGATGGCGATCTGCGCCGCCGAGGTCGAGCCCGCAATCGCGCGCGGCAGCACGCTCGCCGGCACGATATTCGGCAGCGCCGTTTGCAGGCTCGGCTGTTCGAAGGCGCGGCCAATGCCGACGCAGAACGCCATGGCGAGCAGGAGATGCGGTGTCAGCCGGCCGGTCGCGGCGGCGAACGCCAGCACCGCGACAGCAAGCGCCTCGAAGACCTGCGCCATGAAAACAATGGTGCGGCGGTCGTAGCGATCCGCCGCGTGACCGGTGGCCAGAAACAGCCCGACGCCCGGAATGAATTGCACCAACCCGACCAGGCCGAGCTGGAATGGGCTGCGCGTCAGGTCGTACATCAGCCAGCCGACGGCGACGGCCTGGACCTGCAGCGCGATCGACGCCGCAATCCGCACATAGAGGAAGCGGACATAGGCGCCGTGGCGCAAGAGATCGACAGTCGAACTTTTTTCGCTTGTCATTGCGGCCGCTGATTGCGAGCTAGCCGCAATCCTTGGAATATGTGAAGCCGGGAAAAGTCAGTAACCGGTCGCCCAGCGGCGTGTAAACCAGCACGGCGCCGGCAACAATGCCGGCGAGGACGGCGAGTGCGATAATTCTCGCCTTGATCGAGGGCCGCCGCGCGGCGGCGCGCTTGGTCAGCTCCAGCGTTCCGTGCATGCGGCTTGGTCGGCTCTTGGCGGCAGCCGGTTCATGGGCTCTATCCTTGACAGCATGGGGCGGCAGTCCTAAATGGCCGCACTCGCCGGAAGGCGCTATTTTGCCGATTGGCGGGGCCGTAGCTCAGTTGGGAGAGCGCCTCGTTCGCAATGAGGAGGTCAGGGGTTCAACTCCCCTCGGCTCCACCAAGCCCCCGCTTTCCATCTGAACCCAAGGCCTTGAATCCAAGGGCCTTGAATCAAAGGCTTTTTGGCTCGGCTTGTTCGCGCCGTTTTAAGCCGCTAGGTTCCGTCAGCTTCACCAGCGAATCCAAAGCCATGCGCGCCCTATTCCTCGTCATCGATCTGGCCCTCGAACTCTACATCTGGATCGTGATCGCGATGGCGATCTTTTCCTGGCTGGTGGCGTTCAATGTGGTGAACACGCGCAATCCAGTCGTTCATATGATCGGCGATTTTCTCTATCGCATTACCGAGCCGGCATTGCGCCCGATCCGCAACATGATGCCCAATCTCGGCGGCATCGATATTTCGCCGGTGATCTTGTTCCTGATCATCATATTCATTCGTTACGTGATCGCGCTTTACATCCTGCCGAACGTCTTCTGAACACCGTGACCGCCCGCATCATCGACGGCAAGGCGATCGCCGCGCAATTGCGTGCCGCCGTGGCGGCGGAGACGCGGCGGCTTGCGGCCGCGCATGATCTCGTTCCCGGCCTGGCGGTGATCCTGGTCGGCGAAAATCCGGCGAGCAAAGCCTATGTCGGCAGCAAATCGCGTGCCGTCGTCGAAGTCGGCATGAAGCCGTTCGACTTTCATCTGCCGGCCACGACCAGCGCTAACGAGCTCCTCGGCCTTATCGGCGAGCTCAACGCCGATGCCGTTGTGCACGGCATCCTGGTGCAGTTGCCACTGCCGCCCCAGATCGATGCGTCGCGCATCATCGCCGCCGTCGATCCGGCCAAGGACGTCGACGGATTTCATCCGCTCAACGCCGGACGGCTGGCCTCGGGATTGCCGGCGCTGGCACCGTGCACCCCGGTCGGCTGCATCAAGCTCGCCAAGGCGGTGCATGCGTCGTTGAGCGGGCTCGATGCGGTGGTGATCGGCCGCTCCAACATTGTCGGCAAGCCGCTGGTGCAGCTCTTGCTCGCCGAGAACGCCACAGTAACCATCGCCCATTCGCGCACCCGGGATCTGGCCGGCCTGTGCGAGCGCGCCGATCTCTTGTTTGCCGCCATCGGCCGCCCCGAATTCGTCCGCGGCGGCTGGATCAAGCCGGGCGCGACCGTCATCGATGTCGGCATCAACCGCGTCGCCGCCGACGGCGGCAAATCGCGCCTCGTCGGCGACGTGTATTTCGCCGAAGCCGTCGAAGTCGCCGGTGCGATCACGCCGGTGCCGGGCGGCGTCGGGCCGATGACGATCGCCTGCCTGCTCGCCAACACGCTGCGCGCGGCGTGTGAGCAGGTTGGCCTGCAGGCTCCCGATGTCTGAGGAATGACGACAGAGGGCGGACGACAGACGACAGATAAGAAGGACGCTCCAAACTGTCGTCCGTCGTCAGATGTCCGTCGTCCGATTTAGCTGTTCCAGCCGAAGGCGACTTTGTCGAGCACGCGGGTGCCGAACTTTTCCGACGAGCGCGCCACCGCCTTGCCGCCGAGCGCGCGATAAAATTCCACCGCGTTTTCGTTTTCCGACAGCGCCCACACGATCAGCGATTTCAGCGCGCTCTGTGCGAGGTCGCGGCGCGCCGCGGTGAATAGCCTTCGGCCGAAGCCGAGCCCCTGGAATTCCGGCCGCAGATAGAGCTCGTAGATTTCGCCGTCGTAGTACAGGCTGCGCGCGCGGTTGCGGCCGTAATTGGCGTAGCCCGCGATCTTGTCGCCGAATTGCAGGAGCGCGATGCGGCTGCCTTTGCGGATCGCGCTGTCCCACCACGCCGGACCGCGGCGGTTGATCAGCTTTTCGAGCTCGGTGCCGGGGATGATGCCCTGATACGCCATCCGCCAAGCCTCATCATGGGCAGATGCGACAGCCGGGGCATCAGATGCCTTGGCGCGGCGAATCTCGATGAGGATTGTGCTCATGATGCGATCAAAGCAAGCGATTCAGTTGCCTTCAAGTACCGAGAGTCACGAAGCGTTAACGGTGTGGATTATTAGCCCAATCGCGCGAGCCGTCTATCGCCGGAAGGGGCAAAAAATAGCGATCAATGCGTAATCTCGACAGGCTGTTGCAGAAGCGCAACGGTCAGCCGGTTTCGCCGCCAATGGCGCGCTGTTTAGCGAGAGTTTGGGCGAGAAAACGATTTTTCGCGCGTCACGGGCACGCGATGCCGCAGGTAAGCGGCTCCGGCTGTGTCATAATTGGACGCGGGTCAGACGCGCTCGGCTTCCTTGCGCCGCTCACTGCGCTTGCGGTCGACCGGGTCGAGCAGCTTCTTGCGCAGCCGAATCGATTTCGGCGTCACCTCGACCAATTCGTCATCCTCGATATAGGCCAGCGCCTTTTCCAAGGTCATACGGATCGGCGGCGTGAGCCGAATCATCTCGTCCTTGGAATGGGTGCGGATGTTGGTGAGCTTCTTGCCCTTGAGCACGTTGACCTCGAGGTCATTGCCGCGGGTGTGCTCGCCGACGATCATGCCGCGATACACCTTCCAGCCAGGCTCGATCATCATCGGGCCGCGGTCTTCCAGGTTCCACATCGCATAGGCGACGGCTTCGCCCTGGTCGGTGGAGATCAACACGCCGTTGCGCCGCCCGGTGATTTCACCGCGGTGCGGGCCGTAGGCGTGGAACATCCGGTTCATCACCGCCGTGCCGCGGGTGTCGGTGAGGAGCTCGCCGTTATAGCCGATCAGCCCGCGCGTCGGCGCGAAGAAGATCAGCCGCACCCGGCCGCCGCCGGACGGGCGCATCTCGATCAGTTCGCCTTTGCGCTCCGACATCTTCTGCACCACGATGCCGGAGTGACCCTCGTCAACGTCGATCAGCACTTCCTCGATCGGTTCGAGCAGTTCGCCGGACGGATCATGCTGGAACAGCACTTTGGGTCGCGATACCGAAAGCTCAAAGCCTTCGCGCCGCATGGTCTCGATGAGAATGCCGAGCTGCAATTCGCCGCGGCCGGCGACTTCCATGGAATCCTTCTCGGTGGATTCCGAAATCCGCAGCGCCACGTTGCCTTCGGCTTCGCGCAGCAGACGGTCGCGGATGACGCGGCTCTGCACCTTGTCGCCCTCGGTGCCGGCGAGCGGCGAATCGTTGATGCGGAACGTCATGGTCAAGGTCGGCGGATCGATCGGCTGCGCCGGCAGCGGCTCGGTGACTTCCGGCGCGCACAGCGTGTGCGAAACGAAGGCGTCGGGCAGGCCGGCGATGGCGATGATGTCACCGGCGGTACCTTCTTCGATCGGGACCCGTTCCAGGCCACGGAAGGCCAGCACCTTGGTGACGCGGCCTTCCTCGATCAGGTTGCCGTTGCGATCCAAAACCTTGACCGGTTGATTCGGTTTTATCGCGCCGGCGAAAATGCGGCCGGTGACGACGCGGCCGAGATAGGGATTGGCTTCGAGAATCGTGCCCAGCATGCGGAACGGGCCGTCCTCGATCTTCGGCGGCGCGACATGGCGGACGACGAGATCGAACAGCGGCGCCATGCCCCGGTCTTTCGGGCCTTCGGCGCTGGCCGCCATCCAGCCCTGTTTGGCCGAGCCGTACAGGATCGGGAAATCGAGCTGCTCCTCGGTTGCGTCAAGGGCGGCGAACAGGTCGAAAACCTCGTTGGCGACTTCGGTGGGGCGGGCGTCGGAGCGGTCGACCTTGTTGATGACAACGATGGGTTTCAGCCCCATCTTGAGCGCCTTGATGACGACGAATTTGGTCTGCGGCAGCGGCCCCTCGGCGGCATCGACCAGGACCAGCGCGCCGTCGACCATGTTGAGGATGCGCTCGACCTCGCCGCCGAAATCGGCGTGGCCGGGGGTATCGACGATGTTGATGCGGGTGTCCTTCCAGACCAGCGAGGTCGCTTTGGCCAGGATGGTGATACCCCGCTCGCGCTCCAGGTCGTTGGAATCGAGCGCCCGCTCCGCCACCCGCTGGTTCTCGCGGAACGAGCCGGATTGCTGCAGCAAACGGTCGACCAGGGTGGTCTTGCCGTGGTCGACGTGGGCGATGATGGCGATATTGCGCAGATTCATGGGGCCTATGGGGCCGTGTTTTTGGGGCTGAAAACCAAAACGAGCCCCGAGGGGCCCGCCGTTCAGGCCCGGTATATAGTCACTTTCCGCCCGGAAGCAATCGGCGAAACGCACCAACACGTGAAGCGGATGAAACTCGACGAGGCGCTGGGCGTTCGCTTAATATTGCCATGCCGGCCGGATGTTTCATGCGCTGCTCATTACCTATCTCGAGTGAAAGACGCGTCCTTTGCGTCTTCCCGGCTTACACGCCGTCATTCGGCACGTTTGCCCACGCTTTTCGCCTGATGTACCGGGTCCGCGCCTTCATGCCGCCGCAGGGGCTGCTGTTGATCGCCGCCTACCTGCCGGCGTCGTGGCCGGTGCGCTTCATCGACGAGAATATCGCGCCGGCCAAGGCGGCCGATTTCGCCTGGGCCGATATCGTCATGGTCAGCGGCATGCATATCCAGGCGCCGCAGATGCACGATATTGCGGCGCGCGCTAAGGCGGCGGGCAAGGTCACGGTGCTGGGCGGCGCCTCGGTTTCCGGCGCGCCCGAGCTTTATCCGGACTTCGATTATCTCCACATCGGCGAGATCGGCGACGCCACCGACCGGCTCATCGCCTGCCTCGACGACAGTGTCGCGGCCCCTTTGGCGCAGCGGCGTTTTGAAACCAACGAGCGCCTGCCGTTGTCCGACTTCCCGCTGCCGGCCTACGATCTGATCCGGCTTGGCCGTTATCTGATCGGCAGCCTGCAATTCTCCAGCGGCTGCCCGTATCGCTGCGAGTTCTGCGACATCCCCGCGCTCTACGGCCGGCAGCCGCGGCTGAAGACGCCGGAGCAGATCACCGCCGAACTGGACGCGATGCTGGCCCAGTCGTTTCGTCCGCCGGTCGTTTATTTCGTCGACGACAATTTCATCGGCAACCGCAAAGCGGCGCGCGAGATGCTGCCGCATCTGATTGCCTGGCAGCGCAAGCACGGTTATCCGCTGCAATTTGCCTGCGAGGCGACGCTCAATCTCGCCAAGCAAACCGAGATTCTTGCGCTGATGCGCGAGGCGCAATTCCTCACCGTCTTCGTCGGTATCGAAACGCCGGACGCCGATGCGCTCAAAGCCATGCGCAAAGAGCACAACGCCTCACTGCCGATGATGGAGGCGATCAACACGCTCAACAGCTACGGGCTCGAAGTCACCTCCGGCATCATTCTCGGTCTCGACACCGATACGGCCGACAGCGAAAGTCGACTCAAGGCTTTCATCGATCTGTCGCAGATTCCGATCCTCACCATCAACCTGTTGCAGGCGCTGCCGCGCACGCCGTTGTGGGATCGCCTGCAACGCGACGGCCGATTGATCACCGATGACGCCGGCCTCGAAAGCAATGTGCGATTCCTGCGCCCCTATGACGAGGTGGTGGCGACGTGGCGGCGCTGCATCGCCTATGCCTACGATCCCGAGCGGCTGTTCGCGCGCTTCACCCATCAGGTCGACGCCACATTCGCCAACCGCATGATCGCCCCGGCGCGCGGCAAGCTCACCATCGCCAATCTGCGCAACGCGCTGGTGCTGGCGTTCAATATCGCGTTTCGCGTCGGATTTTTGGCGGATTACCGGCGGCCGTTCTGGCGCGCCGCGCGTCATGCCTTGCGCCGCGGTCAGATCGATGCGGTGCTGGGCATAGGATTTGCGGCCTATCATTTGATCGAATTTTCGCGCGAGGCGCTGCGCGGCGACCAGAACGCCTCGTTTTACTCGACGCTTAAGCGTGAGCGGAAGCTGGAGTCCCAGCCGTTGCGCAAATCGGCGTGAAACTATAATCGCATCGTCACGTGCGCCGGCACCGGCGGCGCCGGATCGAGTGTCGTGGACCACAGCGCGCGATCCGCGACGTCCTTGAGCGTCACTGTCAGTGTCTCGGTCGCCCCGTCGATCGCCACGTGGCCGAAGAATTGCAGCCCATAGCATGGTGCGAGATTGTCGCCTTGCTCCTTGCTGGACGCTTTCTGAAACATGACCTGCGGGCCAAAAGTGCGTTCCATCGGTTCCGGCGTCCAGGTTCCGGCATGGAGCGGCCCGGAGACGAATTCCCAGAACGGCTCGAAGTTTTGGAACACCGCACGGTTTGGATCGTAGTAATGCGCCGCGGTGTAGTGCAGATCGGCAGTGAGCCACAGCGTATTGCGGATGCCGGCATGTTTGATGAACGACAATAGATCGGCGATCTCCAGCCCGCGGCCGCGCGGGCCGTCGGCGTGCTCGATGCCGGTGGTGTTGACCACGTAACCGATCGGCGTATCGGCGGCGATCACCTTCCACGTCGCCTGCGAGCGCGCCAATTCGCGTTTGAGCCACGCCACCTGTTGCGGCCCGAGCAGATAGTCGTCGGGCCGCAAGATGCTGTCGGTGTGCGGCCCATCGGGGCCGCGATAGCTGCGCATGTCGAGCATGAACACGTCGAGCAGCGGGCCGTAGGCGATTTTGCGATAGACGCGGCCGGGCTCCGCCATGGTCTCGCGCACGGGCAGGAATTCGTGAAAGGCGCGGCGGGCGCGCGCGGCAAAGGCGAGCGTGTTCTTCTCGCCGGGCGGTCGTTGCAGCAGCGGCTCGTCCGGCCACCAGCTCTCCATCACTTCGTGGTTGTCCCACAGCGCAAACGTCGGCACCGCGGCGTTGAACGCGCGCAGATTACCGTCGAGCAGATTGTATTTGTAGTTGCCGCGATAGTCGGCAAGCGTCTCGGCCGGTTTCGACTTCTCCTCGGTGACGATGCTGCGCCAGATGCCGCCGTCGGGCAGTGTCTTCTCCGCCGTGATGGGGCAGTCGGCGTAAATATTGTCGCCGCAATGGATGAAGAAGTCGGGCTGATTGTTGCGCATGGTGGCGTAGCTGCGCATGCCGCCGCGCGCCGCATCGATGCCCCAGCCCTGGCCCATGGTGTCACCCGACCACAGGAACGAGACCGAGCGCCGTTCCTTCGACGGCGTGCGGAAATGGCCGGTCTGCGCCTCGCCGAATACCGCCGAAGACAGATCCTGGAAGCTCAAGCGATAGAAGATGTCCTGGTCCGGCGGCAGATTTTCGAGCAGCGCCTTGGCGGTGAAATCGGCTTCCGGCAACGCGTCGACGAACACCGCGCTCCTGATATCGCGGAAGCTGTCGGTGGTCGCGACTTCGACCAGCATGCGCGAAGGGCGGTCGGCACGCGCCCAGACCACGCCGGAATCGACCGAGACGTCGCCCGATTGCACGCCGTGGCTGATCTGCGCCCGGTCCGGTGCGAAGCTCAGCGAGGGCTGTGCCAGGCCGCCGACCGCGGTGAGAGCCGCCGACGCGGTCGCGGTCTTCAAGAGCGCGCGACGCGTGAGCGCCGCGCGACGTCGCATTGCCATTGGGCCTCCGCGTCGCAACGCGGCGGAAAATGCGCGTTGATTCTGACGAAGACTCGAACGTTATGCGACGACAGGATGACTCTGTCGTGGACTTGTTGGGGACAGTTCCAGGTTCCAATGCCGCTTTAAGCGGCGGCGGCCTTGGTGTCCGTGGTGCCGGTGCTTGCGGGGGCTTCCGCGCCGCCTTCGGCGTGGTCGAGGATCGCGGTACGGCGCGCAGCGATGGCAAAGCGCAATTGGTCGAGCGCAAACGAGAACGACATGCGCACCGACTCGTCGAACTCCTCGTGTTCGCTGAGATGGATGATGGCGATCACCAGGTTGTCGGCCTCGATTTGCAGATGCTCGATGGCCTCGAGCGTTTGCGCGGCATGGACCTTGCGGACCAGGTCGAGCACCTTTTGCAGGAGCCGCAGCCGGCGGGTGCGGCTGTCGGCGCGCAGATAGCTCGCCAATCCGGCGATGGCCGATCCGAACACCGGGAAGATCAGCATGCCGTAGAAAATGTCATCGCCGTATTTGTCGAAGAAGGTCTTCTGATCGTCGTTCAGATAATCCAGCGCGCCTTGGTGCACCAAGGCATCGGCGTCCTTGTCGGTCGAGGGCGCCTCGATCTTGACGTCGCCGTTAAGCTGCGCGGCGATCGCCAACCGCGACGTGTAGATCACCTTCGCCACGTCCGCGATGGCGGCATGGTCGAACGATTTGCGCGCCACCAGATATTCCGGGAAGCTGAGACTGGTCAGCTTGTCGTCCGGCGTCGGCGGAATGCCGCCGAAGGTGCCGGCGTCGATATCGATCGAATCGAAGGCGATATTGCGTTTGGCGATGCCGTCCGCCTGGTCGATTTCGATGAAGGTCGGCGCCACGCCGTTCTGTGTCGCGGCCTTGACCGCGTCGCTGATGGCGGCCCCGGTCGCGGCACCGGCGACGAAAATCACATCGACGGTATTTTTTTGCACCGCTTCGGCGAGATTGGCCGGATCGATTTGCGACAGCTGCACCTTGTCGAGCGGCACGCCGTAATGATTGAGCACGACGTTGAGCAAATCGGTGCTCGCTTCGTTGCCGGTGACGATGCCGATGCGCTTGCCGGCAAGCTGCGTCACTTTGAGCTTGGTGCTGTCCTTGTCCTTGGTGCTGTCGTCGTCGGAATCGTCGTCGTCGCTGTCGCTATCCTTGTCTTTTGCGGTCTTGGCGGTCTTCGTCGACTTCGCGGTCTTCGTCGCCTTCGCTGGCTTTGCCGGCTTGGCGGTCTTGGTCGCCTTGGGGGTTGTGCCCTTCTTGGCGGGCGCCGGGGCGGCAGCGGCGGCTGGAGCCGGGGTGGCCGACGGCGGCGGTGTCGGCACGATCAGCGCGATCACGTTCTGCCGCAGGATGGCGACCACGGGCCAATCCGGCGATTTGCCGACGGTGGTCGGGATGATGGCAAGATCGGCGCTGCCGTTGCTCAAGGCTTGCGCGCTGGCATTGGCGCTATCGGTGGTGACGACCTG
This sequence comes from Xanthobacteraceae bacterium, assembly GCA_049584715.1. Taxonomy (GTDB): domain Bacteria; phylum Pseudomonadota; class Alphaproteobacteria; order Rhizobiales; family Xanthobacteraceae; genus BOG-931. Next base: position 16,137 of record JBAUYI010000045.1, read on the forward strand.
CAACTGCAGCCGGTCGTGGCTCTTCCCTAATGTGTTGGCCAGCACTTGGACGATTTTGTCGCTGCCGGGCCCGGTGGCAATCCGCATCACGGTGTTCTTGGTCGAGTAATAGAACCCCGCCCAGACCACGCCGCCGAGAGCGACGGTGCCGAGAATGGTCACGAGCCAAGTGTGGCGCAGGAACGTCCTGAATCGGTTGCGCATCATATGTTCGAGCGACCCGATACTCATGCTCCTACCCGACGAGTGGCCCGCTGAATCGGTACCGCTGGCCCCGCCGGAACGCCGGGACAGCCACAATCTCATGGCCAGAGGCTGATGCGGCAGTCCGGGAGGCATGGTTAATCCTACCACGTGTCGGGTGTTTTGACGCCATGGCGCCAGCCCCGGTTCATCGGTCTAATCGCCGCTTTGGTTAATCCGGCAAGGGACGGCGCCAAAGCAGTCTCGATCCGCCTTGTGACCCAACTTAGGCGCCGATTTCGGCCAAATCCGGCAGGGCCTCGGCAAGGCCTCGGCAGGCCATCGGGAACTACACCCCTTGAAGCAGTGTTGCCGACGTGGTGGGCTTTGGCGGTTCGTGATCTCGCCGGAAAATTTTGCGCGGGTCGGCCGCAATCGGCCGCACAGACGGAGTTCGTAAGATGGCTCAGAAACTCTCTGGCGAAGTGCGCAAGACTGCGCTGGCCCGGCTCAAAGGCTGGACCGAGGTCAAGGATCGCGACGCCATCACCAAGAAATTCGTCTTTGCCGATTTCAATCAGGCCTTCGGCTTCATGACGCGGGCCGCGTTGGTGGCGGAAAAGCTCGATCACCATCCCGAATGGTTCAACGTCTACAAGAACGTCGAAGTGACCTTGTCGACCCACGATGCCGGCGGGTTGACCGCGCTCGACGTCAAGCTCGCCGAGGCCATGGATAAGCTCGCCGGCTGACGCCGGCAGGCAGGGGACGGCCGCGTTCCCCGCCTTGCGATCGCCGCCTTCCGCCGCCATTTTATCGCTTTCGGCCTATCGCGGGCCGCAAGTTTGGCCGTGACAAGTCTGGTCGTAAGACGAGGGGCAGATGTGGTTCCGAGCGCAAGCCGCCTCATGGCAGGACATCGCGGCGCTGACGCGCCGCATGGCTGGCAACGAGCAGGAGCTGCGGCGCGATTTTTGGCGCAAGCTCAAAGGCGCCGTGGCCGACCTGCCGTTCGCGGAAGATTTGCTCGCCGCGTATTATTGCGCATTCGACCGGCAAACGCCGCTGCACGTCAAAGCGGTGCTGCTCGGGGCGGTCGCTTATTTCACCCTGCCGACGGATTTGATTCCCGACTACATTCCGGTGATCGGCTTCATCGACGACGCGGCGGTGCTTGCCGGCGCCATCAAGATCGTCAACGCGCACATTAAGCCGGAGCATCGCGAAGCCGCACGGCGCACCTTGGCGCGGTTGCGCGGCGAAGCGTGATTATGGCCGCAGCAGAATTTTCCCCATCACCTTGCGGTCGCTGATGGCTTTGAGCGCGGTCGCGGTCTCGGCCAAAGGATAGACCGCGTGCACATGAGCGCTGATCTTGCCTTCGGCACACCATTTGACGAGGTCGGTCATGAGCGCGCGCTGCGCCTGCGGCTCGCGCTTGAGCCACGCGCCCCAGAACACGCCGCGGATATCGCAGCCGCGCAGCAGCACCAGATTGAGCGGCAGTTTCGGAATTTCTCCGGCGGCAAAGCCGACCACCAGATAACGTCCGAGCCAGGCCAGCGAGCGCACCGCCGGCTCGGCGTAAGGGCCGCCGACCGGGTCATAGACCACGTCGATGCCGTGCTCGCCGCCGAGCCGCCGCAGCGCGTCGCGCAAATCCTCGCTGGCATAATTCACCGTCGCATCAGCGCCGTGGGCGCGGGCGAAGACGAGCTTTTCGTCGGAGGAGGCGCAGGCGATGACGCGCGCGCCCATCATCTTGCCGAGCTCTATGGCCGCAAGCCCGGTGCCGCCGGAGGCGCCGAGCACGGCCAAGGTCTCGCCGGGCTTGAGCTGCGCGCGGTCGCGGAGCGCGTAAAGCGTGGTGGCGTAGATCACGTTGAGGCCGGCGGCGCGCTCGAAATCAAGCGCGTCGGGCAGTTTCGCCAGTTGCCGCACGGCGATGGCGACAGCTTCGCGCGCCGCGCCCCAGCCCATATGACCCATGACGCGGTCGCCCGGCACGAACTCGGTCACGCCTGAGCCGATGCTCTCGACGATGCCGGCAAATTCCGCCGCCGGCGAGAATGGAAACGGCGGCTTGTACTGATATTTGCCGGCGATGATCAGCGTGTCGAAAAAATTCAGCGCCGCGGCTTTGACCCGCACCACGGCTTCGCCGGGCCCGGCTTGCGGTTCCGGAATGTCGGCCAGTTCCAGTTCGTCGGCGGTGCCGAAATGGGTGCAGAGAACAGCTTTCATGACGCCTCCGTGCTGTTCTTATAACAGAGCTTCAGGAGGCGGTATGGCTAGTCGAACTGCAGAGCTTCGCTGACGCCGGCATCCTGCAGGACGCGGCGCAGCCGCGAGAACGCGAGCCGCAGGCGCGACTTCACCGTGCCGATCGGTAAATTCGTTCTTGCCGCGATGGTGGCGTGCGAAAGGCCTTCGAAGAAGGCGAGCTGTACCATTTTGAACTGCTCGTGCGGCAAGGCATCGAGCGCGGCGCGGACGTGCTCTTCCCGTTGCGCGGTGGCGATGCCGGCGTCGCTGCCGGCGGCAGGATCGGGAATGGCGAACAGATCCGTGTCTGCGTAGCGGTGCTCGCGGCTGCGGCGGCCGACGTCGATGCAGCGATTGTAGGCGATACGGAACACCCAGGTGGCGGCCGCCGATTTGCGGCGGTCGAACAGATGCGCCTTGCGCCAGATCGTCTCCATCACGTCCTGGGTCACGTCGGCGGCGGCGAACGGCGCCAGCCCAAGCCGGAGCATCTGAGCATGCACCCGCGGCCGGAAATGATCGAACAGCACGGTGAACGCCTCGTCGTCGCGATGGGCGCCCACCGCGGTGAGGAGATCGTCCAGTTCAGGCCCTTTGCCCGCTCGATATTTGCGGCGCGGCTGGAGTTCGTCGCTATGAAACCAAATGGTCACGCCCCGGCACCCTTTCGCGTTGGGCTGGCGCACCCGAATGGACAGGAGGGTGTGTGAAGCCTCATGCCTGCCGAGATGCGCTGCCTACCGCTGCAACACTGAGGGGCGGCACGGGCCTTGGCTGTGTCGGTGGTCACACTTTACCGGCTGCCGGCCGGTCTCGCCGGCTAAGCCTACCGAGCGCGTTCCGCAAAAGGCCGAATTGGATTAAAGTTGAGAGGTTTGCTATCCATTGCTCAGGGGTGTTCGCGAGGCCTGATGCGCATCCACCGACGATGGCAGATTGCCCTGCCGCTACTTTTGGGGGCGGCTTTGGTCGTTCCGGCCAAGGCCCAGCAGCCTGAGCCCGCCCCGGCGGATACCGCGGCGCCAACTCCGGCAAAGCCAGCGCCGGCAAAAAAGCCCGCAAAACCCAAAACCACACCCGCGAACCCGGCGGAGGCAGCACCGGCAAAGCCCGCGAAGCCCGCCGAAGCGGCGCCCGCAAAACCTGCAAAACCCGCGGAGGCTGCCCCAGCAAAGCCCGCCACGCCGCCCAATATCGGCGGGGTGAAGCCGACCTTGCTTGGCCAATACGGCGAATGGGGCGCCTATACGGCGTCGCCCGGCGGCAAGAAGGTCTGCTTCGCCATCGCCAAGCCGACGTCGTCGCAGACCATTCCGCCCGACCGGCCGCGCAATCCGACCTACATGTTCATTTCCTCGCGCCCGGCCGAGAAGGTGAGCAACGAGGTCTCGATCATCATCGGCTATCCGTTCAAGCCGGGCACCGAGGCCTCGGCCGCGGTCGGCTCGACCACTTACGCGCTCTATACCCAGCAGGATGGCGCCTGGATCAAGAACGCGGCCGAAGAAGCCCAGTTGGTCGATGCCATGCGCGCTGGCCAGAGCGCGGTGGTCAAGGGCGTCTCGGCCAAGGGCACGCAATCGACCGACACGTTCTCGCTCAAGGGACTGGCCCAGGCCCTCGACCGCGTCGGACAGGAATGCAAGTAGACAGCATTGAATCCTCCCCCTGAAAAGGGGGGAGGGGAGGGTGGGGGTCCGCGGCCGCGAAGCTTGCGCAAGCGTCACCGCCGCGGACCCCCACCTGGATCGCTTCGCTCGCCTCCTCCCCCTTCCAGGGGGAGGGATTATCTATCAGTGAAATGTCGCTTCACGGACTCTGATGACCGCTTCGCTTGCCGCACCTCAAACTGACGGCGCCGCGTCCGCTGCTTTCATCGAGAAGCGGCCGCTCGAGCAATATGTCGCGCCGGACAAGCCGTCGCTGGTCGGCCTGACGCGCGATGCGCTCGCCGCGGCGCTCGGCGGCATCGGCGTGCCGGAGCGGCAGCAGCGCATGCGGGTGCAGCAGATCTGGCACTGGCTCTACGTGCGCGGCGCGCAAGATTTTGCCGCGATGACGACGTTGTCGAAGGATTTGCGCGCCGAGCTTGCGCAGCATTTCACGGCGGCGCGGCCGGAGGTTGTCGCCGAGCAGACCTCGGTCGATGGCACGCGCAAGTGGCTGCTGCGGCTTCCCGGCGAGACCGACAGCCGGCCGTGTGAGGTCGAGTGCGTCTACATTCCCGAAACCGACCGCGGCACCTTGTGCATTTCCAGTCAGGTCGGCTGCACGCTCAATTGCACGTTCTGCCACACCGGCACGCAGCGCCTTGTGCGTAATCTCACGCCCGGCGAGATCGTCGGCCAGGTCGTGCTGGCGCGCGATCGGCTGAACGATTGGCAACGCGCGGCGTCGCCAAACGGCGAGGGCGAGAAGCGCCTCGTCTCCAATGTCGTCATGATGGGCATGGGCGAGCCGCTGTACAATTTCGAAGCCGTGCGCGACGGCCTCAATGTCGTCGCCGACGGCGACGGTTTGAGCATTTCCAAGCGGCGCATCACGCTGTCGACCTCCGGCGTGGTGCCCAATATCGCGCGCGCCGGCGAGGAAATCGGCTCTATGCTGGCGATTTCGCTGCACGCCGTCACTGACGAGCTGCGCGATCAGCTGGTGCCGCTCAACCGCAAATATCCGCTGCGCGAATTGCTCGATGCCTGCCGCCACTATCCCGGCGTGTCCAACGCGCGGCGCATCACCTTCGAATATGTCATGCTCAAAGGCATCAATGATTCGCTGGTCGACGCGCGGGCGCTGGTGCGCCTGGTCAAAGGCATTCCCGCCAAGATCAACCTCATTCCGTTCAATCCGTGGCCGGGCACCCAATACGAATGCTCGGACTGGGAGCAGATCGAGAAATTCTCCGAAGTGATTTTCAACGCCGGCTACGCCTCGCCGGTGCGCACGCCGCGCGGCCGCGACATTCTCGCCGCCTGCGGCCAGCTCAAAAGCGCGACCGAAAAGCTCTCCGCCCGCGAGCGGCTGGCACTGCGCGCCATGGCGATGACGGATTGATGCCGCGCAATGGCCGTCCTCGTCCACATCGCGATGATCGTCCTCGCCTATGTGCTGGCCTGCATCGCCGCCTCGCTCATTCTCACCATCGGCACCTTGACGCCGGAATGGGATGACCTGACCGCGCTCGGCATGCAGTCGGTCGCCGTCTGGGCCGTCGTCATGGTCGGCGCCACCGTGATCGGCGGAATCGCCATGATGCCGGCGCTGCTCGTCATCGCGCTGACGGAGGGATTCTCCTGGCGCTCGAGCCTCATCTATGCGGCGCTCGGCGGCGTATTGGCGTTGTCGCTGAGCTACGGCCTGGATTTCGCAGGCTTAAGCGGCGATCCCGAAAACCCGCTGGTGCACGAGCGCGAGGTGCTCGCCGCCGCTGGCATTGCCGGCGGTTTTGTCTATTGGTTGTTCGCCGGCCGCAAAGCGGGCTCCTGGAAGTGATTCGCTTTACAACGTTGTCGGGTCAGCGCCCATGAATCAGCGCCCATGAATCAGCGCTCATGAACCGCACCGGGCTTGTCATTTCGCTGACCATCGGCGTCGCGGTAGGTGTCGTCTTCGGCGTGTTGCCGCGGCTCGACCTTGCGTTTTCCACGCCGTTCTTCGATGCGAAGACGCACGATTTTCCGCTCAACGGGAATGTGTGGTCGCAATACGCCCGCACTGCGGCGCGCGCGCTGATCACGCTCCTGGTCGTGCCGGCCGGTATCGCGCTCGTCGGCAAGTTTCTTTTTCCGCGCCGGCGGATGCTGATCAAAGCCGAGGCCGCGCTGTTTCTGATCGGAACGCTGGCGGTCGGCCCCGGCCTCATCGCCAATACGCTGTTGAAGGACCATTGGGGCCGGGCGCGGCCGATCGACGTCACCGAGTTCGGCGGTACCGATCGCTTCACCCCGTGGTGGGATCCGCGCGGCGATTGTCCGAACAATTGCTCGTTCATCGCCGGCGAGCCCGCGGGCGCGTTCTGGACCATGGCGCCGGCCTCGCTCGCGCCGCCGCAATGGCGGCTCCTCGCCTATGGCGCGGCGCTCGCTTTCGGCAGCGCGGTCGGCGTGCTGCGCATGGCCGGCGGCGGGCACTTTTTCACCGACGTCGTGTTCGCCGGCGTGTTCATGTTTCTCCTGATCTGGGCGGCCTACTTGCTGATCTATCGTTGGTGGCCGAACCGGGCCGGCAACAAGAAAGCGGACATGCCGTAGGTCCGGGTTGGACCATGAGCCGACGTCAGGTGGCGGCTTTGGTCTCAGGGGCAGTCAGCGCGACCGATGCCTCCGTTGTCAGCAAGAGGAAGGTAAAGCTCTCCTCGAGGTAAAGCCGGACCGTCTTATCGTCATGGCTGAGGTAACCGATCGACACATCCTCACCGATATACAGGCCGAAATCGCCGCCGCGGGTCGTGAGCACAAATGCGCCGGAAATCGCCGGAGCCCAGATGATGTGTCCGTCCACCAGGCGCTTGACGTGCTCAAGGACCGGATAGCCGTTGTCGCTGGTCTCACTCAACCCCGTATAGGCATCGGCGCTCAGCAACACCGAATAGGGACCATTGACGCCGACGAGCCGCAATTGAGTGAGCGCTTGCGCGATGGCGTCCGGGTAGGCGCGGATGTCGGCCGGAAGCGGCATCCGCGGATTGCTGGTTCCCTGGCGGATGCCGCCGATCCCGGCGGCGGCATAGCCTTCGAAGATCGCCCGGTCTTCGGCAAAGGCCAAAAGCCGTGCCGCATCTTTCGCCGGCTGCCAATCCGAATCGTCGGCGCCACGCTCCACGTCATCGATCTGTTGGCGATCGAGCTCGAACGGAACGCGGAACTCGACGAGCGCTTTGACCTCGCGCTGTCGGGCAAGGACACCGTCTCCCGGCGCCGCGACATTGCGCAAATGGCCGGTGCCGATGGCCGGGGTGGCGACGCCGCTTGGACCCTGCACGTCGACGACGCGCCGGCCGGCGAGGTAGCGTTTGATGGTGCGTGTCGTTTCCTCCTCGATCTCAGACCAGGCAGCGTCGGATATCGGGGCAAGCTCGCGGTGAAGATTATTCATGAGCCGTTGTCTCCTTTAAGCGAACCGATGCCAAGCGAACCGTCGCGTTTCGGTGCCGGCTGTGGTGCCGCGGGGGCGGGGGCGGGCGCGTCCGCAAGTTTTTGCCCGGCCGGCGGAGCGTCGTCGCCGACGTTTTCCAAAAAAGTCGCCGACGGCACGAAGAACAGATTACCGGTCTTGGCGACGCTGAAATCGAGCAAACGGTCGTAATTGCCGGGCGGACGGCCGACGAACATGTTCTCCAACATCTGCTCGATCGTTCGTGGCGAACGCGCGTAGCCGATGAAATAGGTGCCGAATTCCTTCTCGCCGACGCGGCCGAACGGCATGTTGGCGCGGATGATTTTGATTTCCTTGCCATCCTCGACGATGGTCGTCAGTGCGCTGTGCGAGAACGTCGGCTTCACCGCATCGTCGAGCTCGATGTCGGAAAGTTTGGTGCGCCCGATAATGCGCTCCTGTGTTTCGGTGGACAGCGCGTTCCAACCGGCCACATTGTGCAAATATTTTTGCACGATCACGTAGCTGCCGCCGGCGAAGAGGGCATCTTCGGCGTCCAGATAAGCGGCATCGATCGCCGTTTGTGCCGTCGGGTTCTCCGTGCCATCGACAAAGCCGATGAGATCGCGGTCGTCGAAATAGCGAAAACCATGCACTTCATCGACCACGGCAACGGCCTCGCCGAGCCGGGCCATGATTTGCGTCGCCAGCTCGAAACAGAGGTCCATGCGCTTGGCGCGAATGTGAAAGAGGAGATCGCCGGGCGTCGCCACGGCATGGCGCGAACCGGCCTTGAATTCCCGAAAAGGATGCAGTTCCGCCGGCCGCGGTTGACCAAAGAGCCTGTCCCACGCGTCGGATCCGATCCCCATCACGCAGGAGAGGTCACCCTCGACATCGCGGAAACCGACGGCGCGTAACAGCGCCGGCAGGTCGCCGCAAAACGACCGGACTGCCTCACGATTAGCGCTGCCAGAGTTGACCGTTGCGACGAGAAAGATCGCGGCACGAGTCAAAGCCTGAACCACCGCCTGTGGCGCGGGAGGCAAGCCGGATTGTGCGCCGGGCGCGCTCAATGAACTTTACTCCGTCGATGACTCCCCCTCTTGATGGAGAGAAGGCACCTATCGTGTGCCTAACATTGCGGGATTGCGACGAAAAAGACAACTGACGTGCAAGCCAAGCTGCACGTATGTCCCGCCGCTACACACCCAGATCTCTAATCGGGCGCGCCCAGAACGCGGAAAACTTCCGCAAGCTGCGGGCTCATCGGCAGATTGAGCGTCTCCCCCGTCGGCAACCGGCGCAGGAACCATTTGTTGTAGAGCTCTTCGAGCCGCCGCTCGCTCGCCATGCGCGCAAAGGCGTGCGCGACGGTTGCGGCAAAGGCCGGATCGTCGCGGCGAAAAGCGAGGCCATAGGGATCATAGGACAGATAGTCGCCGACCACTTTCATGTCGTGGGCGCTCGGCTCGGTGGCGATGAAGCCGTAGAGCAGCGCGTCGTCGGTGGCGAAGGCGTCGGCCTTGCCGGCGACCAACATCGCCAGCGACTGGGCGTGATCGCGCGCCGTGACGATGGCGATGCCGAGCTTTTGCTTGTCGGACAGCGTGCGCAGCGCCGCTTCGTTGGTGGTGCCGGCTGTCACCACGACGGTCTTGCCGGCGAGGTCACGATAGGATTTCACCGCGGAGGCATTCGGCACCATCAGCTTGGTGCCGGCGACGAAGAACACCGGCGAGAACGCCACCTCCTTCTGCCGTTGCAGGTTGCTGGTGGTCGAGCCGCATTCGAGATCGACGGCGCCGGCTTTCACCTTGTCCAACCGGTCCGTGGCAGTGACCGGGGCCAAGGCGATCTTGATGTCCATGCCGTCGAGCTCGGTTGCCGCCTCCTCGACGATTTCGCGGCACAGGTCGATCGAATAGCCGATCGGTTGTTGGCGCTTGTTGAGATAGGAGAACGGTAGCGAGCTTTCGCGATAGCCGAGTGTGATTGTGCCGGTTTCCTTGATCTTCTTCAGCGTGCCCGACAGCGCGGTGACATTGGCATCTTGCGCTGCGGCCGGCAGCACGAGCGCGGCGGCGAGCAACAAACCTGGCCATACGGATCGAGCGCCGATCATGACACGCTCAAGCCGCCTTCTTGGTCAGCACCGGTTCCGGCTCGACCGGCGCATGCATCTTCTCGCCTTCCCATTTCGCCACCACGGCGGTGGCGAGCGAATTGCCGATCACGTTGGTGGCGGAACGGCCCATGTCGAGGAACTGGTCGATGCCGATGATCAGCAGCAATCCGGATTCGGGCAGGTTGAAGCTCGCCAAGGTCGCGGCGATGACCACGAGTGAGGCGCGCGGCACGCCGGCCATGCCCTTAC
>JBAUYI010000046.1:0-3718 GCA_049584715.1 Xanthobacteraceae bacterium
GTGGCTTGACGGCTAGGTAAGGCCTTATGTGCCGCTGGATCGCATATCGCGGAGAAACGACCGCGCTCGAACATTACGTCACCGAGCCGGATCATTCGTTGATTTCCCAGAGCATCCACGCGCTCGAAGCGACCGCGAGCGTCAACGGCGACGGCTTTGGGCTCGGCTGGTACGGCGCCCATCCGGAGCCGGGGCTCTACCGCGAGATCAGGCCGGCCTGGTCGGACGAGAACCTGCGCTACCTGTGCCGGCACCTGCAGTCGCACCTGTTCTTCGCCCATGTCCGCGCCGCGACCGGCACGGCGATCACCCGCGTCAATTGCCACCCGTTTGCCTGTGGGAAATGGCTGTTCATGCATAACGGCTTCGTCGGCAATTGGAGCCGGCTGCGCCGCAAGGTCGAGGGATTGATTCCGGACCAGCTTTATCCGCAGCGCAACGGCACCACCGACACCGAAGCGATCTTCCTCGCCATCATGGGCGCCGGCATCGAGCAGCCGCTGGCGGCGACGGAAAACGTGCTGCAAAAACTCACCGACTTCGTCAACCAGACCAAGCCGGCCGACCGTCTGCGCGTCACCGCGGCGCTGTCGAACGGGAGCGACCTCTACGCGTTCCGCTATGCGGTGAACGACAAGGCCAACACGCTGTATTATCGGGAATCGGACGCCGGCCTCCTGATCGTGTCCGAACCGATCGACAAGGGCGAAAACTGGATCGCGGTGCCGGAGAACCACGCGCTGATCGCGCCCTCGGGCGAGCGGGCGCGCGTCGTGCCGCTGCTGCATCGGCACCAGGTGGCGGCGGAGTAACGGCCCCATCCAATCTCGCCACATTCGCGGTTGACGAGTTTATTGCCGGCCAATTTTCTGCCATAGCATCGTTCGTCCGGGCCCAGTCCGCCGACGGAATGAGCAATCGTTGCATGCCGAATCCAAAACCGCGCAGAGCGAATGAAGCGGCTCCGCCCGCAGGGTTTGGTACAAAAATCCTCGATATGGCCCGGCGGCTGGCGCGTTTTTCAGAAACACCCGACGGCCTGACCTGCACTTATCTGTCGCCGGCGCACAAAGCCGCGGCGGCGCAGTTGCGCGATTGGATGCATGCGGCGGGGCTGGTGGCGCAGATCGACGTGGTCGGTAACGTGGTCGGACGCCATGCCAGCGCTGCCCGGTCGGCAAAGACTCTCATCGTCGGCTCGCACTATGACACGGTGGTCGATGCCGGCCGCTTCGACGGCCGCCTCGGCATCCTGACGGCATTGGCCGTTGCCGAATATCTCATCGGCACCGGCCGGCCACTGCCGTTTCATCTCGACGTGATCGGTTTTGCCGAAGAGGAGGGCGTCCGCTTCGCCGCGCCCTATCTCGGCTCTAGCGCCATCGCTGGCCGTTTCGATCCCGCCGTTTTACAGCGGAGCGACAAGGACGGCGTGAGGCTCGGGTCGCTGTTGCAAGAGCGGGGCGTCGATCGCGATACGATCAAAGGACTGGAGCGGCCGCCGCAGACATTGCGCGGCTATCTCGAGGTTCATATCGAGCAGGGGCCGGTGCTTTTGGAACAGCATCTGCCGGTCGGCATCGTCACCGCGATTGCCGGGTCGGCGCGGTTTCACATCACCGTTCGCGGCACGGCGGGTCACGCCGGTACTGTGCCGATGTCGCTTCGTCATGATGCCGCCGCCGCTGCCGCCGAAATTGTCCTCGCCGTCGAGCGGCGTTGCAGCGAAGGCGCAACGCTCGTCGGCACCGTGGGCCAGCTAGCGGTGCCGCACGGCTTGATCAATGTCATTCCCGGCGCTTGCGAATTCTCGCTCGACGTGCGCGCCGGCGACGACGGCGTGCGCGACGGCGCCATTGCCGATATTGTTGCCGCCGCCCAAAACATTGCCGCACGCCGCGGCGTCACCGTCGAGATATCGGAAATCGGGTCGCACCCGGCAGTGCCCTGCTCGAGCGCCATGCAAGCGGCATTGGCGAAAGCCATCACCCGAACCGGGATCGCGCCGTTTCATCTTGCCAGCGGCGCCGGCCACGACGCGGCAATGTTCGGCGGCTTGACCGAGGTCGGCATGCTTTTCGTCCGCTGCGGCAACGGTGGCGTCAGTCACAGCCCGCTGGAGACCGTGACGGTCGAAGACGCCGATGTCGCTGCACGCGTCTTGCTCGACGTCCTCGTTAGTTTGATCTAGCTAGAATTTCAGGAGCCGATCATGGAGCGCATCCGCATCAAGGCCGCACGGTTCGAATTCATCGCGCGTTTCGAATCGGAGAAGGCGCCGAAAACTTGCGCAAAATTTCGCACCATGCTGCCCTACAGGGAGCGCATCATCCATGTGCGCTGGAGCGGTGAAGGTTGTTGGATTCCGCTCGGAGAGCTTGATCTCGGGCTGACTTACGAAAACCACACCAGCTATCCGGCGCCAGGCGAGATCGTCCTCTATCCCGGCGGCATCAGCGAGACCGAGATCCTGCTGGCCTACGGCGCCGTGCATTTCGCCAGCAAAGTCGGCCAGCTCGCCGGCAATCATTTCCTGACGGTCATCGAAGGCCGCGATCAGCTGCGTCCGCTCGGCGAGCACGTGCTGTGGCACGGCGCCCAGGACATTGTGTTCGAAGCGATTTAAAGCACCGAGTGGCCTTTGCCCATGGCACGATCTTTGCTTAAAAATCAGGCAAAGCCGATGATGGGGAGTAGCCGATGTCCACCACCGCTGTCGCAATGCCTCCGGTGTCGAGCCGCGCGCCGCTCTACAACTCGCTGTTCGTTCAAGTCGTCGCCGGGCTTGTCCTCGGCATCATTCTCGGCATGGCGGCGCCCGATTTTGCGGTTTCGCTGAAAATCCTCAGCGACGCCTTCCTCAAGCTCATTCAGATGATCGTCGCGCCGATCGTGTTCTGCGTCGTGGTGCACGGCATCGCCGGCGCCGGCGATCTGAAAAAAGTCGGCCGGGTCGGCCTTAAGGCCCTGATCTATTTCGAGGTCATGACGACGATCGCGCTCATCGTCGGCCTCGTGCTGGCCTTCATGTTCGCGCCGGGCCACGGCATGAACATCGATCCTTCGACGCTCGATGCCAAGGCGCTCAGCAACTATGCCGACCACGCGAAAAATCTGAAAGGCGCCGGCGTCGGCAGCTTTATCTTCAATATCATTCCGACCACGTCGATCGACGCGCTCGCCCGCAACGACGTGCTGCAGGTGCTGTTCTTCGCCGTGCTGTTCGGCGTGGCGTTGGCGCTCGTCGGCGAGCCGGCGCAGCAGGTCACCTCGATGATCGAAGCCGTGTCCAAGGTCTTGTTCAAGATCATGGGGCTGATCGTGCGGGTGGCGCCGCTCGGTGTGCTCGGCGCCGTCGCCTACACGGTCGGCAAATACGGCGTCGGCTCGCTTAAGCAGCTGGTTTCGCTGGTTTTCATTTTCTACGCCTGCGTCATCCTGTTCGTGTTCGTCGTGCTCGGCAGCGTGTTGCGCGCCGTCGCCGGGCTGAACATTTTCAAGTTCTTGAACTATTTCCGCGAAGAGTTGACCATCGTCCTGGCGACGGCATCGTCGGACGCGGTGCTGCCCCAAATCATGCGCAAGCTCACTCGCATGGGGGTGAAGGATTCCGTGGTCGGCCTCGTCATCCCGACCGGCTATTCGTTCAACCTCGACGCTTTCTCGATCTACCTCACCCTGGCCGTGGTGTTCATCGCGCAAGCCACCAATACGCCGT
>JBAUYI010000047.1:0-11137 GCA_049584715.1 Xanthobacteraceae bacterium
TTTGCCGATCCGCCGCGCGTCGCCCGCGAGATGAAGGCGCTCGCCGCCAAGGGTCTGGTCGAGCCGTGGCTCGGCGCGAGCGACGATCCGCTCGGCTTCCTGGTGCACGAAGCCGGCGCCGCCAACATGATCGAGGCAGCCTACCGCTTCGCGCGCCATGAGCCGGGCGTCGATGTCGTGCTGTTCGGCACCGGCGACGCCGCGCATCTGCGCACCAATGTCGCCTCGCTGCTCAAGCCGCCTTTGCCGGACGCCGATCGGGCGAAGCTCGTGGCGCTGTTCGGCCATCTCACCGGCATCGGGCTGGATGGCCATCAAGCGCCTGCGCCGCGATAGCGGCCATCTCCATCCGCCACCGCGATAGCGGGGGAGGGGGACCGCGCGTAGCGCGGTGGAGGGGGCGCAGGACTCGACGTTGCACAAACGTTGCCGTCGTGCGTTGACATCAAGCTTGCTCGCTTCCTTTCGAGTAAAACGAAGCAGCTCCACCGCTGTAATCCGTCTGCGCCGATAACGACGCGGCGAGTCCTGCGCCCCCTCCACCACGGTTCGCTCGCTACGCGAACTCCAGTGGTCCCCCTCCCCCGCTATCGCGGTGGCGGATGGAGATGGCCGCTATCGCAATGCATTGTCTGCGAAATCGATTGGCAAATGATCGAACGTTTTCTCTATGCGCTTCGTTCTCGCCGTTCGTAATCTCTTCCCTCAAAAAGCTGAGGGGGCGGAGCGCTGATAGACGCCACTGTCTCGTGTCCGCGCCACGCAAGGCGCATGTTGCCATACGCCTCGCGCTCGGGGCGCGGGCGCGCCATACGGGCGCGCTCGCCTACCGGCGCTCCGCCGCGGCTCTTGCATAGGCGAACGAACGCCACCGCTCAGCCCCAGGCCGCGCTTCCTGGGACATGGCTAAGAAACGGGCGTTATCCGTCTCCGCCTGTCCCAGTCCAACGAGCTTCTCGTAGACCGGTCATAATGCCGGCCGGGCGTCTTCCCAGGGCCGCCCGGGAGCGGGTTACGAAGCCGCCCGCGGGAACCGCACTCGCTCCGTTTCAGGGATCGTCTCGAGAAACGCCCTCACACGAGCGAGATTATCTTTCGTAACCGAAGAAGAGACGTATGTCAATATAAAAGTGACGGCGGTTGTGCCCGTTTCTACCCAGGGTTTGCGGAAGAAAAATTGTTGCCGTCCTCGCGCCGCCGGCAAATGCCATCTTACAAATGCTACGATTGGGACATAGTTCGAAGTGGGAGCGCCGCGGCATCGGCGGCTGCTCATGCAAATGGAGGGGTCGATGGCTGGAACCGGCAAACCGTCAAGGGTGGCAGCCGCGGCCTTTGTCGTTGCGTGCGGTCTGGCAGCGCTGGCACCGACCGCGGCGCTGGCCCAGATCCCGTTCATGATCCCGAATTTCAACTTCGGCCCGCAGCATTACCGCGGCGGGGGTTCGCCGCACTATTCTACCCGCAGTCACTCGCACCAAAGCGAGGACAAGGCCCCCGAGAAGGTCGATAAATCCAAGGAAAAGGACGCTTCGGAGCCGGACTCAACCACCACGTCGGCGTCGCGCACGCAGCAAACGTCCGGCCCGCCGCCGTCCCATGATGCTGCGCCCCCGGGCGGTTCCGGGACTCCGGCCAGTCCGCCACCGGCGCCTCCGGCGAAACAGAACGATGACGGCCAGCCCGCATTCAATCCCTCGCGCTGAAGTCGTCCGCCTTCGATCTGCCCGGGTCGCCCGCATTTTGCCCGTCTGCAGCCAGCATTCGGTCAGGTTCCGCCTCTAGCCTTTTCGGCAAGGGCGAAGTTATGCGCCCGCGACTGTCGGCGTTTGTAGCGTAGCGTTCAGTAGAGTCGCGTGCATGTTCGTGCCGGAAAGCGGCGGAGAGCTGTCGGCTCTTCTCGTCAACGCGGTCTTGCTCGCGTTGTGGGCGGCGTTACCCGGACTCATTCTCGGTTACATCCGGCAAGTGCTGGCGGCGCGAAAAATTCGGCCGCAATTCGCGCTGCGCAAATCGGAAATTTCCGAATTGGACCGCGCGGTGGCGCTGTACGACCAAGTCTGCCGCCGCCTCGAGACCATCGAACAGCAGACGGAAACGCCGGCGCGCTTTTGGCGCGCACCGTTCGATCGCGCGGGCGATGTCCCCGATGCTGAAGAACGCGACGATCTGCAGGCGCACGCTCAGCATCTGCGGGGGACGATCGCGCGCTTGAAGCGCCGGCCGCTGCAGCGGCTGCACGCCTGGATCCACGCCGCAAGCGCGCAATCGGCCTTGGCGGGCGCCATTGCGGCTTATGGTGCGGCGCTCACGCTCGCCATTGCCGCGTCGCAAGCCGCCGGCCAGGTGGCCTGGGCGGACGAATTGAACCCGCGCCATGCGCTCGCCTGGTATCCGCTCGATGCGCGCTTGTTCTACGCCAACGCGGTTGCCTCAGGCTTCGCCGTTGCCGCCGCGGCGTTGTTTTATCTGCTGCGCCGCGCGCGTCTGCGCCGCGACTACGAGCTTGAAATTTGCGCGTTCGAGGATTTGGCCTATTCCGATCCGCTCCGGCCGGTGGAGTTGCCGGAGGATCAGGCGGCTTTCGACCCGTCGCAAGGGATGGAAGCGAACGAGAACAGCGCTGACGAAACCTGGTTTGCCGTGCTCGGCCTGTCATCGGACGCGACCGTCGAGGATGTTCGGCAAGCCTACAAAGCGCTGATCAAGCAAAACCACCCGGACCGGGTGCACGGCATGGCGCCGGTATTTCGGGCGCTCGCCGAAGCGGAGACCAAGAAGATCAATGCCGCTTACCGACAGGCCTTGGCTTGTCTGCCGCAACTCGTCCCGGAATCTTGCGCGGCGTAGCGGTTTAACCACCCAGACTGTCGGGCTCAAGAATGGCGCGGGCCTTCCGCGCCGCTGCCGTGCGCGGATGCTTGTCGTGCAGGAACACGGCCAGCTGCGGTCGCAATTCGCCGTCGTGGGACGTCACGGCCTCTTCGAACAGGCGGCTTTGCAGCGTGTTGGGCAGATGGCCCCAAATCCTGACCACCGCCTCGCCGAGCGCACGGAAAACTGCTCCGAAGTCTCAGGGGCAAACGTCGCTTGGGCCAACATCATAAGCCAGCTCCTCGGTTGAGACCATTCACGGTAACGCTCCAGCCCGCCGCAGGTTCCATTCAACGGGCGTAAGGCTCCGTCACGGCCTGGCCGAACGAATTGATGAACACCCGCTCGTTTGGCGCCGGCTTGCCCTCGATGCGGTCGAGACACCAGTCGGCCAGCATGGTGAACCAATTCTCACCCAAGGCCGATGAAAGATTGTTGCCGCCGATAGCGTGGCGCTCGCCTTCGTAGATGACGAGTTTTTTGGGTCCGCGGAGCTTGGCGGCCAATTCGTCGGAGAATTCGATCGGCGACAGCTCGTCGTCTTCGCCGGCCTGGATCAGCACCGGACATTTGATGCCGTCGGCGATCGGGATGAGGCTGAATTTCTCCATGAAGCGGTCGAACGCGTCCTCGTCGTCGTGCCCGGACATGTACATGAAGCGCATCTTGAACGACGGCGCCGAGCGGTTCATCAGGCTGGTCAGGCCGGGCTCGTGACACACGAAGCTGACGGCGGCGCCGCGGATCGCGTCGCCCAAAGCCGCGGCGGCCTGCAGGCCGAAGAACGTTCCCATGCTGACGCTCCAGATCACCGAGCGCGTGGCATCGATGTGCGGATGCTTGCTGAGCCAGTCGTAGACTGCGCGGCCGGCGTCCATGTGATTGCGTTCGGTGACTAGAATGTTGCGATAAGTGCATTCACCCTGGCCTGGGCCATCGTAGATGAAATGCGCCATGCCGCGCTCGAGGAATTTATCGCCGTACATCGAGCACATGATCTCCTTGGAACCGTCCATGCCGTCGATGCCGATGGCGCACGGAAATTTCTCGCCGGGCTGTGGCGCACGCGGCAAATGGAGATATCCCGGCAACGTCCTGCCGTTGCCGAACGGCACTTCGACCCGCTCGATCGGGCGGTTCATCAAGCCTGCGAACTTGTCGTAACAGGCGACCATGCGGGCGTTGTAATCGATCGACTTGGCATTGCTCTCGAAGATCGGCCAGCGCGCGGCCGAGTAGAGCAACGACGCGATAAAATAGCTCTCGCGCGCCGAGACGTTGCGGCCCTGCTTCTCGAAATTTTGCGCTTTGACTTCGCGGCGATGGGCGGCGGCGGCGAATTCGCGATGCATGTCGGCGAATTTGCGCACCCTTAATCCGACCGTGCGGAAGTCGCCGATGGCGTCGGGGCCGGCGGGATACATGGTGTAATTCAGCCGCGGCTGGTCCCATTCCATGCCAACGGCCTGGATGACGCTGTCGATCAGCCAGCGCTGATCCTTCCAGCGTTTCACCTTCTGCTCGGTCTTGGCCCGCATCATGGTCGGTTCCTCAGCCCTCGTCGGATGGGTAGAGCCAACGGGTCCGGCCCAAAGTGGCCGGACCGATGACAAGCTCAGCGAAACCCATCATCCTCCTCGCCGCTTTGTGACACACCGGACGTACACGCTCGACGTCACTTTGGTAGAGCGCGTAGCTTTTCGAGCGAGCTCTGAACTTGCGTCGCGTGTATATTCAATATTGGCCCCGCAGAGCCTTCCAAGGTATTGATATGGTCGTTGTCGTTCTTCATGAAAAAGATGTAGTCGGCACCAGCCAATAAAGGCAGCGTGCAATTTCCGTACGAATACATATCGCTCAAGACGTAGCTGCTGGACGGCGGCGATCCCTTCAATATCTCTATCGCACGGAACGTCGCTTGAACCGTCCCGGTCTCATGCTTGTCCATATCGGACGCCGTCATCTCCCGCACCTTGATGACATGTGCGACAAAGACCGTTGCGGCTTGCGCAAAAAGCTCTTCAGGAGTGGGCGCGGGGATATTGGGGTTTCTGGAACACGAAAATCCGTTCGAAGCGGCCATGACGCAGAAGAGAGCGGCAAAAGCGAATAGCCGAATCATCATGGTGCGCCTCGTCGACCCATCTTACGATTATTTGCCCGCCTTCTCCACCACGCTCACGTCGGCATTGTTCTTGTAGGCCGGATGCTTCCAGCCATCCTCGTCGTAATCGGCCATGCATTGTTCGGCCAGCGCTTCCATCTGCTTGAGCTGGCCGGTGAATTGCGCCTGCTGCAGCGGGAAGATGCGCACCAGCTCGTGGCTGCCGGAATAGTTCATCTCGTAGAGCTCGTGGCGGGCGCCGAATTCGGTGCCGATGGCGTCCCACAGAAGTTTCATGATCTTGATGCGGTCCTTGTAGCCGATGTCGTTGGAGCCGCGGACGTATTTGGCCAGATATTTATCGATGTCGGGGTTCTTGAAATCGCGCGCGTTCGACGGCAGATAGATCAGCCCGGAGGCGACCACCTTTTCGATGATGTTGCGGATCGCCGGATAGGCTTCCGTCATGAACAGCCGGTAGGTCGAGGCGGCGCGCCCGTTCGGCAGCACCGCGCCGTTGACCCAGGGCTCGGGGTTGTAGGCCATGGCGTCGGTCAGCGACCAGAACAGATTCCGCCAGCCAACGATTTCGCCGATCTGCGCCTGCACGCCGCGAAAGCCGTCGACGCCGGTGGCGCGCGCGGCTTTCACGAGAACGCCGATCAGGAAATCGAGCTTGACTGCGAGCCGCACGCAGCCCTGCATGGTGAAACCGTTGAAGAAGCCGGATTTCGGATAGAAATTTTTTAGCCGCTCGACGTCGCGGTGGATGAACACGTTCTCCCAGGGGATGAAGGCGTTGTCGAACACGAAGATGGCGTCGTTCTCGTCGAAGCGCGACGTCAATGGATAATCCCACGGCGAGCCGGTGGCCGCGGCGGCGAATTCGTAGGATTGCCGGCAGATCAGTTTGATGCCGGGCGTGTTCATCGGCGCGATGAACATCACCACCATGCTGGGATCGTTGATCTCCTGGCCCATGTTCTGGCCGAGAAAATTGTAGTGGGTCAGCGCCGAATTGGTGGCGACCACTTTGGCGCCGGAGACATAGATGCCGGCGTCAGTCTCTTTTTGGATTGTGATGTAGACGTCCTTGACCTCTTCGACCGGCTTGTTGCGGTCGATCGGCGGATTGACCAGGGCGTGGTTGAGATAGAGCACCGCTTCCTGGGCGCGTTTGTGCCAGGCGCGGGCGTTGTCGGCGAACTTGCCGTAGAATTCTGCATTGGCGCCGAGCGTGTTGAGGAACGCGGCCTTGTAGTCGGGGCTGCGGCCGAGCCAGCCATAAGAGATGCGCGCCCAGGCGGCGATGGCGTCGCGCTGGGCGATGACGTCCTCGCGCGAATGCGCCACCTTGAAGAATTTGTGGGTGTAGCCGCTCGAGCCGGTATCAGTCGGTGCGGTGAGCACGGCCTTGGTCTTTTCGTCGTGGAGCGCGTCATAGAGCAGCGCGATCGAGGCCGCGGCATTGCGGAACGCCGGATGCGCGGTGACGTCCTTGACCCGCTCGCCGTAGATATAGACCTCGCGGCCGTCGCGCAGCGATGCCAAATATTCCGCGCCGGTGAACGGGCGGTTCTTGCCGTCGAGGATCGCTTCGGGGTGGTCGGACATCGGGCTACTCCATCATCAATCCAACTATGTCATGCCCCGCGAAGGCGGGGCACCCAGTAATCTCAGGCGGCGCAGAATGAACGCAAACGGCTGTGATTACTGGATCACCCGCCTTCGCGGGTGATGACACTCAGGCATGTTTCTCGCGATAAAGCGCCCAGAGCGCAAGCGCCGCGACGATGGCGACTGCGAGCAATGCGCCGCGCACATTGGTGGTGGCAAAGGCCACCGCGCCGGCCGCCGCGCCGACGAGAAAGCCGACCGCGACCGACAGCACGGTCAGCAGTTGTTCGCGGACCTCGTTGAATTCGCGGATCGCCGCTTCCCCGTGCCGGCTGCGGGCAAAGCGGCGCCAGGCCAGGATCAGCTCGGTAGTGGCGATGCCGAGCTGGGTCATGTTGCCGGTCATCACGTTGGTCTGCGGAATGCCTTTCATGAGGAGCCGCACCAGTACGCTCTGCGCGCCCATGGCGCTGGCCGCGACCAGCCCGGCGACGATGCCGTGCCAGTCGCGGGCATTTTGGATCGTCGGGCCGAAGAGCAGCATGGCGGCGAAGATCGCCAGCAGCGCCGCTTCCAGCGCCAGCATCCGTGGCAGTGCGGCGCGGTTGGTGTTACGCGCGAGGCCGATCAGGGCTGCGGTCATCGCCGCGGCAACCACGAACGCGACGATGGCGAGGAGTTTTCCGGCGATGCCGTAATCATGGGTGACCAATTCGGCGCCGGCGATGACGAAGCTGCCGGTGACCTGGGCGGCAAACAGGCCGAACAGCGCCAGATAAGTGTAGCTGTCGACATAGCCGGCGACGAAGCACAGCAGGATCGGCATGATTTTCGGCAGCGGCGCTTCGCGCTGCGTGGTGACGTCGGTCATGGTGGTCTCCGCGCTAGGGCGCCAAGGCTACCGTCGCGGAGAGGTCTCGTGTAGCGGGCTTGCGCGTGCGAACTCCCTCTCCCCAGAGGGGAGAGGGTTGGGGTGAGGGGGTTCGGGCACCGCAAATTATGCTTCGAGTCCCGAGCCCCCTCATCTGTCCTTCTCCCCTCTGGGGAGAAGGGACGCAGCGTCCGCGCTTCGAAGAATTCGGCGGACGCTCTCTCCCGCAAGGGAGAGGAAGAAGCATCAATCCAGCGGCTCGACCTTGACGATCGAGGCGCCGTGGTTGCTGCCGACCCAGAGCACCGGCCGCGCGCCGCGGTCATCGACAAAGACGCGGCGGATATTGGTCGAGCGCGGCAGTTGGTATTCGGTAATGCTATCGGTCTTCGGATCGAGGCGCGCGACCCGGTCGGTCAGCATCGAGCCGGTCCAGATCTCGCCGTCCTTGGCCTTGACCACGTCATAGGGCTCGTCCCACGGCGTCGGCAATTGCCACTCTTTTATCTCGTTGGTGTTGGGATCGAAGCGGCCGATGCCGTTGGCGCCATATTCGGCGAACCAGAGGATGTTGTCGGCGTCGACACGGCCGCGGCGCGGCCGCGAGAACGGCAGCGGCGTTTTCCAGATCGTGACTTCTTTGGTCTTTGAGTCGATGCGGCCGATGCTGGCGCCGCCGAAATTGAGCTGATAGGCGCTGTTCTGCGCGTCGGTCGGCATGCCGTAGCCGTTGATGTGGGTGCCGTTCTTGTCGATGGCCTGGCCGAGGTCTTCGTATTTGCCGCTCACCGTGTCGAAGCGATAGACCAGATGGGTGTCCTGGTTGTTGGTCCAGATTTTGCCGTCGACG
Organism: Xanthobacteraceae bacterium; assembly: GCA_049584715.1. Taxonomy (GTDB): domain Bacteria; phylum Pseudomonadota; class Alphaproteobacteria; order Rhizobiales; family Xanthobacteraceae; genus BOG-931. The sequence goes on from JBAUYI010000047.1 coordinate 8,317, forward strand.
TCGGCATGCTGCGCCGACAGCATCGAGGCTTGCGTGGTCGGATTGAGCCATTCGGCCGGGAACGGGTAAGCCGTGACTTGTTTGCTTGCGGTGTCGATCTTGTAGATGCCGGCCTGGTACATGCCGGCCATCCACAGATTGCCCTTCGGATCGAACTCGAGCGCCAGCGAGCCCTTCGGCTCGTCGGGGCGCATGGTCGGGATTTCGTGATCGGTCACTTTGCCTGTCGCGGGATCCAGCTCGCCGACGAACTGATGGCTGAAATCCGAATACCAGACGATGCCGTTGCTAGCCATGACCACATCATGAGGCTGCGCGTCTTTGCGCGGCAGATCGTATTCGGTGATGATGACGTGGGTGGAGCGGCCGGTCAGCCGTGCAAACGGCTTCAACGGGAATTCCACCGTCTCGGCGTTGCTCAGATTCACGCTGGCCAGATAGTCGGCCATCTTCTGCTGGATCGGCCCCGGCATCGGCGAGCGATCCGAATTGTTGCCGCCGGCGAGCAGCGGCTGCGGATGGGTTGGCGTCGAGCCCGGCGAATAGGTGCCCATGCGCTTGAACACCTGCATGAACTCATCGGCATTGTGGGTCGACTGCACGATGCGCTGGATGGTGTGGCAGCCGACGCAATTGGTCAGCGCGGCTTTGAGCCTGTCGTCGCCGGGCAGGCTGTTGAGCCATTCGCCGTTGGAGAGCTGATTGGCCAGCGCGTTGGTCTTGGCCAGCGTGATGTCGGCGGTGGTCGCGGCGCCCGCCGTAACATCGGCCCCCTTCGGGCCGTCGAGCTTGTAGCCGACGGCGCGGGTCGCGATGCTGTAATGGCCGGGTGCGAGCTTGTCCGCCGGGAAGCTGTAGATCCCTTGCGCGTTCGTCACCACGGTCGTCGTCACATTGCTGCCGTCGAGCCTGGCGCTGACCAGCACGCCTTCCATCACCGGCTCTGGCGCGGAGGTCACTTTGCCGGTGAGGGCTGTGCCGCTTTGCGCCTGCGCGGCGGTGGCGAGCAAAAGGCCGGCGAGGCTGCAAGACGTTTGCAACAATTTTTTCGTCAGCAGCAGATGTTTTGACATGATTGATCTCCGAAGGCGTTCATCCCTGCGGGGATTATAGCCTATTGTTTGGCGCGCTGGCAGGCTTCCCACAGCCGTTGCGCCGAGGCCGGCATGTCGAGGTGATTGCCGGCGCCGCCCGGAATGGCGTCGGCCACCGCGTTCATCACCGCGGAAATCGCCGCCGTCGTGCCGGCTTCGCCGACGCCTTTGACGCCGAGCGGGTTGGTGGTCGCCGGCACGTCGTAGAGCGCGTCGCGCAATGGCGGCATGTCTTCGGCGCGCGGCATGGCGTAATCCATGAAAGAGCCGGTGACGAGCTGGCCGCTACCGGCATCGTAGACCGTGTTCTCCATCAGCGCCTGGCCCAAGCCCGCCGCCACCGAGCCGTGCAGCTGGCCTTCGACGATCATGTGATCGAGGGCGCGGCCGCAATCGTCGACCGCGGTGTAGGTGGCGATCGCCATGCGACCGGTGTCGGGATCGATCTCGACCTCGGCGATGTGCACGCCGTTCGGAAAGGTGAGCGGCGTTTCCGTAGTGGATTTGGTGTCGAGATCTTCGGCAATCTCGCCGCGCTTTTTCATTTCCGTGGCGCGCGCGGCGACGTCGAACAAGGCGACGCGGCGGTCGGTGCCGACCACTTCGAAATTGCCGTTCTTATAGACGATGTCGGCTTCGCCGGTTTCCAGCATGGTGGCGGCGATCGGCTTGCCCTTTTCCAAAATAGTGTCCATCGCCTTGACGATGGAGTGACCGGCGGTCATCGCCGAGCGCGAGCCGACCGACGCATAGCCGGGCAGCTCGTTCGAGGAATCGCCGTGAGCGTGCGGAATCTTGTCCGCCGGGATGCCGAGTTTTTCCGCAATCACGCGCGGGAACACCGTGGCGTGGCCCTGGCCGGTGTTCTGCACATTGAGTGTCAGCAGCAGCGTGCCGTCGCCCGGAAAGCTGAGCTTGGCGCTCTCCACCGGCGCACCGCCGGAATGCTCGAGCAGGCAGCAGATGCCAAAGCCGCGAAACTTGCCGCGCTTTTGCGATTCACGGCGGCGTTTCTTGAAGCCGTCGTAGTCGGCCAGCGCCAGCGCTTTATCGAGGATCGGCTCGAAATCGCCGCTATCGTAAGTCGTGCCGGCTGCGGTCTTGTACGGCATCGCCGATTTTTTGATCAAGTTGCGCCGGCGCAGTTTGGCCGGATCGATGCCGGTGATCCTGGCGGCCTCGTCGACCACGCGCTCGAGGATGTAGCTCGCCTCCGGCCGGCCGGCGCCGCGATAGGGCGCGGTCGGGATGGTGTTGGTGAAGGCGCATTTTGCCGACACGTCCATGTATTTGATGTCGTACATGCCGGGCAGGCAGCGGGTGAAATTCTGCGTCGGAATATTGGCGCCAACCGGGCCCACATAGGCGCCGAGATTGCCGACATTGCGCACCCGCAGCGCCAGGAATTTTCCCTTCTCGTCGAGCGCCAGCTCGGCCTCGGAATAAATATCGCGCGCCTGGTTGTCGGACAAAAACGCTTCCGACCGCGACGACATCCAATGAATCGGCCGGCCGAGTTTCTTGGCGCCGACCAGGAGCGCGATGTTCTCCGGATACGGCCCGGTTTTCAGCCCGAAGGCGCCGCCGACATCCTCGGTGAGCACGCGCACCTTTTCCTTCGGCAGGCTCATGATCGCCATGATCGGCTCGCGCATGGCGCCGGCGCCCTGCGAGCAGGTGCGGGTGAGGTAGCTGTCGGTCGCCGCATCGTAGCTCGCGGTGGCGCC
>JBAUYI010000048.1:0-2949 GCA_049584715.1 Xanthobacteraceae bacterium
GTCAATCCGTCGGTGCCGGCCAAAACCATGAAAGAGCTGGTCGACCTCATCAAGGCGGCGCCGGAAAAATACAACTACGCCGCGATCGGCATCGGTTTCGGCCAACTGACTTCGGAGCGCCTGTTCAAGCTGGCGCTCAAGCTCGACGGCCTGGTGCGCGTTCCGTTCAACGGCGCTGCGCCTGCGGTCAATGCGACGCTGGCAGGCGACACGCAGATCATCTTCCTGGCGCTGCCGCCGATCGCGCCGTATCTGAGCTCGGAGAAATTGCGCGCGCTCGCCGTCACCAGCCCGGCGCGGACGCCGGCATTCCCGCAAATTCCGACCTTGCGCGAATCCGGCATCCCGGATCAGGAGGCCGACCTGATCAACGGCATGGTTGCGCCCATTGGGACGCCGCCGGAGATCATCGCGCTCCTGCAAAAAGAGATCGCCGAGATCGTGCAACTGCCCGACTTCAAGGCGACGCTGGACAAATTGAGCTTCCAGCCAGTCGGCAGCACGTCGGCGGCGTTTGAAAACCAGATCAAGAACGACATCGTGGTCTGGAGCAAAGTGATGAAGGACGCCAACATCCCGGTCAATTGAACGGCGCCGGACGATCGTTTTGACCTGCGTACCGATAGCGTAGTCAGGCGCTTTGCGCCTTTGAGTGTTGGCGACGCCCGCCGAAAGTAGGCGCCGAGGCGCGCAAAATCGCACCGCGTGCTGGAAAAGCGTGCATATGTTTATATCTTGTTTATGTTTCAGTTACGAAGCATTTATACTTTGCTATACAATAATTATACTGACTTTATCAGACTAAGACAGATGAAATTTCATAACAGTGTTGCGCTTTGGGCGCACTCCGCATGTTCCAGTTTAGTCGTTTTATATCAATTATTTAAAAGACGAATTGACGGCCGACGCGTTCCGCTTTGGCGGCGGCCTGTATTCATTATCGGAAAGAGTTCTGCTAAATATTAACATGTGTTCGATCGGAGAATTGCGGGGTGTGAATAGCGATCTTCTCTACAAGAACAAGACTAATTGCCGACAAATAAAACGAGCGATCGGTCAAATGCTTGTGGAATGCTATAAACCCTCATTTTGACCGGCGATAAACCGGGTGGTACGAAAGATCATAATTTACGATCTTTTTATGTCAGTGTGAGTCATGCCGAGGGTGGTGCTCACGTCATCTCTGGTCAGGCGTGGGGTTTGCCCGCCGGGTGCTCGCCGCGTCGATTATTTCGATTCCACATTCCCCGGCTTCTTCCTCGAAGTGAGAGCCTCCGGCGGCAAAACGTTCTATCAGCGCTACCGCGATGAGCGCGGGCGTGAGCGCCAGTTCAAGATCGGCTCGGCGCGCGTGCTGACGGTTTCGCAGGCCCGCCGCCAAGCCAAAGCGGTGCTGGCAAGAGCCATTCTCGGCAACGATCCGCAGCAGGAGCGCAAGGAGCTGCGGACCATACCGACGCTGAGCGAATTCGTTCGCGACTCCTACCTGCCTTTCGTCAAGAACGCGAAGCGCAGCTGGCGAACCGACGAGACCGTGCTGCGCATCCACATCCTGCCGAAGCTCGGCCATCTGCCGCTGGATCAGATCTCGGATGAAAACGTCGCCGACCTCTTACGCCGGCTTCGCGACGCGGGTTATGCCAGCGGGACGACGAACCGGGTCCTGATCCTGATCCGCTTTAGTTACAATCTGGGCCGCAAATGGGGCGTGCCCGGCTGCGGCAAAAATCCGGCGACCGGGCTGAAAACGGTCCCCGACGTATGCCGCGAGCGCTTTCTGACAAATCAGGAAGCGCAGCGGCTGTTGTCCGCGCTCGATGCCGACGAAAATCGCGTGGCGGCCTGCGCCATCAAGCTGTTGTTGCTCACCGGCGGCCGGCGCAACGAGATCACGCAAGCGAAGTGGGAGTATGTGAACTGGGAGCACCGCACCTTGCTGGTGCCGATCGCCAAGTCGGGCAAGGCCAGGCTGATCAGGCTGAACTCCGCGGCGCTGGAATTGCTGCGATCGGTGCCTCGCCTGCCGAACAATCCTTATATATTTCCCTCGCAGGTGACGGGACGGCCTTCGATGTCACTGCACTTCCCGTGGACGCGCATTCGCAAAAGATCCGGTCTCACGGACGTCCGGCTGCACGATTTACGGCACTCATTTGCGAGCTTTCTCGTCAACAAGGGGGTGTCGCTCTATGTGGTGCAGGGGCTGTTGGGGCATAGCCTGGTGCGCACGACGCAACGCTATGCCCATTTGGCCAGTGATACTTTGGCCGACGCCGCCGAAATGATTCGCGGCGCTATCGCGCCCCCCGGCGAGGCGGAGATAGTTTTGGATGAGCAGGCGTTCGGCCAGCGGCCGCAAGGCGAACAAACATTGTAAAGCCGCCGGTCTGCAATTTCCTGAATTCAACGCCGGCGTCGCCGAAAGCTTTTTCGATTCGCAGCCGCGTCAATTGTCTCGGCCGCGTCGCGCCGTCTTCGATCCGATAGATCGCACGCTGGGTAACGCCGGTTCTTTCGCCAAGATCGGTCTGGCTCCAACCCAGCACGGCCCGACCGGCGCGGATCTGGGCGGCAAAGAGCTGCCGCTCGTCTTGAACACCGCGGGACAGAACATCTATTTTCGCGTGCTTGTTCATGGGTACATCACCAACAAAAAATCCCCGGCGGAAGGACCGCCGGGGATCATCGAATTCATACCTCGATCAAGCGATCAGGGCAGGAAGTCGCGGTGAGCGCGAACGCTGACCATCCAGTTGGTCGAGTTGGCTTCGTTCACAGTGGCGCCGCCGAAGGCGTAGGAGGCGAAGCCGGCCGGACCGATCACAGAGCCGGTGCCGGTCTGCGCGCTGTGCAGGTTCTGGTACAGCACTTCCACGCCCAGGTAGAACGTCTTGGTGACGTCCCATTGAGTGCGGGAGCCGATGCCCCAGGTCTGCCAGTTGTTGTCGC
>JBAUYI010000049.1:0-9013 GCA_049584715.1 Xanthobacteraceae bacterium
GTCAAGGATCGAAGACCGCCGGAGGCGGCGGCGCCATAGCGCGTCGAAGACGCGCGTAACCGCGCTAATGGCGCCGTCCTTGACAAGAATGCCAACACGAACAATCAGCATCCATGCGATCAAGGCCGCCACCTCGATCAGCTTGAAGCGGCTTAAGACATCAAGTTGAGGAGCGGTGACGGACTGTTATAAGCATGACGCCTATAGGCTCTCAAAGCTCTCATGAAACTCGTCTCCATCCCCGCCAATCCGGTGCCGGACAATTTCGTCACCGGCGCGCTCAAAACGCCCGACGGCGTAACGCTGCGCTTTGCCCGCTGGCTGCCGCCGGCCGGACGCAAAGGCACCGTGGTCATTTTGCAGGGCCGCGCCGAATGGATCGAAAAATATTTCGAGACTGTTCGGGATTTGCGTTCGCGCGGCTTTGCCGTCGCCACGCTCGATTGGCGCGGCCAGGGCCTGTCGGAGCGCATGCTCAGCGACCGCCACAAAGGCTATGTGCGCGACTTTGCCGAATACGACAGCGATCTCGAGACCTTCATGCGCGAGATCGTGATGCCGGATTGTCCGCCGCCGCTGTTCGCGCTCGGCCATTCCACCGGCGCCACCGTGCTCATTCGCGCCGCCCATCGCGGCCGCCGCTGGTTCGACCGCATGGTGCTCGCCGCGCCGCTGATCGACCTGCAGGGTTTTCCGGCGACGACGACGGCGAAAGTTCTGGTGCGCGCGCTGCGCATCGCCGGCTTCGGCAGCATGTATGTGCCCCGCGGCGACGTCGGCGTCATGGAGGCAAAACCTTTCGTCGGCAATATTTTGACCTCCGACCCGGTACGCTATGCACGCAACCAGGCGATCCTCGAAGCCGCGCCTGAGCTGGCGCTCGGCCAGCCGACCGTGGCCTGGACCGACGCCGCGTTCCGCACCATGGGGATGCTGCGCGAGCGCAGCTATCCGGCGCATATCCGCCAGCCGATCCTGATCATTGCCGCCGGCAGCGACGCCGTGGTGTCGAATGCGGCGATCGAGGATTTTGCCACGCACTTGCGCGCCGGCTCGCATCTCGTCGTGGTCGGCGCCCAGCACGAATTGCTGATGGAGCAGGACCGCTATCGCGCCCAGTTCTGGGCGGCGTTCGATGCCTTCGTGCCGGGCACGGCGCTGTATTGAAGGCGGCTTAGCTGGCTGATCGTGTGCCCGTGGACTCGATGGCCGCGAACAGCGAGGTGTCGCTGACCGGCTTGGACAGATAAGCGATGGCGCCTGCCGACTTGCAGCGCTCGCGCATGCCGGCTTCATCATGCGCGGTGATGATGATGGTCGGGATTTGCACGCCGCGGCGCGCCAGATTGAGCTGAAGCTCGAGGCCGGTCATCTCCGGCATCTGCAGATCGGCGATCAGGCAATCCGGCAGCCCTTCCGGGAGCGAAGCGAGGAATTGCGGCGCCGAGAGGTAAGTCCTGGTTGCAAACGAATGCGCACCCAACAGGCGGGCCAAGGCTTTCAGCACTGATGGGTCATCGTCGACAATGGCGATCGACCGGGGATTTTTCGCCATGACGCGTATATTGAGCTTGCCGTGGCTGGCGTCGAGTTGGGCCATGGTCCAATAGCCGCGCGGCAGCCGTCATTTGCCGTGCGCCGCGATGCCGGCTTTTTCGGCGAGCCGCACCAAATCCACGACCGTATGTACGCCGAGCTTTTCCATCATCCGTCCGCGATGGACCTTGATGGTCTTTTCCACCGTTCCCAGATCGCCGGCGATCTGTTTGTTGAGCCGGCCGGCGATGACGTGGGTCAGGACTTCGCGTTCCCGCGGCGTCAAGGTGGCGATTTTGGCCTCGATGGCCGCCACTTCGGCGCTGGTTTGGCGCGTTCTCGCGTCCTCCTGCTCGGCGCGAGCAATAGCGTCCAATAAATCCTTGTCGCGAACCGGCTTGGTCAGGAAATCGACGGCGCCGGCCTTCATCGCGCGCACGCTTTTCTGGATGTCGCCTTTGCCGGTGAGGAAAATGACCGGCCGCTGCTTGCCGCCGGCGGTGAAGACTTGTTGCAACGCCAAGCCGTCGAGCCCCGGCATCGCGACGTCGAAGACGGCGCAGCCGGCAATCGCCGCGTCATGGCCCTCGAGAAATTCCTCCGCCGACGCGAACGGCCGGACGTCATAGCCCTTGGCGCGCAACAGCCGCGACAACGCCTTCACCACGCCCGCATCGTCGTCGACCAGGAAAACCGTGAACATGCCGTCCGTCACTTGATCCGTCATCTGGCCGCCGCCAAAAACTCCTGCACCGGCAGCGACAAGACCGCGACTGCACCGCGGTCCGGATGATTGACCAAGCCGAGCTTGCCGCCATGGGCCTGCGCAATGGTCGAGCAGATCGTCAGGCCCAGTCCGAGGCCGTGACTCTTGGACGTGTAGAACGGCTTGAACAATTGGGCCTGCGATTGCGGTTCGATGCCGGGGCCGCGATCCCTGATCCGCACCTCGACGGCATCGCCTTCCAGCGCGCGCGTGGAGACCTTGATGCGTCGCTGCGGTGGCGCGGTCGTCGCCATCGCGTCCATTGCGTTCATGAACAGATTGAGCAGCACCTGCTGCAACTGGATCGGATCGCCGAAAGCCGCCGGCAGGCGGGCCGCCAGATCGGTCTCCACCTCGATACGGCGGCCGATCAGCTCACTGTTGAGCAGCGCGATGGTCGAGGTGACCAGGTCGTTGAGGTCGACCTGCTCGGTCTTTCTCTCGCCTTTCCTGAGCAGATTGCGCAGTCTTGCAATAACGTCGCGGGCCCGATCGTCCTCGTGGACGATGTCGCCAATGGCATCGCGCACCTCTTCGAGGTCGGGCGATGTCTGCGCCAGCAAATGCAGCGCCGCTTGCGCGTTCGACAGGATCGCGGTGAGCGGCTGATTGATCTCGTGCGCGATGGCGCCGGAGAGCTCGCCGAGAACGGAAACGCGCATCAGATGCGCGACTTCATCCCGTTGCTCCGCAGCTTCGGCTTCGGCGACGCGCCTGCGGCGGTTTTGGATGAGGACGTAGACGATGAGGAATGTCTGGGCGGCAAGGACGGCGGCGATGAGCGCGATCTGCCAGCGATATTGCTCCCAGGCGCTTGGCTCGCGAAATTGCACGACGGCGTCGGGCGGCAGCCGGCTCTCGCTGATGTTCCAGCGCCGCAGCTCCCGCCAGTCGTACATCGGGGCACCGAATACGACAGGCGGCGGATCGATACCGCCCGGCGTCTCGCCCTTGAGGATGCGCAGCGCGACTGCGGCCGCCTCCTGGCCCAGTGCCTGGGTCTGCATCAAAGGACCGCCGATGATGCCGCGGCCGAATTCGTAGTCGCCCATGGCGAAAACAGGAACGGCGGAGACCTCCCGCAGCCGCTCGAGCGCGCGGTCCTGCGCATAGGTCACGCCCGCCGCGTCCTCGGACAGCAAGAACCAGAAAATCGCCGAGTGCTGCGGCATGCTGGCGGCGCGCAGCAGCATCTCGTTATAGCTCAGGTCGTTGAACCATTCGATCTTCACGCGATCGGCAAACGGCTGGAAATCGCGGCGCAGCTCCGAAGTCCAATACCGCTCGACGGGAGAATTGCCGACGACAACGGCCACGTCGGTCGTCTCGGGCAAAAGTTGCAGAATGTTCTTGAGATAAGCGGGAAGGTCGAGATCCAGGAGGACGCCGGTGTCATTGTCGGTCAGCGCTGCGCCCGGAATACGCCGCAGGTCGGCGCCGACAATCAGCATCGGCGCCGCGGGAAACAATTCGCTGCGATGGCGCTGCATAAAGAATGCCGCGGGAGCGCCCGCCGGCACGATCAGGTCGAGCTTCCGCCCGGCAAGAAGCGCGCGAATATATTCGACGAACGGCCCTTCATCCTGCGGATTTTGGACGCGCGCGGTGTCGAGCGAGACTTCGTAGAGATCGATCGGCTCCGGAGATTTCTTGACCAGCTCGGCGCGAAAGCTTCCGGCCATGTCGCTCCACGGCGAGTAGGGATGACCGAACGCGTGCAGCAGAAGAACACGCCGTGCATCCGCGGCAGATGCCTGGATCATCGCCAATAGCAGAAACGCTGCGCAAGCCAGCGCCGCGCGCGTCCATTCGCCCTTCGCGCCGGTGAAAAGCGTCAAACACCGCATCAGCTTCTGTCCTGCGCCAAAAAGTCAGCGCATCGGGCATTCTAACGCCGCGTGCGACCTCAGCCAATGTTGCCGCGGCAGCGTGGTTTGGTCGCCAATGTCTTGAAAACTCTAGTCGAGACGATTGCAAATCAAGCTGCGGTGATCGTTGCGCAGGTCGCTGATCGATATAGGACCACGGTCCAATAGGTTCGCGCGAGTGTGGCTTGTATGAGTATGTCGGTAAAGGCCTGAATGGCCACCACTCGTCGTCACACAAATTCGTGATGATTTCGATCAAGGGAGATGAAACATGAGCACCGCAAACAGAGTTCTCGTTGTTTTCGCCGTGGCGCTTTCTGCTGCCGCTTTCGCATCACAAGTCTCGGCCCAAGACAGTAAAGCAAGGGATGCCGCCATATCGAAGTGCGTCAAGCAGGCGCAAACCCAATATCCCGACGATACGACCAGCAATCAAACGAGTCGTTCCGACGTTTACAAGGCCTGCATGGCTACGGCTGGCTTTGCTCCGTAGGGCGCAATTGGGCGCAGGCTGTCGGCCCCTCTCGGGGAGCCACTAACAAGGAGACAGATCATGAGTATCGCCAAGACTGTCACGCTCGGACTGCTGGGGCTCACTGCCATCGCAACAGTGGCGTCAGCGCCCGCTTATGCCCAACAAAAACCCAACATCGTCATGCTGATGACCGATGATACCGGCTGGAATGATTTCGGGGCCTATGGCGGCGGCGCGAACCTCGGCCATGCGACGCCGAACATCGACCGCGTTGCGCGGGAAGGAGCCGTGTTCACGAACTGGTATGGTCAGGCGAGTTGTACCGCCGGCCGCGCCTCGTTCATGACCGGGCGCATCCCGATCCGTTCGGCTCTCTCGGTGGTGATAGCGCCTGGCGACGAGAACGGCCTGATGAAGTCCACGCCAACGATCGCCGAGTTCTTCCAGAAGAACGGCTATGGCACGTACTTCTCTGGCAAGTGGCATCTGGGCGATCAGCCCAAGTTTTACCCGATCGAACATGGCTTCGATGAAATGAAGGAGTATGCCGCCTACTATCCGGGCGTCTACACCTATGACGACACGGATAACTTCGCCCATCCCTGGTTCCCGAAATTCAACGCCGCCTATTGGGACGAATATCAAAAGATCGTCAATTTGTACGAGTGGGAAGGCAAAGCAGGCAGCCCCGCGACCAAAGTCGCGCGCATCGACTACGACTATCTGCATGAGTTCGACGTTCGGCAGGCCGATTCGGCTGTTGGTTACATCAAGCAGCACGCCAAGGACGGCAAACCGTTCTTCATGGATGTGAATTTCATGAAGATGCACAATCCGAATATTCCGGCCAAGGCGTTCATCGGCAAATCACACCTCGGCAATTACTCCGATGCCATGCTGGAGCTCGATTCCAACATCGGCAGGATCATGGACGAGATCCGGGCCGACGCTCCCAACACCATCGTCATCATCACCGCCGACAATGGCGCGTGGCAGGATGCATGGCCGGACGCCGGTACGGTTCCGTTCCGCGGCGAGAAAGGTTCGCCGTTCGAAGGCGGTTTCCGCGTGCCCGGCATCATGTGGGCACCCGGCAAGATCCCGGCCGGCGCGCGCTATGGTGAAATGATGTCGCACATCGACTGCTGGGCGACGCTGGCGACGATGGTCGGCCTCACCCCGCCGCCCCACGGCGCATGGGTCGATAACGACGGCAAGCCGATCTATTTCGACAGCATCGACAACAGCGCCTACATCACGGGCAAGGCGCCGCATTCGGCGCGCACTACGTGGGTCTATATCAACGGTGAGAACTTCGCCGGCGCTCGCGCCGACATCGGCGATGATCCCAATAACCCCGACCTCCATATCGCCTGGAAATATCTCTACACCGCCAAGGATACGTGGCTCGGTCCAAAAATGGATCTGGGCGGCATCGGCTCGGTGTACAACCTCACCATGGACCCATTCGAGAAATACGACATGACGTTCAATGGCGCCGTGGCCACCCGCGGCACGACCACCTCGCCGGGCCGCTACGCCGGCTATGACAATGGCTGGGCTCTGTCGTTGATCGAACCTGTGATCGGGGAGTTTGACAAATCCATCGTCGATTTTCCGAGCATCAAGCGCTTCCCCGGCGGAGCGTCGAACGACATGACTCCGGACCTTCAGAACCCGGCGAACCCGGTGCCCTTGATGGATATCAAGAAAGTCGTGAAGACCATCGGCTTGGGCGACTGAGCATTGTCAATCCGCAAAACGCGACGGGAGCGTGCCTTGTGCACGCTCCCATTTTTTTAACGCATTGACCGGTTGAGCTGTCGCAGATTGCGCTATTTTACGGCTTCGACGGTGTACCGCCGTATTGTTTTAACGACCTTGTCACGGTCCGGCAAAAAGGTTTTCCAGACGCCTGAATCGTAGAACGCCTTTGCCTGATCCAGGCTGTCCCACTGGATGATGGCCACACGCTTGGGTGGATCACCCAAGTGCGACATGATTCTTCCGCCGCCGGTATTGAGATAGTGACCGCCGGCCGCAGCCAAGGCAGCTTCGACGGGGGGCAAATGTGCCTTCAGGGCGGCTTCGTCGATCACCTCAACCTCGATAACGGTGTAAGCCTTTGGTTTGGCCTGAGCGTGGAGACCTTGGATAACCGCAACCCCGAGCGTAGCGCCTGCGAGCATTGACAATGCGACTGTCATGCGAGTTTTCATGGCGGGATCCTCCGGTTGATTTACGTCAAGAGTTGGCGCGAAGCGAAGGCCACTCCGAGCGCGATTGGGGCGTCGGGGGATTGAGGTGCGCGCCAGTGCGATGTTGAAGGTAACCGCGCGGCATTGCAAACCGCCATTGCCCCTTGGTCCAATAACATTGGTTTATTTTTGGTCGATAATGCCACTTGGCGCTACTGCGGCTTAATGGGCATTCCTATGCAAAGCTTCGCCATGACATGCATTTCGGCAGTCTTGCTGATAACGCCAATATTGCCGGCTCAGTCGGACGAGCTTCCGGTTCTCGACGTTCTGCCCGTCTGTCGCGGCATTATCAGTCAAGGCGCCGCTCCGTTGCAGGCAGGCGATCGATCTGTGACGCTCAAGCAATGCTTGGATGCCGAGCAGGCTGGTCGGGAGACAATGAAAAACGAGTGGTCGACATTTTCGGCGGCGGACAAGAAACATTGCATTGCGGAAGCCACGATGGGCGGCGAGTCGAGCTATACCGAGCTCGTCACATGTCTCGAAATGGCGCGAGACGTCAGAAAGCTGAGGATGCCGCCTGTGAATTCAAAGCAGATTGATTGACAGGTGAAAATCGGTTCGGCTTTGGCCGCGAGGGACGTGTAGAATAACGAGCAGTAGGGTTGCATGGCCGCCAGAGATATCCTGCGGAACAATTGGCCTGCCATCGCGATCGCCGTGACCGCCGCCGCGATCGCGTGTGCATTCCTGGTGATATTGCTCAGCCTGCCACCGCACGTGATCGTCATGGCGACCGGTCCCGAAGGGGGTACATACTACGAGCTCGGAGAGCGCTATCGCGTAGCACTCGCCCGTTCCGGCGTTGAAGTTCGATTAGTGCCCACGTCGGGATCGGTGGAAAACCTCGCCAAGCTGCTCGATCCGCATTCCGGAGTGGGCTTCGCTCTGATGCAGGGCGGGATTGCCGGCACAGGAGCCGCATCAGAACTCGAGTCGCTTGGGACTATGTTCTACGAGCCCTGTTGGTGGTTCCGTAGGGCTGAGGTTGAAGGCGTAGGGGTCGCCTCGCTGCGAGGGCGGAAGATATCGATTGGACCCGAGGGCAGTGGGACCCGGGCGTTGTCGCTCAAGCTGCTCACAAGTGTCGGGATTGATGGGCAGAACAGCGAATTGCTGGCTCTGGCGCCGCGAGAAACCGCCGAAAAACTGTTGGCCGGGGAAATCGACGTAGCCTTCCTGATCGCTTCCTGGGACTCACCCGTGGTGCGTGAGCTTATCGCCGACAGCCGCATTACGCTTTCGGGTTACCCGCGTGCGGATGCGTTTGTCGCGCTCAATCCGTTTCTGAGCAAGCTGACGGTGCCAAGGGGTGCTGCGAATTTGGTGAAGGATCAACCGTCTTCTGATGTGGTCTTGATAGCCTCGAAGGCGAGCTTGCTGGTGCGCAAGGATCTGCATCCGGCGATTCAGTATCTGCTACTCAACGCCGCTACCGAGATCCACTCGCAGGCAAGCATCTTCAACCGCGCCAATGATTTTCCCGCTGCCGAGGCCATCGGCGTTCCACTGAGCAGCGAAGCATTGCGGTTCTACAAGTCCGGCCTGCCATTTCTGCACGAATATTTTCCATTTTGGATGGCGGAGCTGGTCGGAAAGCTGGTCATCCTGCTCATTCCCATCTTGGGCGTACTTTACCCAGTGATGCATTTTCTGCCGCGAATATATGACTGGGCAATGCGATCGAAGGTTTTACGCGTATACGGAGAGCTGAGAGTCTTGGAAGATGCGACGTCACGCGCCCAGTCTGATAAGTGCGATATGCGTGAAATGATGGCCCAACTTGATCGTATGGAGGAGCAAGTAAACCATCTCACAATGCCAATTACCTATGCGAGCATGCTGTACGAGCTGCGAACTCATATAAACCTTGTGAGAGAAAGGTTGAGGAAGCACACTGACAATGTGGTTGAGTGAAAAGTCGATTGGTCTGAGTTAAGGACTTTGTTACGCCAACGAACATCTCTCGCTTTGTCGAATAATCGAATGTCGTCTATTGGTCCGAAGCGTCACTTTCGGACGCCGTCCTGCGCTGTTTTTAGTCTAGTCGATTGGAAATCTGACGGCGGCATCGTTGCGTTGTGCCCATTACCGGTCGCTATTGGAC
>JBAUYI010000050.1:0-7296 GCA_049584715.1 Xanthobacteraceae bacterium
GTTTTGTGGCGGTGGCGGCGGTGGCGGCGAGCCCGGTTTCACGAAGGCATTCGAGGGCGGCGGTGGTGGCGGCGGAGGCCCGCCCGGTCCGGCACGCGGCGGTGCCGGAAGCGGCGCCAAGGTCGAGGGGGCGCCCGGTGCCGGACGGAATCCTGCTCCAGGCGGTGGCCCGGGTGGCGGCGCGTGAGTCACCGCGGTCGGTAGCGAGACGCGCTGTTGCCGATCCTGCGGCGCTCCGCCGGGCGCTCCCGGCGGCGGCCCGCGGAATTCGACCGAGCGCGGCGGCCGCACGAAAGCGGGCACGGCGGGGCCGACAGGAATCGGCAGGGCGAAGCGTGCGCGCGCCGCCGGTGGCGGCGCCATCACCGCAAATTCGCGCGGCCGCGGCGGTAGGAAGAACAAAGGCGGTCGCGGTGGCGGCGCGTAGCGCGGCCCGGCGAAGATGATGACCGGCTGGTCGACATAGCCGAGTTCGTCCGGCGGCGGCGGCGGCACGCCGAAATCGTAATAGGCGAAATCGGGCGGCGGATCGTAGGCCGCGGCAAGCATCGCCAGACGCCTCCGCGCATCCCAAACATGCGGCCCGTTCGGATAGCGGCGCAGATACGACCAATAGGCCGGCGGAATGTCGGCCATCACGGCGCGGCGCCAGATGATCGCCTCGCGGCGCACCGCCAGCATGCCGGCGATGCGTTCGGAGTACGGGCTGTTCGGATAAACGGCAAGGAATTGCTGGTAGCCGTCGATGGTGTCGCGATCCAGCGCCGCCGCGTAGGCGTCGTCGACGCTCGGAAAATCGCGGATCGGTTTGGCGCGCACCTCGGCGATCGGCATGACGTTGGGCGGCGGCGGCGCGCCCGCGGCAAGCTCGGTCATGAAGAACGGGCCGTCGATCTGCGACGCGTACCAGGGAATTTCGGCGCCCTGGGTGAGATCGCTGACGCGCAGGCGCAGCCGCGCGAACAGATCGTCGAGGCCGAGCCCGCCGGCCGCGATCATTTCCGTCAGCGAGGTCGCGTAGGCGCCGTAAGGACCTTGCTCGTCGGGCGCGACCGTGCCCGGCGCCGCGTTGAACGCAATCGCCATGCTGCGCATCGGCTCGACCAGCGCCAAGCCGCCGGCCAGCGGCTGATTGCCGCCGGCAAACGGATTCTGTCGCGCGGCGTCGAGGATGACGATCTTGACGCGGCCCGGCAGCGACGCCAGCGGCTGGGCGAAATCCGAAATCCGTATCGCCTGCAGCGGAACGTCGACATCGCGCTGGATATCGGCGTCGACCGGAACAAAATAATTCTCGCCGTTGAACTGCAGACCGATGCCGGCGAGATAGACCAGTGCCACCGCATCCGGTCCGGCGGCGGACACCTGGCCGATGAACTCACGAAAGGATTCCCGCAATGTCGCTTGATCGAGATTGCGCGCGCCGGTGACCGTGAAGCCGGCGGACTGCAGCGCGTCGGCGATGAGACCGGCGTCGTTGGCGGGCGTGGCAAGTTTCCCCGCTCTGTATTCGTCGTTGCCGATGACCAGCGCAAAGCGCTGTTCCGCCGCCTGGCTCGCATGCTGACCCAATGTCAGCGCCAGGACGACGAGCAGCCAGGTGGCTGCGGCCCGCGCAAATTTTGTCATTTCGATCTCCCGGATGCCCCGCACCGATTCGCCGCCAATTGACGCTCGGCCGACTTGAAGCATGTTCCACATGCATCCTGCCGATCAATGGGTCCAAATAATGTCGGGAACCATGTCGGGGAGCGGAGTTTGCTCCGCTATTTGCCGCAGCCGTCCAAATCTATTTGTTTGTCATGATCGCTGTGCCGGCTGCCCATGTGATGGCGATATGTCAAGATCGGGCAGGACAGTCGCGAAAGTTGCAATTGCGTCCACGCCTGCGGCGCGCTAAGAACAATCTAACAAACCTTTTCTTAACTTGACTTGCCTTAGGTGCAGCCTGTCGGCAAGTTATGGCTCGACAACAATCATCGTGATGACTATCCATCATGATCACATCCTATCTGCTCACTTTTCATCCACTCCCGTAAGGGATACAAACTACCTTTGTTGAAAGGGAGGTTTTATGGCCAAGAGACCAAAAAAGCGGCGCGCGTGGACTGCAGGCGAGCTCCGTGATCTGAAAGCGATGGCGCGCAAGAAAACGCCAGCGGGCAGAATTGCCAAGAAGTTGCGCCGGTCCGAAGGTGCGACGCGGCAGAAGGCATTCAGCATCGGGCTCTCTCTCGATTCCCGCTCCTGATCTAACAACAGCAATTCAAGCTTCTTAAGTCACGGTGCCGACCGAGGTCTTTGGGCCTCGGCCGGTGCCGTGATACTTCTTTTGCAGCGATGAGTTGCGCGGGCTGGTGTTGCCAGCGTTGCGCGATGGCGGTGCAGCGTCGGTCGCTGCCGGCGTCATAGGAATATTTCCGGCAGCGGAATATCTCTGGAAGCTGATGCGCGATCCCGCGCCGGTTCCGGTTGCCCGCGGTCAGTCGCTACCAACTCTGCCACGACCAACTCTGCCACGACCAAGCCCGCCGCCGTTAACTAATGGTGGTGAACCGGCCCCACCGCTCCGTTAACTAAGGGTATGATGATCCCGGCACTCTTGGTCCGGGCTTATCGCATCGTAGCGCTTGTGCGTCCGCGGCCCGCCTTTTGCAGGCGTGGAAGTGGTTTTAGGCCCCTTAACGGTGGTACGCAGCCCTGATGGCTCCATCCCTCGGTCCGCTTCGCCAGGCGCCGGCAGGTTCCGAACTTGCCGCGGCGCTGATTGCGTGCCGGCGGGCTTTCATCGCTATCGGCGTGTTCAGCGGCGTGAGCAACCTGCTGATGCTCTCGGGCGCGCTGTTCATGCTGGAAGTCTACGATCGCGTGCTGCCGAGCCGCAGCGTGCCGACGCTGATCGCGCTGATGATCCTGGTCGTCGGCCTCTATGCGGCGCAGGGCGCCATCGAAACGATCCGCAGCCGCATCCTGGTGCGTGTCGGCAACAGCCTCGACGAGGCGATGAGCATGCGCGTCTATGACGCCGTCGTGCGGCTGCCACTGAAATCCGGCAGCAGGGCCGAGGGCGCGCAGCCGATCCGCGACCTCGACACGGTGCGCGGCTTTTTGTCCGGCGTCGGCCCGGTGGCGTTGTTCGATCTGCCGTGGATGCCGGTCTACCTGATCGTCTGCTTCGTGTTCCATACCTATATCGGACTGACCGCACTCACCGGCGCGATCATTCTGGTCACGCTCACGGTGCTCACCGAATTGAGGACGCGGCGGCCGACCCGCACCGCCACCCAATTCGCTGCGGCGCGCAACGCGCTGATGGAGGCGAGCCGGCGCAACGCCGAAGCGATCACGGCCATGGGCATGGTCGGGCGCATCGCGCAACGCTGGGGTGACCTCAATCGCAAATACGTGGCGTCGAGCCAGGACGCCAGCGACGTTGCCGGCGGTCTCGGCGCGATGTCGAAGGTGCTCCGCCTGTTGCTGCAGTCCGTCATTCTCGCGGTCGGCGCCTGGCTGGTGATCAATCAGCTATCGACGCCCGGCATCATCATTGCCGGCTCGATCCTGGGCGGCCGCGCGCTGGCGCCGGTCGATCTTGCGATTGCCAATTGGCGCGGTTTTGTCGCGGCGCGGCAAAGCTGGGCGCGGCTGGCGAATTTGCTGGCGCACCTTCCGGTGCAGAAAGCACCGATGCCGTTGCAGCCGCCGACGCGCACGCTGGTCGTGCAGGGCGCGGCGGTGGCGGTGCCGGGCGGCTCGACGATCGTCTGCCAGGATGCCAATTTCTCGCTGACCGGCGGCAAGGCGCTCGGCGTGATCGGGCCGACGGCGTCGGGCAAATCGTCGCTGGCGCGCATGCTGGTCGGGGTGTGGACGCCGGTGCGCGGCAGCATCCGGCTCGACGGCGCCAGCCTCGACCAATGGGCGCCGGAAGCGCTCGGCCGCCACATCGGCTATCTGCCGCAGGACGTCGAATTGTTTCCCGGCAACGTGGCGCAGAACATCGCCCGCTTCGAGGATCCGCCGGATGCCGAAGCGGTGCTTGCCGCGGCACAGGCGGCCGGCGTCCACGACCTCATCGTCAATCTGCCGCAAGGTTACGAGACCAGTGTCGGCGACAGCGGCAAGGCGCTCTCGGCCGGCCAGGCGCAGCGCATTGCGCTGGCGCGCGCGCTCTATCGCGACCCGTTCCTGGTCGTGCTCGACGAGCCGAATTCCAATCTCGACGCCGAGGGCGACGAAGCGCTCACCCGCGCCATTCTCGGCATCCGCGCCCGCGGCGCCATCGCCGTGGTGGTGGCGCACCGGCCTAGCGCCATTGCCGGCGTCGACTACATTCTGGTCATGGCCAAGGGCCGCCAGCAGCAATTCGGGCCGAAGGAGGAGATCCTCAACCGCGTGATCCAGCCGACACCGCCGCCGCGGGCCTTGAAGGTGGTGCCGGAAAAGGGTGGGCCGGCATGATCGACAAGCTCCGCAACCTGAAGGTCGCCGATCTGAAAATCGGCGCTCTCAAGCTCGGCAGTCCGTCGTCGAGCTCCGAGGTTTCGATCCGCAAGCATATCGTCATCGGCAGCGTGCTGGTGGCGGTGCTGGCGCTCGGGCTGGGCGGCTGGGCTTCGACCGCGGAAATCTCCGGTGCCCTGATCGCACAGGGCAGCATCGTCGTCGATTCCAACATCAAGAAGGTCCAGCATCCGACCGGCGGCGTCGTCGGCGAGGTGCGCGTGCACGACGGCGACCGGGTCAAGGCCGGCGATATTTTGATCCGGCTCGATGAGACCGTGACGCGCGCCAATCTCGCCATCGTCACCAAAGGCCTCAACGAGCTCTATGCGCGCAAGGCCCGCCTCGGCGCCGAACGCGACGGCGCCGACACCATGGCGGTGCCGCGCGAGCTTGCCGATGCTATCGACAATCCGGACGTCAAAGACGCGATGGACTCCGAGCGCAAGCTGTTCGAATTGCGACGCACCGCCCGGCTCGGACAGAAAAACCAGCTGCAGGAGCGCATCAAGCAATTGCAGGAGCAGATTACCGGGCTGGTCGCGCAGCAGGACGCCAAGGCCAAAGAGCTCGGCTTCATCGACCAGGAGCTCGCCGGCGTGCGCGACCTTTGGCAGAAGAACCTGGTCCAGCTCAATCGGCTGACGTCGCTCGAGCGCGACGAGGCCAAGATCCAGGGCGAACGCGGCGCACTGATCGCCAATGCCGCCGAGGCCAAGGGCAGGATGGCCGAGATCCAGCTGCAAATTCTCCAGATCGATCAGCAATTCACCAGCGACGTCGCCAAGGAATTGCGCGAGACCGACAGCAAGATCGGCGAAGCCGTCGAGCGCAAGGTGACGGCGGAAGATCAGCTGCGCCGCATCGACATCCGCGCGCCGCAGGACGGCACCGTGTTCCAGTCGACGGCGAACACCGTCGGCGGCGTGATCTCGGCCGGCGACCAGATCATGCTGATCGTGCCGGAATCCGACACACTGTCGGTCGAGGTCAAGGTCGAGCCCAAGGACGTCGATCTGGTGGCGTTCGGCCAGCCGGTGGTCTTGCGCTTCTCGGCCTTCAACCAGCGCACCACGCCGGAACTCAACGGCACTGTCCAGCGCGTCGCCGCGGATACCAATGTCGACCAGCGCACCGGTCAGAGCTTCTACCTGGTGCGCATTGCCATCGACGCCGAGGAGGTCGGGCGCCTTGGCCAGGTCAAGCTGACGCCGGGCATGCCGGTCGAAGCCTTCATCCAGACCGGCGACCGCACGCTGGTGGCCTACCTGATCAAGCCGCTGCGCGACCAGCTGATGCGGTCATTCCGCGAGAAATAAGAATCATCCGCCCCCGCGAAGCGGGGGAGGGGGACCACTGGAGCTCGCGAAGCGAGCGAACCGTGGTGGAGGGGGCGCTGGCGGCGCCGCTCACGCAGGCGTTCAAAGGTGTACGCAACCGGCCAAGTTTGTTAGATAGCGCGGGAATCGCTTTACCGGGGAGCCCCCTCCACCGCGCTCGCGCGCGGTCCCCCTCCCCCGCTTCGCTGCGCTACGCAGGGGAGGATAATAGGGATCATGAAGACGCTAGCGCGCTGGGCGCGACAGTTCGGTCTGGCGCGGGCGGTGTGCACGGTGCTGCTTTTCGCGCTGGTGCCGCTGCGCGCGCTCGATCCGCAGCCGCTGCAGGAATTGCGGCTGCGCACCTTCGACCTGTTTCAGGTGCTGCACCCGCGCCAGCAGACGATCCGCCCGGTCGCCATCGTCGATATCGACGAAGCAAGCCTCAAGGAAATCGGGCAATGGCCGTGGCCGCGGACCTTGGTGGCCGACCTGATCACGCGGCTCAAGGAGCAGGGTGCGCTGGTGATCGGCTTCGACATCATCTTTGCCGAGCCCGACCGCATGTCGCCCGCGGTCGCGGCGGAAAGCTTCCGCGGTCTCGACGACGAGACTCGCGCCAAACTGGGGAGCCTGCCCAGCAATGACGAGGTCCTGGCTGACGCCATCAAACATGCGCGTGTCGTTGTCGGTCAAGCCGGTGCGGCGACACCGCAGCCACGTTCGGACGCGGAGAAGACGTTGCAAACCGGTTTCGCTTTCAAAGGACCCGATCCGTCGCCGTTTCTGGTGAAGTTTCCCGGGCTGTTGCGCAATGTGCCGCCGATCGAGCAGGCCGCCGCCGGCCGCGGGCTGTTCTCGATCGATCCCGAGCACGACGGCATCATCCGCCGCGTGCCGCTCGTCATGGAAGCGCAAGGGCAGCTGGTGCCGTCGCTGAGCCTGGAAATGCTGCGGGTCGTCAGCCAGACCAGCGCCATCATCGTGAAGGTCGACACGGCCGGTGACGGCGTGCAGTCAGTGGCCGTACGCGGCCTCGAAGTGCCGACCGATGATCGCGGCCGAATCTTTGTCCATTTCAGTAAGAGCGATCCGGCTCTTTACGTGTCCGCCAAGGATGTCCTGCAAGGAAAGCTGTCCAGGGACCGGCTGCGCGGCAAGTTGGTTCTCATCGGCACCTCGGCGATCGGCCTTCTCGACCTCAAGACCACGCCGGTCGAGGCGGTCATGCCGGGCGTCGAGGTGCACGCCCAGATCCTCGAGAGCGTCTTGACCAAGTCGCTTCTGGTCAACCCGGCCTATGCGATCGGCGCCGAAATCATTGTCGCCGTCCTGTTCGGGCTCGCCATCATCATTGCCGCGCCGATGCTGTCGCCGACGATTGTCGTGGTGCTTGGCGCCTTTCTGATTGCTGGACTGATCGGCCTGTCGCTTTATCTCTTTGTCGCGCAAAATCTCCTGATCGATTTTACTT
>JBAUYI010000051.1:0-3343 GCA_049584715.1 Xanthobacteraceae bacterium
CCCCAGAGGTGAGAGGGTGGGGGTGAGGGGGTTCGGACCAATGGTCATGGCGCAGGCACCGGCACCAACCGCATCTTCTCTTCGCCGCTTGCCCGGCGACTCGCGAAAGACGCGGGCATCGCGCTTGACCGCATCCAAGGCACCGGCCCGCACGGCCGCGTCATCGCCCGCGATGTCGAGGCGGCGAAATCGGGCCAAGGGTTACGCGCGCCCGCCGCAACGGCAGCTACGAGCGCACCGCTCGTCGCGCCATCGATGTCGGATCAGCAGATCCGCGCGCTCTACGACGACGGCAGCTACGATTTCGTGCCGCACGACGGCATGCGCCGCACCATTGCGCAGCGGCTCACCGCGTCGGTGCAGACCATTCCGCATTTCTACCTGACCATCGACTGCGACATCGGTAAGCTCCTTGAGGCGCGCGAAGAGATCAACGCGTCGGCACCTAAGGACAAGGACGGCAAGCCCACCTACAAGCTCTCCGTCAATGATTTCGTCATCAAGGCGTTGGCGCTGGCGCTGCAACGCGTACCAGATGCGAATGTAAGCTGGACCGATGCCGGCATGCTCAAGCACAAGCATTCCGACGTCGGCGTGGCCGTCGCCATGCCGAACGGCCTGATCACGCCGATCATCCGCAATGCCGAGACCAAATCGCTTTCCGCCATCTCCAACGAAATGAAGGAGCTCGCTGCACGGGCTCGCGCGCGCAAGCTGAAGCCACACGAATACCAGGGCGGCACCACGTCGGTGTCGAATCTCGGCATGTACGGCATCAAGGATTTCACCGCGGTGATCAATCCGCCGCAATCGACCATCCTCGCCGTCGGCACCGGCGAAGAGCGCGCCGTGGTGCGCAACGGCAAGATCGAAGCCGCCCACATCATGAGCGTGACCATGTCGTGCGACCACCGTGCCGTCGACGGCGCGCTCGGCGCGGTGCTGATCGGCGCGTTCAAGGCGCTGATCGAGAACCCGGTGATGATGCTGGTGTAAGTCTTGGGGCGTATCGAGGCCCTTCGACCGAAAAACCGCGATCGCTTCCGGCGACTGCAGCATTTTGATCAAAGCTTTTCCCGTCTCGCCATTTTTGCAGCCCGCCATCATCGCCACGGCGAATTCCGTGATTACGTTCAAATCGCCGGGCAAAAGGCCGATAACTTCGGCACCCGCCACATGCAGCAATTCCGGCTTCTGCTGCACGGCGAGCTCGGCTTCTCCGGTCATCAGCAAGTTCGCGGAAAAACCGCCCGGCGGCGGGTATTTGGTCTTCGGCTTCATCGCTTCGGCGATGCCCATCCGTTCGAGCAGTTTTGCGAAATAAACGCCGCTGGCGCCGCCGGCGGACGGCTCGCTGTAGGCAATCGATTTGGCGGCGAGCAGCGTGCGCTTGAGCGCCTCTGGCGTCGAAATGTCGGGCTTCGGCGCGCCGGCTTTGACCGCGATGCCGACGCCCGAGCTTGCCAGGGTGACAGCGCTGCCGGCTGCGATCTTGTCTTGCTTTTGCAAGGCGTCGATGCCGGCGCGGCTGAGCACCACCACGTCCGCGGTGTCGCCGCCTTCGATGCGCTTGACCAGCATCGGTGCCGTGCCCCAGGTAACGGCGAGTGTGTGGCTCGCCTTGTCGAATTGCGTAAAGAGCTGTTCGGCGGCACTGCGCACGCCGATGGTACTGAAAATGACGAGCTCGGCCATGAGGGGAGGCATCCTTCTTGCTTACCGTTATATCGCGTGGGAATGAAGCACGCGAAAAATATACGGCGCCCCATGGACGACCTGATCGAAGGCTATCGCCGCTTCCGTGCCGGCACCTGGCAGGCCGAGCGCAGACGCTTCGAAGCGCTCAGCCGCCTCGGCCAGCGGCCGCGGGCGTTGATCATCGCATGCTCGGACAGCCGGACCGATCCGCAAATGGTGTTCAACGCCCGGCCCGGCGAGCTGTTCGTCGTCCGCAACGTCGCCAACATCGCCCCGCCTTACGGCCCCGACGACAAGCCGCACGGGGTCAGCTCGGCCATCGAGTTCGCGGTGCGGTCGCTCCAGGTCCGCGAGATCGTCGTGCTGGGCCACGCCATGTGCGGCGGCATCAAAGCGCTCCTGGATGGCGCGCCGGTCGAGGCTTCGGACTTCGTCGGCCAATGGGTGCGCATCGCCGAACCGGCGCGGCAGCGCGCGATGCAGGCACCGCCGCAGATGCGCCAGGACATTTGCGAGCACGAGTCGGTCCGCCTGTCGCTCGGCAACCTGATGACGTTTCCGTGGATCAAGGATGCGGTCGAAGCCGGCCATATCACCTTGCACGGCTGCTTCTTCGACATCCGCTCCGGCATCCTCGAACGCCTCGGCGAGGATGGTGCTTTCCATCCGATCCCCGATTAGGCAAGGCCCGCGACAAGCGCGGCGGCGATAGCTACATATAGGGCCGGGAGCGCACGAGGCTTTTCAATGGCAGAGACCAATTTCGACGTCATCATCATCGGCTCGGGGCCGGGCGGCTATGTCTGCGCCATCCGTGCGGCGCAGCTCGGATTTTCGACCGCCATCGTTGAGCGCGACTATTTGGGCGGCATCTGCCTGAACTGGGGCTGCATCCCGACCAAGGCGCTCTTACGCTCGGCGGAAATTTTTCACTACATGCAGCACGCCAAGGATTATGGGCTGTCGGCGGGCGAGGTCACTTACGATCCGGCTGCCGTGGTGAAGCGCTCGCGCGCGGTGTCGAAACGCCTCAACGATGGCGTCGGCTTTCTCATGAAGAAGAACAAGGTCACGGTGATCTGGGGCGAGGCGGTGATCGACGCGCCCGGCAAGATCACCGTGAAGGCCGGCAAGAGCGAAGCGCCGAAAGGCGCGCTCGGTCCCGGCGCCTATCAGGCCAAGCACATCATCATCGCCACCGGCGCGCGGCCGCGCGTGCTGCCGGGCCTTGAGCCGGACAAGAAGCTGATCTGGACCTATTTCGAGGCCATGGTGCCGGAGCGTATGCCGAAGTCGCTTTTGGTCGTCGGCTCCGGCGCCATCGGCATCGAGTTCGCCTCGTTCTACCGCACGCTGGGCGCCGAGGTGACCGTGGTCGAGGTGCTGCCGCAAATCCTGCCCGTCGAGGATGCCGAGATCGCCGCCTTCGCACGCAAAAGTTTTGAGAAGCAGGGCATCAAAATCCTCACCGGCGCCAAGGTGACCAAGCTCGACAAGAAGCCCGACAGCGTCACCGCGACCATCGACGACGGCAAGGGCGGCACCCAGACGCTCACCGTCGATCGCGTCATCGCCGCGGTCGGCGTCGTCGGCAATATCGAGAATCTCGGCCTGGAAAAACTCGGCGTAAAAACCGAGCGCGGCG
>JBAUYI010000052.1:0-5143 GCA_049584715.1 Xanthobacteraceae bacterium
CATCCGCCGCCGGAGATGATCGCGCGCCAGCCCTATCTGCCGCGCTTCATGGCCGGCGGCCCCGGCAATCCGCTCGGCGCCCGCGCCATGTATCTCGGCGGCACCGATTACCGCATCCACGGCACCAATGATCCGACCACGATCGGTAAGCACGTGTCGAGCGGCTGCATCCGGCTCGCGAACGACGACGTGATCGATCTGTACAGCCGCATCAATATCGGCGCCAAGGTCATCGTGTTGCCGAACAGCGATCGCAACGTCGCGGTCGAAGGTGGCCGCCGCGCCGCGGTCGAAGCCCCACAGGCGACCGGTGCGCGACAGGCGATGCAGATCCAGGTGCAGCCGGCGAACGAAAAGCCGCTGCCGCCGGTGCCCGCCGTCGCTCCGATGCGCGTGAGCATTCTGGGCGTCAACTTCTCCGGCGCCAACTGACGATATCGATATTGATGTAACGGCCGGCCTTCGGGCCGGCCGATTAGTTCAAGTTCCATTGCAATGGCCGAAGCACGCGAGAACGGGCTTCGGCCTATTTTATTTGTCGAAACGAATGACGATATTGAGGAGAGGAAAGTTGGAAGTGTAGTATGGACGCGTCGAGCAGCAAAAAGTTCGAGACAACTCGACCGGACGATCGGCCGGCGGACGCTGCGAAAGATAGCCGGGACGACAGCAGCGAACGTCGCACCCTCGAAGACGAGTTGCGCAGCCGCGCCAAGCAGCAGGAAGCGCTGGCGCAACTCGGCGAGCGCGCCTTGGTCGAGCCGGATCTGGAGCGGTTGCTCAACGACGCGGTCTCGACGGTCGCGCTCACGCTGGCGGTCGATTTCGTCAAGATCCTCGAACTGTTGCCCGGCGGCACCGAGCTGTTGTTGCGCGCCGGCTTCGGCTGGAAGACCAGCCTTGTCGGTTCGGTCCTGACCGCGACGGATGCCGGCAGCTATGCGCACTACACGTTGAATTCCGCCGCACCGGTCGTCACCGCCGATTATGCCGCCGAGACCAGGTTCGCGATCGCGCCCTATCTGCAAGATCATCACTGCGTCAGCGGCGTGACCGTGACTATTGCCGGCCGCGACGGCCGCGCCTATGGCATCCTCGGCGTCTGCACCGGCAAGGCGCGCCGTTTCGGCGCCCAGGACACCTCGTTCCTCGCCGCCGCCGCCAATATCCTGGCCGGTGCCATTCAACGCCGCCAGCTCGAGCAGCGCCACGAACTGATGATCCGCGACATGCGTCACCGCTCGGGAAATCTGTTTTCCCAGCTGCTGGCGCTGTTCTCGCAGACCGCCAAGAACGCCAAAAGCATCGCCGATCTCGCCAGCAAATATCAGGCGCGCGTGCTCGCCATGGCCAACGCCCACCGCCTGATCACGGAGGGCGGCTGGACGTCGATCCCGATCATGGAGCTGCTCTACGTCCTACTGGGGCCCTATCTCGATCGGGTCTCGTTCAGCGGCCCGAACATCGATCTCGAGCCCGACCCGATCTTCAATCTCAGCGCGGCGCTGCACGAGTTGGCCGCCAATGCGATCAAGCACGGCAGCTTGTCGCGGCCCAAAGGGCAGCTCGATCTGAGCTGGTCGGTGAGCCGCACCGAACGCGGCATGACGTTGATCCTCGACTGGGTCGAGAAGAACGGTCCGCCGGCGCGGCGGCCGCGGCGTCTCGGTTTTGGCTCGCGGCTGGTCGGCATGGTCATCGAGCGGCAGTTGAACGGCGAAGTGCATCGCTCGTTCACGCGCAACGGCTTGTCGGTGCACATGGTGGTGCCGCTCACCCACGAGCGCTGGCCGAGCCCGGGTGCGCCTGCGGGCGAGCAGACGGAAGGCGTTGGTTCACCGTCTAAGGATGCACGTCTTCCGTGAACCAATCGGTCGGCAGATCGTGGCCGGCGCCGCTTGCCTTGGCCTTGCGGTAGAGCAGCGCGCCGGCGGCGGCGAATTGATAGCCGAGCCCGATATTGTTGAGAAAGCAGGTGACCTCGGCAGCGGACTTGCGGCCTTCGGCGCGGCCGACGATCAGCTCGGGCAAGGTCGGCAGCTTGGAGAAATCGATCGCATCGGCGGTCGCCCAGCCGCGGCCACTGCCGGTCTCCGCCGGCATGATGCCTTTGGTCGCCGCATGGATCGGCTTGGTGTCGTGGACATGGACGGCGACGCGATCGGCGCGTTTGACGGCATTGGGTTCGATCTCCGGAATCTTGATCGAGCTCAAATGCACGCCCGGCTCGATCCAGCGCTCGAAGAAGATATGATCGACGCTATTGGTCGCGCACATCACGATGTCGGCGCCCTTGATCGCCTCCTCGGGCTGCGCGACGGCAATGACGTCGATGCCGAGCGCCTCGTGCATCTGCCGCGCGAACGCGTCGCGGTTCTCCGCATTGGGGCTGAAGCAGCGGATGGTCGCGATATCGCGCACCGCGCAGACCGCCATGAGCTGCGCGCCGGCCTGCCAGCCGGAGCCGAGGATGGCGACGGTCTTGGCGTCTTGGCGCGCCAAATATTTGACGCCCAACCCATTGGCGGCGCCGACCCGCATACGCTGCATGACGCCGTCGGGAAAGATCGCCAGCGGCTCGCCGGTTTCGGTCGAGAACAAGAGCACCAGCCCGACATAGCGGTTGCCCGGCGCCGCCGGTATTTTCTCGCGGCGGACATTGTTGCCGCGCTTCGGCCAGGTGACGATGTCGGAATTGATGCGGACCGCGCCGACGCCGAATTTTGGAATGACGCCATCCATGGATTTGAGGCTGTACAGCGCATCCTCGCGCGTGGTCGGCGCAAAAGTGTCGGAGCGCGTGCGCGACACGCCGCGGCCTTCGGCGAGCTCCACATAGGCCTCTTCCAGCACGTCGATGCATTCCGGCATGGTGAGCAGCTTTTCGGCATCGTCGTTGGACAGGATCAGGGTCATCTGCGTTGCACGCTCGTCATGGCTAAATCTTATCGCGCGCATCATAATGGCAACCGGCCGAATAGATAGCGGCCCGCAAGGCTTCGCCGATCAGCCGCAGAGGAGACGGACGTGTCGCAGGATTACCAGCCATTCCGGCTGTTTCCGTATCAGGCGATCGTCGATCGGCCGCGTGTTGCATGGCCGAATGATGCGCGCGTCGCGGTCTGGGTGATCCCTAACATCGAGCACTTCCATATCGAGATCGGCAACGCGGCGCCGGACATCCGCAATCATTCGCGCAGAGACTACGGCAACCGGGTCGGCGTCTGGCGCATCATGGAAGTGCTCGCCAAGCATAACGTGCGCGGCACCGTGGCGCTCAATGCCGAGGTCGGCCGATTTTATCCGCGCATCATGGAAGAAGCGGTGAAGCTCAAATGGGAATTGATGGGCCACGGGCTGACCAATTCGGTGATGCTCACGGGCTTGAGTGCCGAGAAGGAAGCCGCCGTGATCGCTGAGGCGCGCGAGGTCATCGAGCAATGGGGCCAGAAGATGCGCGGCTGGCTCGGGCCGGGCCTCGGCGAGACCTGGCACACGCTTGATTTGCTGCGCCAGCACGGCGTCGACTATGTCTGCGACTGGGTCAATGACGATCTGCCCTATCGCATGAACAACGGGCTTTATTCGATTCCCTATTCGATCGAGCTCAACGACATGCCGCTGTTCAACATGCCGAGCATCAGCATCGACGATTTCTACCGCCGCATCTGCGAGACCTTCGACGTCTTGTACGAGGAAGGCGAGCGCAACGGCCGGGTGATGGCGATCGCGCTGCATCCGTTCCTGATCGGCGTGCCGCATCGCATCCGCACGCTCGATCGGGCGCTGCAATACATCGCCGGGCACGGCAAGGTGTGGTTCGCGACGGGGTCGGAGATTATCGATGCCTATCGGGGGCAAGAGCGCGAGCGGTGAGGCGATGAGCGAGCAGACATCGGGCGCGACGATTCCGGGCGCGCAGCCCGCTGGCGGAGCCGCCAAGCGCACGCCGTTCGAACGGATCGCCTTGCTGCTGCAGGGCGGCGGTGCACTCGGCGCCTATCAGGCCGGCGTCTATCAGGCCCTGGCCGAGAACGGTCTGCATCCGGACTGGGTTGCGGGCATTTCCATCGGTGCCATGAATTCGGCGATCATTGCCGGCAACGCGCCGGAAAAGCGCGTCGAACGGCTGCGCGAGTTCTGGGAAACCGTCAGCGCCTCGCCGCTCGGGCTGCCTAATTTCACCGCGCTGGATCCGCCCGGCCAGTTCGGCCGGCAATTCATCAACCAGGCGCAGGCGATGAACATCCTGCTGTTCGGCGCGCCGCATTTCTTCGTGCCGCGCGTGCCGCCGCCGGCGCTGTGGCCGCCGGGCAGCGCCGCCAAGGCGAGCTACTACGACAACAGCCCGGCGCGGGCGACGCTTACGCGCCTGGTCGATTTCGACCGTATCAACCACGGCGGGATGCGCTTTAGCGTCGGCGCGGTCGATGTCGGCTCGGGCAACTTCACCTACTTCGATTCGACCACTCACACGATCCGCCTCGACCACATCATGGCCAGCGGCTCGCTGCCGCCGAGCTTCGCGGCGACCGAGGTCGACGGGAGGCATTACTGGGACGGCGGGCTCATCTCCAACACGCCGCTGCAATGGGTGCTCGACAGCCAGCCGCGGCGCGACACGCTGGCCTTCCAGGTCGACCTGTGGAACGCGCGCGGAGAATTGCCGAAGGATCTGATCGAAGTCGAGATTCGTCAGAAGGAGATCACCTATTCGAGCCGCAATCGCGCCGCCACCGATGAATACAAGCGCGTGCAAAAGCTGCGCATCGCGCTCGCCAACCTGCTACGGCAGCTGCCGGCCGAATTGCGCGACAGCAAAGACGTCAAACTGCTGCAAGAGGTTGCCAACGACAAGGTTTGCAACATCGTTCATCTGATCTATCGGGCGCAGAAGTATGAAGGCGTCGCCAAAGACTATGAATTTTCCCGGCGCACCATGGAGGAACACTGGAGCGCCGGCTACAGCAATGCGCGCGAAACCTTGGCCAAGCCGGAAGTCCTGCAGCTGCCCGACCGGCGCGAAGGTGTACGCACGTTCGACGTCTGCGGAGATCGCGGCCGGTAGTGCATGTTGGACTGAATCGAGCCTTGTTGGGCGCCTAGAAAGCGGCCTTGATCGCTTGGACAGCGTTTCTGTTCG
>JBAUYI010000053.1:0-7399 GCA_049584715.1 Xanthobacteraceae bacterium
ACGACGGCAGCACGTTCTTCAGTCCCGCGACTTTTATGATGTCGGGCGCGTGGCCACCGCCGGCGCCTTCGGTGTGGAAGGCGTGGATGGTGCGGCCCTTGAACGCCTTGATGGTGTCCTCGACGAAGCCGGATTCGTTGAGCGTGTCGGTGTGGATCATGACCTGGATGTCGTAGTCGTCGGCGACCGACAGGCAGCAGTCGATCGCTGCCGGCGTCGTGCCCCAGTCCTCGTGCAGCTTCAGCGCGCAGGCGCCGGCCTTGATCATTTCCTCTAGCGCCGCCGGGCGCGACGCGTTGCCTTTGCCGGCGAAGCCGAGGTTGACGGGAAAATCGTCCGCCGCCTGGATCATGCGCGCGATGTGGAACGGGCCGGGCGTGCAGGTCGTCGCGAACGTGCCGTGCGCCGGGCCGGTGCCGCCGCCGAGCAGCGAGGTGACGCCCGACATCAACGCTTCGTCGACCTGCTGCGGGCAGATGAAATGGATGTGGGTGTCGAAGCCGCCGGCGGTGAGGATCTTGCCCTCGCCGGCGATCACCTCGGTGCCGGGCCCGATGATGATGGTGACGCCGGGCTGGATGTCCGGATTGCCCGCCTTGCCGATGGCGAAGATTTTGCCACCTTTCAGGCCGACGTCGGCTTTGACGATGCCCCAATGGTCGAGGATCAGCGCATTGGTGATGACGGTGTCGACCGCGCCCGCCCGGTTGGTGATTTGCGATTGGCCCATGCCGTCGCGGATCACCTTGCCGCCGCCGAATTTCACCTCTTCGCCGTAGATGCAAAAATCCTTTTCGACCTCGATGATGAGATCGGTGTCGGCGAGCCGTACGCGGTCGCCGGTGGTCGGCCCGAACATGTCGGCGTAAACGGCGCGCGGGATTGTCGTCGGCATGATCTACCTCTTGCCGCGCGCGGCGATTGCTTTGCCGACGAGGCGGTCGCTCTGCTCGCGGCTGACCGGCCGCGCGTAGGCCGCGCCTTTGCCGAGGATCGCCGCGGCCGGCCGGTTGCGCGGCAGGACGTAAACCTCGCCGGTTCGGTGCAGGAAGAATTCGATGCTGTCGCCGGGCCCGACGCCCAGCGATTTGCGGATTTCCGCCGGCAGCGTGACCCGCGCCTTCGATGTTAGTTTGGCCTGAAATGGTCTCATGATCGTGCCTTACTTTAATTCCCGTTATTCAACAGGTAAGGTTTCTTGCAAGCGAAGCCATCGTCGCAGCAATCCCCAGTGTTATCCCCAGCGTTATGGCGTCATCGTTCTTGGCGGCTTTAACTTGTGTTCGCGCGGCTTCGCGGTATCCTCGTTTCCAGATCGCTCGCGTTTGGTTCTGCCGGATGTGACGATCGCCAAGGTCGGGTCGGCCTGGGTGCGAGGCGGCTATCAGCGGCGCACCACGTGGTAGATTTGATCCTGGTTCCCAGCAGCGGATAGCAGCGCTGTGAACGTGACGGGCGGGCGCAAGCTCGCCCGTCATGATTCTTGCCGCCAACTCTTCTTGCATCGCGTTCTGCCGCCGCGTCATTTTTTCAGCTTTCCCATGATCGCCTGGCGAAAACCGTAAACGGTGCGCGCGCCTGCAATTGCGACCAGCGTCACCTCGCGGCTTTGGCCGGGCTCGAAGCGCACCGCGGTACCGGCCGCAATGTCGAGGCGCGTGCCGCGGGCTTTGGCGCGATCGAATTGCAGCGCCGGATTGGTCTCGAAAAAGTGATAGTGCGAGCCGACCTGGATCGGCCGGTCGCCGCTGTTGGAGACGGTGAGCTTCAGCGTTTTGCGGCCCTTGTTGAGCTCAATCTCGCCGGGTTTTATGAAATATTCACCAGGGATCATTTCATCCTCATCGGATCGGTTCATGCACGGTGACGAGTTTTGTGCCGTCGGGGAACGTCGCCTCGACCTGGATCTCGGGGATCATCTCGGCAATGCCGTCCATCACCTGGGCGCGGCTGATGACGTGAGCGCCGGCTTCCATCAATTCGGCGACGGTGCGTCCGTCGCGCGCGCCTTCGACGATGAAATCGGAGATCAGCGCGACCGCTTCGGGATGGTTGAGCTTGACGCCGCGCTCCAGCCGCCGCCGCGCCACCATCGCTGCCATGGCGATCAACAGCTTGTCTTTCTCGCGCGGCGTGAGCTGCATGGTTCCCTTCAGTTCAGCCACAGCCGCGGCAACGGCGCGGCATCGAGCGCGGTGAGCACGGCAATCAGATCGCGCCGCAGTGCGGTACCGTCCGTCGCAACAAGCCGCGCGACGACGAGGCCATTCCAGGCCGATATGCCGACTTCGCCGGCGAAGCTGTCCTGCATGGCGCGGACCGCGGCGGCATCGCTGTCATCGCCGGGATATTTGATGACGCTTGCCGCGGCCACGCCGCCGCTTGCGATGGCGCGTTGCGCCAGGCGTTGCGCAATGTCGCCGTCGAGACGGAGAGTTTCGGCGAAAATCAGCGCGCCGTCGACGCGCAGGCGCCAACAGTCGAAAAAATGGCCCTGAACCACCGTTTCGCCCATGGCGGAACGGCCGAACACCGCAGCTTCCGCAAACAGCAGATTGGCGTCGCGCGCTAGTTCAATATCGATGCTGCGCCGCAGCCGCGCCTGATCGAAGACGATCGTTTCCTGCGGCAGCCACGCCAATGCGCCGTCGGGACCGACGTCGAGTTTTACGCAAATATCCGTGTCCGGCCCGAGCGAGCGGTAGATTTTCTCTGCCGCCGCCGTGGTGACGGTCAGCCGCGCGCCGGCGCCGACTTTGATGTCGATGTCGAAACGGTCGCCGCCGGTCATGCCGCCCGCGGTGTTGACGATGACGGCATCGAGCGCGGCTTGGCTATTGCCGTTCGGAAAGCGCACCCGCAGCGAGCCCGCTTCGTGGACGCGGCCGCGCCGGCTGACATCAAGCGTCGAGGCGACGGTGAATGCGACCCTGCCGACGGCGCGATTGCCGGCGAAGATCTCGTTGCGTAACGGCGCGCTCCCCAGCATCAGATCGCCTATTAAAAATCGAGTATCAGATCGCCATGGCGCGCTTGAGTGCGCCCTCGTCGAGATCGTCGCGGTTGCAGGAATAGACGACGGCGCCGCGGTCCATGACGGCGAAATGGTCGCCGAGTTCGCGGGCAAAGTCGAGATACTGCTCGACCAGCACAATGGCGATCTTGCCGAGCGAGCGCAGATAGGTGATGGCGCGGCCGATATCCTTGATGATCGACGGCTGGATGCCTTCGGTCGGCTCGTCGAGCAGGAGAAGCCGCGGCCGCATCACCAGCGCGCGCCCGATGGCGAGCTGCTGCTGCTGGCCACCCGACAAGTCGCCGCCACGCCGGCGCAGCATGGATTCGAGCACCGGGAATAGCGAAAATACGTCGTCGGGCACGCTACGCTGGTCGCGCGTCAGCGGCGCGAACCCGGTGCGCAGATTTTCCTCGACCGTGAGCAGCGGAAAGATTTCGCGGCCCTGCGGCACATAAGCGATGCCGCGCCGTGCCCGCTCCGGCGGTTTGAGCGCGGTGATGTCGCTGCCTTCCCAGGTGATGGTGCCGCGGCTCACAGGCTGCTGGCCGGCCAGCGCGTCGAGCAAACTGGTCTTGCCGACGCCGTTCCTGCCGAGCACGCAGGTCACCTTGCCCGGCTCCGCCTTGAGCGAAACCGCCCGCAGCGCCTGCGCGGCGCCGTAGTGCAGATCGATGGCTTGCGCGTCCAACATGATCAGCGCCCCAAATACACTTCGACCACGCGCTCGTTCTGCGACACTTGGTCGATCGAGCCTTCGGCCAGCACCGAGCCTTCGTGCAAACACGTCACCTTGACGCCGAGGTCGCGCACGAACGTCATGTCGTGTTCGACCACGACGACGGTATGTTCCTTGTTGATCTCCTTGAGCAGCTCCGCGGTCTGCCGCGTTTCCACATCCGTCATGCCGGCGACCGGCTCGTCGACCAAAAGGAGTTTTGGATCCTGCGCCAGCAGCATGCCGATCTCGAGCCATTGTTTCTGGCCGTGCGCCAGGCTGCCGGCGAGGCGGTCGCGCACCGCAGTGAGGCGAGTGGTCGCCAAAATTTCGTCGATGCGTCGATGCTCGGCCGGCGTCTGCCGCCACCCCAAGCTCGTCAGTGCGCGGTGATCGCCCTTGAGCGCCAGCTCGAGATTGTCGAACACGGTATGGCTATCGAACACGGTCGGTTTCTGGAATTTGCGGCCGATGCCGAGATTGGCGATCTCGGTCTCGTCGAGCTTGGTGAGATTGTGGATGCCGTTGAATATGACATCGCCAGTATCAGGCCGGGTCTTGCCGGTGACCACGTCCATCATCGTGGTCTTGCCGGCGCCGTTCGGGCCGATGATGGCGCGCATCTCGCCGGGCGCGATGGTGAAGGACAGGTTGTTGAGCGCCTTGAATCCATCGAACGACACGTTGACGCCGTCGAGATACAAGAGCGCAGTGGTGAGTGCTTCCATCCTCATTCCGCCGGCAGCGGCTCCCTGACGCCGTCTTCGGCGGCGGCCGAGACGCGGGCGCGGCGCAGCGCGGTCCAGTGATGCAAGGTGCCGACGACGCCGCGCGGCAACAGCAACGTGACGCCGATGAACAGGCTGCCGAGCATGAACAGCCAGTACGGCGCCAGCACGCCCGAGGTGAAATAGGTCTTGCCGTAATTGACCAGCACGGCGCCAAGCGCTGCGCCGGTGAGCGTGCCGCGGCCGCCGACCGCGACCCAGATCACCGCCTCGATGGAATTGCCGGGCGCGAATTCCCCCGGATTGATGATGCCGACTTGCGGCACGTAAAGCGCGCCGGCGATGCCGGCCATGCACGCCGACAGAGTGAATACGAACAGCTTGTAGGATTCCACCCGATAGCCGAGGAAGCGCGTGCGCGCCTCGGCGTCGCGGATGGCGATCAAGACCTTGCCGAATTTCGAGGTGACGACGGCGCGGCAGATCAGGAAGCCCGCCATCAGCGCCACGCAAGAGATCGAGAACAGCACGTTGCGCGTGGACTCGGTCTGCACGTTGAAGCCGAGGATGTCCTTGAAGTCGGTCAGCCCGTTATTGCCGCCGAAGCCGAAATTGTTGCGGAAGAAGCCGAGCATCAGCGCGTAGGTGAGCGCCTGCGTGATGATCGACAGATAGACGCCGGTGACGCGGCTGCGAAACGCGAACCAGCCGAACACGAAAGCGAGCGCCCCCGGCACCGCGACGATCATCATCAACGCGTAGGGGAAATGCTGGAAGCCGTACCAATAGAGCGGCAATTCCTTCCAGTTCAGGAACACCATGAAGTCGGGCAGGATCGGATCGGCATAGACGCCGCGGGTGCCGATCTGGCGCATCAGATACATCCCCATGGCGTAGCCGCCCAGCGCGAAGAACGCGCCATGGCCGAGCGAGAGAATGCCGCAATAGCCCCAGATCAGGTCGATCGACAGCGCCAACAGTGCGTAGCAGATATATTTGCCGAACAGCGCCACCAGATAAGTCGGCATATGCAACGCCGACGATTCCGGCACCGCCAGATTGAGAATCGGCACGACGACCGCGACCGCCGCGACGACGATCAGGAAAATCATCGCGCTGCGATCGAGCGAGCGAATGAGGATGTGCGAGGTCATGCCTCGACCGCCCGGCCCTTGAGGGCGAACATGCCACGCGGCCGTTTCTGGATGAACAGGATGATGAGCACCAGGATAGCGATCTTGCCGAGCACCGCGCCGGCCACGGGTTCGAGGAATTTGTTGGCGATGCCGAGCACGAACGAGCCGACCAGCGTCCCCCACAAATTGCCGACACCGCCGAACACCACGACCATGAAACTATCGATGATGTAGCCCTGGCCGAGATTGGGGCTGACATTGTCGATCTGGGAGAGCGCCACGCCGGCCATGCCGGCGATGCCGGAGCCCAGGCCGAAAGTCAGCGCATCGACCCGGCTGGTGCGGATGCCCATCGATGCCGCCATGGCGCGGTTTTGCGTCACCGCGCGCATTTCAAGGCCGAAGCGAGTGAAGCGCAACAGCCCGAGCAGCGCGACAAAGACGGCGAGCGCGAAGCAGATGATCCACAGCCGGTTATAGGTGATGGTGATGCCGCCGAGGTCGAAGGCGCCGCTCATGAACGACGGGTTGCCGACTTCGCGGTTGTTGGGGCCGAACGTCGTACGCACCGCCTGTTGCAGGATCAGCGAAAGCCCCCAGGTCGCCAGCAGGGTTTCCAGCGGCCGGCCGTAGAGAAAGCGGATGATGCAGCGCTCGATCAGGATGCCGATGCAGCCGGCAACCAGGAACGCCAGCGGAATGGCGATGGCGAGCGAGTAATCGAACAGCGCCGGATGGCTGGTGCGGATGGCATCCTGCACCACGAAGGTGACATAGGCGCCGATCATCACCATTTCGCCATGCGCCATGTTGATGACGCCCATCACGCCGAAGGTGATGGCTAGCCCAATGGCAGCGAGCAGCAGCACCGAGCCGAGCGAAATGCCGTACCAGGCGTTCTGCACCAGGTTCCAAATGCCCAGCCGATTGCGGATGGCGGCGGCGGCGCTGGCGGCGGCCTTTACGATCGGCGCCGCGGTGCCGGCGGGAAGACTTTGCAGAAGCCCGAGCGCGTCCTGATCGCCGCGCTGCTGGATCACCGCGACGGCCGCGAGCTTGTCCTCGTCCTTGGCGTCGTCGCTGGTGAGGATGATCGCGGCGCGCGCCTGCATCAGCACCCGCTTGATCCGCGCATCCTGCTCTTTGTCGATAGCGCTCTCGAGCGTCGGCAGTGCGCTTTGGTCGCGCGATTTGAAGACCGCCTCCGCCGCGTCCAACCGCTTGGCCGGGTCGGGCGACATCAACGTCAGCGCGCCGAGCGCGGCGTCGATGGTGCCGCGCAGCCGGTTGTTGAGGCGGACAGTGTCGATATCGGCCGGCGCCTCGCCGGCGACCGGCTGCCCGGTCGCGGGATCGGTCAGCTTGCCGTCGTCGTCCTGGATGTAGACCGCTTTGCGTTCGGCGCTGAACATGAGGTGGCCGTCCTGCAAGGCGCGGATGATGGCTTCCGCCCGCGGGCTGCCGCTCGCAGCGACGTCGCCGATGCCGTCATTGGTGTCGCTGAAATCGTCGGTGGTGAATTTCGCCAGCGCCTCATCGAGGCTCGCGGCATGCGCGCTCGTACAAGCCAGGACGAGGCCGAAGGCCAGCAGCAGCGCGGCGAGACAAGCTCGGCAAAGACGCATTGCAGAAAATCCCGGGGAGATTACGCGGGAAGGCGATTTTTTCGCCGCATTCCCGCAAACTTGAACCTCAGCGTGCCGCCGTTACGACGCGCCGCCGCACTTCTGCGTCACCTTGTTGAAGTTGCCGCACTTGAGCTTCACCCAGTCGGCCTCGAGATCCTTCGAGCCGGGAAGGT
>JBAUYI010000054.1:0-2594 GCA_049584715.1 Xanthobacteraceae bacterium
GGATTTTTCGGCGCGGCTTCGGCAAATGTTCGCGCCGGTCAACATTGCGACGCGCCGGCAGAATTTCGGCGCCAATCGCTTCGACGACAAAAACCGCGGCGGCGGCGGCAGCGGTCGCGGCGGCGGCGCGCCGGGCCGGCCACTTTCGCCCAAGGCAGCCTTCGGCGACGAAACTTACGTCGCCGCCAGCGCGCAACTTGCAGCAAGCCCGCTGCATCGCGGCCATCGCGCCGCGATCCCGCGCAACGAGGCGCTGATCCTGCAAACCGCCCTCAATCATCCCTGGCTCTTGCATGACCACATGGAGGAACTGGCTGCGGCCGAGTTCAGCCACGCCGACACGCAAAAGCTCAAAAGCGCGCTGATCGACGTCTTTGCCCATCACGCGGCGGGCGATTTCCGTCAGGATTCCGGCAATATCAGCGACGCGGACCGGGCCGAGCTCGTCGCCGAGCTCGACCGCCTCGGCTTCGGCGCCTTGCTGGCGCGCATCGAGCGCTCGATCACCACGCTGTCGGTCTGGGGCGCGCAGCCGCAAGCGGCGCGGGACGACGTTTTACTGACGTGGAAACAGCTTGTTGCCTTGCATCGGCAATGGCATTCCCTAACTAGGGAGCTTAAGGACGCAGAATTGGCGCTCGGCCAGGACAACAGCGAGGCGAATTACAGCCGGTTGCTCGACGTCAAGGCG
This sequence comes from Xanthobacteraceae bacterium, assembly GCA_049584715.1. Classification (GTDB taxonomy): domain Bacteria; phylum Pseudomonadota; class Alphaproteobacteria; order Rhizobiales; family Xanthobacteraceae; genus BOG-931. The sequence continues at coordinate 692 of JBAUYI010000054.1, forward strand.
CGGCTGTCATCGCTCGAAGGCACCGAGGCCCTGATCGAGGGTTTCGGCGCCTCCTCGGGCCGAAAAAGCCGATCGCTGTAGGTTTATCCTCCCCCTGAAAGGGGAGGCCAGGGGAGCAGGGCCGACGGCGAGGGGAATATGAGGTCACCCTCGCGGTTGTGGTTAGTCGGAGCTTAACGGAGTTCCGACAGATTCGACCTCGATTCGGGCGGTGTCCAAGGGTAAACCCTCCGGCAGCCGCCCTTTTCGGCCGTTGGCAGAAGCTGACGGCCCAACAACAAGGGACTTGAGGCCTCGGCCGCAGTCCCGGCGTTGTGCCTTCGGCCTGAGGTGATTCACTCACCATAGGGTAGGGGGCCATGAAACGCCCCGTGGAGATAGAGCATGGCAAGCAAGAGCAGCGTGGCCACCAAGACCGTCCCGACCAAGGCCAAAGCGGCCCCGCCAAAAGACGCCGAAACCCCCGAAAAGGACGGCGCCGAGACCGCGGAGAAGGACGGCCCGCTGCCGCTGCTCGATCTGTCCGACGCCGCCGTCAAGAAGATGATCAAGCAGGCCAAGAAGCGCGGCTACGTCACCTATGAGCAGCTCAATGCCGTGATGCCGTCCGAGGAGGTCACCTCCGAGAAGATCGAGGACGTGCTCGCCATCATGAACGAGATGGGCATCAACGTCGTCGAGACCGAGGAAGCCGAGGCCGAGGAGGAGGAGAAGGACGAGCCGGAGGAGGAAGAGAGCGAGTCCGGCGAGCTCGTCGAAGTCGCGCCGAAGCCGGTGGCCAAATCCGAGGCCAAGGAGCCGACCGAGCGCACCGACGATCCGGTCCGCATGTACTTACGCGAGATGGGCTCGGTAGAGCTGCTCTCGCGCGAGGGCGAAATCGCCATCGCCAAGCGCATCGAGGCCGGCCGCGAGGCCATGATCGCCGGCCTGTGCGAAAGCCCGCTGACGTTCCAGGCCGTCATCATCTGGCGCGACGAATTGAACGAAGGCAAAGTCTTCCTGCGCGACATCATCGATCTCGAAGCGACCTATGCGGGCCCCGACGCCAAGCAGGTAGCGCCTGCGGTCGGCCCCGATGGCCAGCCGATTGCGGGTAGCGTGGCGCCAGGCCCTGGCGCGCCCGGTTTCGTACCGCAGCCGCCGCAAGCGGTAGCGCCGCCGTCGGCGCCGCCTGCCGCCACCCCGTTCAAGCCTGCCGGCGCCAATGGCGCGGCCGGGACTGATGGAGAGGTGAGCGGCGAGGAAGCAGCCCTTGCCGATGCCGATCTCGACGAGGACGATCTCGAGAATTCGATGTCGCTTGCGGCCATCGAGGCCGAGCTCAAGCCCAAAGTCTTGGAGACCTTCGACAACATCGCCGACTCGTTCAAGCGGCTGCGCCGCCTGCAAGAGCTCGACATCCAGGGCAAGCTGCACAACGAGACGCTGTCGCCCGCCCAAGAGCGCAAGTCGAAGAAGCTCAAGGAAGAAATCATCCAGGAGGTGAAATCGCTGCGCCTCAATCAGGCGCGCATCGATACGCTCGTCGAGCAGCTCTACGACATCAACAAGCGGCTGGTCGGCCATGAGGGCCGCCTGATGCGGCTTGCCGAAAGCCACAGCGTCGTGCGCGAGGATTTCTTGCGCAACTACCAGGGCTCCGAGCTCGATCCGCGCTGGCTCAACCGCGTCTCGAAGCTGTCCGCCAAGGGCTGGAAGAATTTCGTCGCCCGCGACAAGGACCGCATCAAGGAGCTGCGCACCCACATCCACACGCTGGCGTCCGAGACCGGGCTCGAGATCGGCGAGTTCCGCAAGATCGTCCACATGGTGCAGAAGGGCGAGCGCGAAGCGCGCCAGGCCAAGAAGGAAATGGTCGAAGCCAACCTGCGCCTCGTCATCTCGATCGCCAAGAAATACA
>JBAUYI010000055.1:0-50529 GCA_049584715.1 Xanthobacteraceae bacterium
CCGGCGACGCCGCGCACCAGCGCTTGGCCGCCGAGCTTGCCTTCTGTGCCGACTTCGCGCGCGACGCGCGTCACTTCGCCGGCGAAGGCATTGAGCTGGTCCACCATGGTGTTGATGGTGTCTTTGAGCTCCAGAATTTCACCGCGCACGTCGACCGTGATCTTGCGTGAAAGGTCGCCGCCGGCGATCGCGGTCGCGACCTCGGCGATGTTGCGCACTTGGCCGGTCAAGTTTGACGCCATCGAGTTGACCGAGTCGGTCAAGTCCTTCCAGGTGCCGGCAACGCCGGGCACTTGCGCCTGGCCACCGAGCAGGCCTTCGGTGCCGACTTCGCGCGCCACGCGCGTCACTTCGCCGGCAAAGGCGTTGAGCTGATCGACCATCGTGTTGATGGTCTCTTTGAGCTGCAGGATCTCGCCTGAGACATTCACCGTGATCTTCTTCGACAAGTCGCCACCGGCAATGGCGGTCGCGACGTCGGCGATATTGCGCACTTGCGCGGTCAAATTGCCGGCCATGAAGTTGACGCTGTCGGTCAAGTCCTTCCAGGTGCCGGCGACGCCGGGCACCTGCGCCTGGCCGCCGAGCTTGCCTTCGGTGCCGACCTCGCGCGCCACGCGCGTGACTTCCGAAGCAAAACCGTTGAGCTGGTCCACCATGGTATTGATGGTGTCTTTGAGCTCCAAAATTTCGCCGCGCACATCGACGGTGATTTTGCGCGACAGGTCGCCGCGCGCCACGGCGGTGGTCACGTGCGCAATGTTGCGGACCTGGTCGGTGAGGTTGCCGCACATGGCGTTCACCGAATCGGTCAAATCTTTCCAGGTGCCGGCGACGCCGGGCACGATGGCCTGGCCGCCGAGCTTGCCGTCGGTACCGACCTCGCGCGCCACGCGGGTGACTTCCGAGGCGAACGAGCGCAGCTGATCCACCATCGTGTTGATGGCTTCCTTGAGCTGGAGAATTTCGCCGCGCACGTCGACGGTGATCTTTTTCGACAAGTCGCCGTTGGCCACCGCAATCGTCACCTCGGCGATGTTGCGCACTTGTGCGGTCAGATTCGACGCCATCGAGTTGACGCTCTCGGTCCGCTCCTTCCACACGCCGGTGACGCCGCCAACTTGCGCCTGGCCGCCGAGCTTACCTTCGGTGCCGACTTCGCGGGCGACGCGCGTCACTTCCGAGGTGAACACGTTGAGCTGCTTGATCATCGTGTTGACGATCTCGGCGGAGCGCAGGAACTCGCCTTTCAGCGGCCGGCCGTCGACGTCGAGGCTTACCGTGCGCAAGAGGTCGCCCTGGGCGACCGCGGCGATGGCGCGGGTCACTTCCGTGGTCGGCCACAATAGGTCGTCGATCAGCGAGTTGACCGACGCTTCCATCTCGCCCCAGGCGCCGTCCGACAGACCAAGCCGAACGCGCTGCCGGGTTTTGCCTTCGCGGCCGACCACCTGGCCGACCCGCTCGACCTGCTTGGCCATGCGCTGGTTGGTGGCGACGATCTCATTAAAGGTATCGGCGATCTTGCCCATGATGCCGATGCGGTCGCCCGCCATGCGCACCGAGAAATCGCCGACCCGCATCGCTTGCAGCGCATGCAGCAGCTCGGCCAGCCCGTGAGCGTCGCCGTTCAGCCCGTTCTCGGTCGCGTGAGGGATCGCTTGCGGCGCCGATGAGCCGTTGGCGGCGGTGGGGGCGGCAGGATCCAGCACTTCGGTAGGCGTCTGCATGAAAGTCTCCGAGGCCCGCTACGAGCGGTCGTTGCGGCGGGTATGAAGTGAGTGTGGGCAGGTCGGAGCCGCGGAACGGGATACCGTCCACGGGCGCTGTACCGGGATCAGCCCGGCCGGAACCGCCCATAACTGAGGGGTTGTTCCAGGGCGCGCAAAGCCGGGCGGGATACAATCCCGCCGCTGCCGCCCTAAGTTCCTATACCGACGTGGCTTCCCCCGCACGTGGGCTCACCTTCTCTGCCATGACCCCGAACGCGGTCAAAAGGCGAAGGTTCCGCACAAAACGTGATGAGGTGGAAAATTTCTTTGCGGCTCCGACGGTGTCGGTTTTGGCGGAGGGCTCGGAACTCGAAACCACCCTGCTCCGGGCGTGCAACACCGGTCTTGATCGTTCGAATTGAGGCATGCGCTCCGCGTCTGTCGACCCGCCGGCCACGCGCCGGGAGAACGAACCGACGCTCGATCAAACCAGCGGCGAGACCACCCGTTTCAGCTCCAGCAAGGGGCGATCGAGCGCGGGATCGGTGCTCGAGTAGAAGCTGATGCCGAAGCCCCACAGGCGGCCTTTCTTGACCGGGAGGACAGTTTTTTTTGCCCACTCCTCCACCGCGTCTATGATGCTGGTTACCGTCGTTGCCGGAACATAGGTGAAGCGCGGGTGCAGGTGCACCGGGAGCAACGTTTCGATCGGCGGGTCGGAAGGTACCAGCGTGTAGCCGTAGCGAATGGCGACCGCGATCTCGCGGCTGACCGGATCGCCGTCGAACATCTCGTCGAACAGCGCCGTCAGCGGATTTGTCGCGGCGGTTTCCGTCCAAGGACCGATGTCGAGGCGACTGCTGACGGTGATCAGAGGCACCAGCGGTTCGGGAAAGCCGAGCTGCGCGGTGCTGTAGACGAAGGCCGAACAGGTTTCCGGTCCGTCGGCGCCAAGCAAGTGGGCATTGCGGATCACGGCGACCGCGGAATTGGCGTTCTGATAACGCGAGATGTGCAGATCGGAGATGGTGCAGCGGAATGCCAACCGGGTGAAGGCGGGAACGCGATCGGCGCTCTCCTTTGGAAAGGTGTAGGTCCGCTTGTCGGACAGGACGTCAGCGGAACGCTTCAGCGGCACCTCCTTGCCGTCGTCGCGGATCACGGAGATCTCCGGCCAACCGAGGTCGCCGTCGGCGTCCAGCCGTTTCAGTGTCAGCGTCACATAAACTTCGACGCCGTCGACGAGGGCGGAATCGAGCGTGGCCAGATAGTGATAGAACTCGTGCGGCGCACTCAATCCCGCCGCGCCAGGTTCAGCGCGTGAGGCGGCGCGGCGCGAGGGGTGCACCAGCCCCAGATGGGCGGGTCGTATCCGACCCGCGGCCGCGACCTCGGTGTCGCAACTGCCAACGCCCCACCAGCCCGACCACAGACCCGCAACGCGTTCGGCGAGACCGGCGTAGGTGTCGAGTGTGTTGGCGAGCACCGTGTTGCCGGCATTGGCGTCCGGCCCCTGAAGCCCGGCTAGGATCTGCCACAGCGTGTCGCTGGCGGCGGCATATTGGGCGAGCGCCCTGAACAACGTATCGATCGGCACATTGAAAAGCGCGGTTGGCGGCGGGCGGCGGTTGAATTCGATCTCGAGCTTGATCTGGTCCTGCGCGGCGCTCTGGTGCGCGTAGGTGAAGACGTAGGCCCAATGGAGCGCGTCTTCGACCGTCTTGGGATCATCGTCGGTCTGCGCCGTCTGCGAGACCAGCGCCGGCAGCTCCGGGTAGGCGCGCAGCGGTACCGGGACGAGCGGCGTGCCGAGATCGGCTGAGAAAGCCGCGGGCGGAAAATGATCGAAGGTGCGCACGAAGCTCAGCCAGTTCGAAGCGTCGTAGCCCGCGACCACCGGGGTCACGTCGAACTCGATCTCGTTGACGGCATAGATCGGGTCGAGCGCCACGGAGCGGTGCCGGGCCGGCTGGGCCACGTCCATCGGAAAAGAAACCGTGCCGGTCGTCGTCTTGGCGAGCCAGGTCTTGGCATTGCCGAGCTGCGATACCCTCCAGGCCTCCGGATCGCCGCCGGCAGCAAGCTGGCGTGCGGCGAGCGGGGCTTTGATCTTGCGCAGCTTGCCGGCGCCCGACAGCCGCGCCGTCACGGCAGCGCCAGGCGAGTCGATAGTGGCGTTGAATTGCAAGATGGCGGTGGTGTCATAGGCGACGCCGAGCCGAGCCAGCAGGCGCTGATAAAGAACCTCACGAGCGGCCTTCCAGGGATTGCCGCCGATGGTTCCGCCGGACTCCTCCTGGACCACCAGAATCGGCGAGAGACCGTCAGCGACCGCACAGGCCAACAGCTTTTTGGCGGCGAGCAATCGGCCAAGCGGGCCGGCGGCGACCGTATAGGCCGGTGCCGCGTAGGGCGCGGTGCAGATCAAGTCCATGCCGGCCAGCCAAGCCCGCGCCCAGACTTCGAGATCGATGCCCTGATAGTCGTAGGTCTGTACGGGTCCCCAGAGGCCGGTGGTGGGGTCGAGTGTCTTGATCTCGACTCCGGTTTCGGATTCGAGCGTGTTGGAGAGCGGACGCAGCGCGAAGCTGAGTGGTTGCGGACCGTCGACCCAGGGCACAGTGGCGGGCGCCGTTATTTTGACTTCGCTGATGCCGACCTGATCGACAAAGGACACGGCCCAGACATCCGTCGGCGCGGGATCGCGCTCGGCCGATAACACCCGGCCGGTTGCAAGCTTCAGTCCAGGGATTGCCGTTTCGATCGCGGCCGCGAACATGTCGAGCGTAACGGCACCGTCCTCCTGGCGCTCTGGTGCGGCGCTGCGCGCGGCGGCGACAGGGGAAGATGCTCGCACCGCGGGTCCCGGCGCATCGGTCGTGCCGCGGAAGGCCGGATCCACGAGCTGCGGGTTACGCTCCAGCGTTGCCCAGCTGCGCAAGGGAAAGATCACGTCCGGGAGCTGCCAGCCGCTCGCGCCAAAGATGGTCGTAAGCGCAGTATCCGCGGGCGGCAGCAGCAACGCGGCACCCGGCTTCAGGAAGCCGACCTTGCTGTTGGCGCGGACGATGTCGCCGATGGTCACGGCAATTCCGGCTGACGCAAAGCGGCGGACGATCGCATTCATGCTGTCGGCGGCGGCAGTGGTGACGGTCGGCTGGCTGGCGACCGGCGATGGCTTGAGCGGGACGCCAGCGACAATGACCCCTTCCGTTGCCGCATTGGCGCTGAGCACCAGCGTCGTATCCAGACCATATGCGGTAGTGAGGTCGTCGGGGCTGACGGCGCCACCGGATGCCAGCTTGGCGGGGGGACATAGCAACAGCGCATTGGCGGCCAGGGCCTGTGTGTCGGGTGCAATCGCCTTCGCAAACTCGGCAATGGTCACCGCCGGATCAGCGCGCGCCATGACCGCGTCGAAGCTGTCGCCGGCCTGGGTCGGGAGCTTTTGCCCCGCCACCGTGATGGTCCTGCCGCCGGCGATCGTTCCGGGAAGCGCCCGGTTGGCCTCGGTTAGCGCTTGTTCCGGCGTCACGCCCGAGTCCGAAGGCGCGGCCGAAAGAAAAAGGCTCGCGATCGCGGTCATAGCTTGGTTGGCGCCGATTCTGTAAGGAATGCGAAGGCGCGCGGGATCGGTGGGCAGCGCGGCAAGGCCTGGAATCGGCAAGCCCGTGCTTCCGTCTGCAGCCGGCGCGACGGGCGCCAGGCTCGCATTGTGACGCAACAGATCTCCGGGCTCGATTGCATAGGTGCGCGCGGCGGCGCCGAGCGGAGCGGTGTCGAGATTGGTGACGGCGGTCGCCTTCAGGAAGAGCGGCGTCCCGGCCGGAAACAGGTCGACGGTCCTGATATTGGCCGCGGCAAGCGTGCCGACCGGGACGCCGGTTGGGCTATTGGCCAACGTCCAGCCGGCGGCGATGATCTGGCGGTCGACGACCAAGGTGGCGCTCGGCCGGAACATGCCCGGCGTGTCGGCGTTCGCCCCTGCGGCCATGACCGCGTCAAATGGAACGCCATTCTTGCGGAACGTAAGCGCGATTTCGTCGAGCGTCACATCGGCTCCGGGCTCGCCTTCGGCCGGCACCTCGACCTCCACCCCCTGCGCGACAAAGACGAAGCCCGGGGCCAGCAGCGCAGCACGGGTCTTGTTGGCGGTCACCAGGCTCGCCGCGGTGATGTTCAAAAGGTGCGCGAGCTCCGCCAGCGGCAGCCTGTCGTCGGGCTGGGACTTCTCGGCACTGGTCACGACGAGTTCGATGCCGGGATTGAGCGGGAGCGCCGTGTTGTCGGGATCGGCCAGCACGGTTGACGGATCGAGGCCCACGGGCACCAGATCCGCCACCTTGCCGGCTGCCACGAAGACGGCGAAGGCAGGGATCAACAAGCCCGTGCTTGGAATGTCCACCAACGTGCCGAGCGGCCGCTCGCCACCGGCGAGGCCGAGCGCCTGCCAGTCGACGCCATAGTGGGTGACGACATCGGCCAGCGTCGCGGCCGCCGCCGGATTCGCCAAGGCGGCGCTGAGCTCGGCGGCCGCTGCGGAGAAGGCGTAGCAGCCCGCCACATGCATGCGCAGTCCGTCGATCGCGACCGGCATGTCGACAGGCTTGCCGTTGGGCGGTTGATTGAGCGACGTCGCAACAGAAAGCCTCACGTCGGGCTGCATCACCTGATACCAGATCGCCGCGAAACGGCTGGCGATATCGGACGCGTTGGCGGCAGCGGCATTCCCCGGCGATGTGCCGGCCGGAACCAAGCCTCCGGGCTGCATGGCAATGCGAAACGCCAGCACGGCACCGCGCTGATCGTGCGTGGACGGCTGGATGCTCCAGGACGCGGTTGTCGCCGGCCAAGAGGTGATGCCGAGCACCGGATCGGTGTAGCCGACCATCATGTCGACGCGGCCGGGGGTCGCGGCGGAAAGCGGTGCGGGGCTCATCGGGCGCTCTCCGCGGTGCTGTTGCCGAAAATGTCATGGAAGCCGAGCGTCACGGTGGCGACCGGAGGCGCCGTGCGGCCGGGATAGGAAATGCCGGCATAAGGATCGTCGCCCGCCGGCGGCAGGCCGGGCACGCGCGGCACCGTTGCCGTCTTCGCGAAGCGGTGGATCGGAATAACCTGGGCGATGGTCTGATCGTCGTCGGTGGCGTCGGCGGCCCGCGGCTCCGGCGCCATGCGCATCGCACGCACCGCGCTGCCGGTGTCCAACTGCGCGCCGACGGGCTGCCCGTCATTGCTGTGGTCGAATACGCTGCTCTCGAGCAGCCTATAACCCGCGAGGTTGTAGAGCCGGCGCGCCATCAGCTCCGGAGCGTCGCCGACATCCGGCGGATTGGTAATGCCGAAGGTGAAGCCGACATTGCCCTGGGCGATGGTCGCGCGCCGCATCTGATCGCGGTCGTCCGGTGCAGCGACGAAGAGCGCAGTCGAGGCGGTGTCGATCGGATCGCCGACCAGAGCGGCCGTGTTGAAGCTGTAGAGTCTGCGATCCGGATTGGCTTTCGACTGGCTTTCGAGCACGGCGACGACGGTGATCACCGCATTGCCGTCGGTGCCCCAAAGCGCCTCGTCGAAGCCGTTGCCCTCGGCATCGGTCATGTCCAGCCAATAGCCGCTGCCGCCAACGACACTTGCCTCCCAGAGCAATGTGAGAAAACCGAGCGCGTTCGACATCGGTGCGAAATAGGGACCAGAGGGCGGCGTCTCGCCTTCGCCCAGCGAGCGGGCGCGTCGGCTCGCCAGATTGCCTGAGCGGGTTTCGGTGGAGAGGTTGGTCCGCACCAGATAAGTGACGTCGGGGTCGATAACGATGCTGGCGAGGCCGCCTGCCAGACCAGCGGCGGGCGAAAGCTGGAAGCCGAAAAACAGATCGGCGGTGTCGGGATCGGCGTTTTCGGCCGGCTTCTGCGCCTCCAGATATTTCCAGAGCTCGAGCAAAAGCTGGCGTGCCGCGGTGTCGGCGCCGACGACTTCGGCGGTGTGTGGCCGGCCGGGAATGCGTTTGATGCGGATGTCAATCAGCGTCGCCCAGGTGAAGCGCTCCACCTTGATCGCCGGCGCATTGGGTCCGCTTTGCGGGTCGGCGCGATAAAGCTGCCAGGGTTTGTCGCCGGCAGCGGCCGCGATCGCCGCCAGGTTGGAGCTGAACGGCCAGAAAGACGGCATGCCGACGGCGGGCGCGCCCGAAGCGCCTCCGAGAATTGGCAGATCAGGCCGCACGCTGACCTGCCACATCACCATTTGCGGCAAGCCGTGGCGGACGGGGACGTCCTGCCAAAGCTGGAGCGGCGCGGGCAATTGCGATGGCGGCAACACCGGCGCGAGCGTGGCGGCAGGATAGCCGGCCTCAAGCATCTCTTCAGTGACGATAATGGTAAGCGGCTCGGCGTCGGCGGTCTCGAGGATCATGCCCGGACGCAGGCGCCCCGCGAGGGCTGCCGGGTTGCGTGCCGCGAAGTCCGGATTGCGGGCGGTGAAGCGTCCGATTCCGCCGTCGGTTGGCATCACCTCGGTCTCGACAAATGTGATCCAGGACGTCTCTACCGTTTCGGTGACGGTCAATGTCAGGCGCGCGGTATCGCCGGGCTTGGACGTGTCCGGAGCGGGTCCGGTGACTTGCTGGCCGACCAGATCATAGAGCCCGGCAAGATCGCCGTCGTCCTGCAAGCCGGGTGCCGGCAGACGCTGGCCGTTGAGCATGAAACGCGAGACCTGACCGGACACGTCGCGAATGGGGACATCGCCCAAGAGCTGGGGCATCAGGGTCGCGAGCGTGACGGCGGCGAGCGTCGGCACGATCAGCGGTTCTTTAGCGTCGGGGACGATCAGCCCGTCGACTTCGGCACCGATGCGCCCGACCGTTTCGATCGCCAAGTCGTAGGTGGTGGCGAAATCACGCAAGGTCTGGCCTTTGCCGGTGACAAGCGTGCAGTCGGTGACCTTCACGCTCGCCAGCGGAGCCAGGACATCGGCCGGCGCAATCAGCGTGGTGAAGGCCGCGCTGGGGACGCCGATCGCCGCGGTGGGATCGGTGACCATCAGCAGCCGCGCCGCGAGCGCACGCAGGGTCTCCACGGGCAGCAGCGCCGTCGCCGCGGCGGGAATGACGACCGCGCCGCCGGCATAGCCCGGATTCAAGTTCTGCACCGCGGTGAGCCAAGCGGCGAAGGCCGGATCGGCTAGCGGATTTTGCCAAAGCGAGGTTACGGCCGCGAGCAGCGGCAGGGTGTCGCCCGCAAGTCTGGTCCAGTCGACCGGGTTCGCCACCACATCGTACGCGGGCGGCAGCTTCACCACAGCCGGGAGCGTACCGTCGGCGTCGACGCCTTTGTCGTTCAACTGCGTGATCGCTTCCGCGTACCAGCCGGTCTCGGGCACGAGCAGGAGCGCCGGCGTGCCCGCGTTGAAACGCACATAGAAGAGAGCGGCTACTTGGGTCAGGGTCAGCGCGGTCGGGTTGGCATACGATGCCTGTGGGACGTTGAGGGCCGCCGCGGCCCGCGTGATCTCCGGCATGTCGAGGGCATCCGCGGTGCCGAGCCAGAGCGTGACGTTGGCGCCGACACGGCTGCACAGCGCCGCCGCAGTCTCGCCGGCGAGGATTTGGGTTTCCAGCGCGCGGGCACGGATGGGCTTGTCCTCCGCCAGCAGGCGTTCCGGATTCGCGGCGGCAATGCTTTCGGGCGTCACACCAAGTGCGACGGGGATCAGCTTACCCGGCGCCGCAGCATCGAGTTCGGCTTTGAGGTGCGGATTGAGCGCCAGCAATTCGGCGGTGCCATAGCCGTAAGTCTCGGCCACCTGCTCGACCGTGTCGCCGAGATGCATGACGTATTGGACCGTAATGGTCGGGAACGCCGCCGCGATTGCCGCCAAGGTCGAGGTCTTGGAGATGGCGTAGGGGAAACGGGCAAAGAGATTTTCGGCTGCCTGCACCATCGCTTTCGCGATCAACAGCGCATATTCGCGGAAGATCACCGAGGCGAGCGATTCATTCGCGGCGATGCCGCCGCTTGGGCCGCCGGCGCTGCCGCCCGGCTGCGGCGAGAGCTTGCGGAAATAGGCGGCAATCCGCGCCGCATAGCCATCGTCCACCGGCTGCCACTGCGCGAAATTGCGATCGTTCTCGGGCGGCGGCAGGTCGGGACTGGTCCAGCCCAGCACCGGCGGCATTGGAAAGCTGACGCCGCTGACGGTCGGATCCTTGTCCTTGGTCGGATCATAGCCGGCGGGAATTCCCGACAGCCGGATCAAGATGTTGTTGCCGAGGAAGTCGCTCAGATTCTTGAACTCGAAGCCCTGCGCAAAGGTCTGCGGACAATCCATCTGGGCGGCGAGCTCGACGAGATCGCCGGCGGTCAGCGTCGCGTTTTGCGGATCGAGGCCGATTGCCGAAATCGCCCAGCCGAAAAGGCCTTCGGCAAGCGTGGCAAAAGGCGTTTCGGCCGTCGTGGCGGCGCGCGCCGTCGGGGTGAAGGCCCCGGTGCGGGCGTCGTCGAAACTCGACGGCGCGATAGGAGCCGGGCCGTCGATCGCCAGCATTGCAACGACGCGATAGGCGGGCGAGGCAGCGGCCAATGCCGAAGTGCCATTGGGCCACGTCACCGGCATCGCCGCGATGGTGAAGCCCGGAACCATGCGCACGTCGAGCCGGCGGATCTCACTATCCGCATAGACTTTCACATCGGGTGAGAAATTCAGGCGATACACACTGTCGGCGCAGGCATCGGCCGCGGCCGCGCCGATGGCTACGTCGGCGAAAGCGGCGATTTGCGCCGTCAGTGGATGACGCAAGCCGTGGATCTCGGCGGTGCGAAGCCGCGCCTGCGTGAGCTGGCGCGCGATGCGGGCCATATCGGCCGGGCGGCGGCGACGGGACGAACCGATGCTGCGCGACGCGTTAACAAGCGGCGCCGTGCCGAACTTGCGGTTACCGCCAAGCGCTGTGGCGCGCGCGCCGACGTCGCGGCCGGACTGGTCGGCCGAAAGCACCCAGGGCGTCGTCGAAGCCGAGCCGATGGTGAAGGACAAATCGAGGCTGGTCGAGAACGAGAAGGAGATGCGGATGAACAGGATCTTGACCGAGGCGTTAACGCGCACGCCCACGCTCATCTCGATCAGCGTCGGGCGGTAGGCGGCGAGCGTCAGCGTCGCCGTCGCATAGGCCTCGAAGCTGATATCGACCGAGATGATCTTGAAATCGATCTTGCCGTAGACCTTGCCGACCAGCGCCATCGAGCCCCGGGCCCAGTAGTACATGGCCTTGGAGCTCGACGCGTCGTCGGGATTGAACCAACCGAGCACGCCTTCGAAGATGACTTCGATCTGAATGTACGCCCCGGCGCTGAGCGGCCCCTTGTTGAACTCGCGGCCGACGCCGACGGTTAATCCAATGCCGAGTTCCACCACCGGCGAGAAGGTGCCGTTGGTGATCGCCGGCACCCGGGTCGAGGTGGCGCCGTTCAGCAGACCGAAATAGATGCCGCCCTTGCCGAGAAATGGTCCGTATGCGAGCCCGAAGCTGACCGAGAAATCGCGGCCATGGGGGAAGCCGAGATCGATCTTGAAGTTGCCGTTGGTGAAGATATCGACCGTGATGATTCCGAGCGTGATCTGGACCGCACCGAAGTCGAGCTGGCGGAACGCGTCCGGCACTTGCAGGCGGGCATGGAAGACGCCGATGTCGTCGGTCACCTTCTTGTAGAGCAGCTCGAAGCTGAATCCGGCGAGCGCGCCGGCCTGCGAGCCGGCGAGCGCGATGAGCACGCCGTAGAGATTGGGGTCGCTCATCACGAGCTTGACTGTCACCGTGCCCATCACGGTCACGTCGAGGCCGATCAGCCATTGGCTGCTCTCCTCGAAATGCATTTTGTCGCCGCTCGGCTGATCGAGCGGGTTGCGCATCGGATCGTCGGTCGGCTGGAGCCGCTCGCGCATCAGCTTGATGATTTCGGCGAGCGAGTTTGGCTGCTCCAGTTCGTCGAGCGCGACGTGTTGGCCGAAACCCAGATAGCGCAGGTCGATCAGCGAACTGCCCGCGCCTGGAACCGCGGGCGGACTGTCGTTGAGCGCGTCCCAGCCCAGCGGCGTCATGCCGGGTTTGCGGCCGTAATCCTTGCCGAGGAAGTTGCCGGTGATCTCGATGTTGACCTGCGGCTCGCCGGTCTTGCGGTCGTAGCGAATGCCGACGGTCGTGATGGTCACGAAGCCGAGGCTGAGATTGATCGCGTAGTCGAGCGTGACGGATTGCTCGGTCGGATCGATGATCAGCGTGAAGCGGCCGAGATTGATACTGTTGAGGAACGTCCAGGGCGCTTCGAGACGGTAATTGGCGTTGGGATTGGCAAGCGCCACGAGGCTCTCGACCATCGCGCCCAGCGTCACGCCCTGCATTTCGACGGTGAGCACCTGATGGCGTTCGGTGCCTTCACCGGTCCAGGAGGTCCGCGCCTCGAGCGCGAAGCGGTCGAGTTGCAGGCGGAACAGATAGGTCTTCTCTTGCGATATGAAGGAGAGGCCGAGGGTGACGGTCAGGTTGTTGAGCTCGAACGAGCCCTTGACCGAGCCCTCATAGATCATGACCGGGGCGTCGTCGCGGGCCGCATCCGCCAGCACGATCTGGTGCAAGCGAGGCCGGTTAATTTCGAGCGCTTTCGCCAGCAGGGCATCGCGCGCGGCTTCGACGTCGCCGTCCGCGGCTTTCGGGCGACGCTTGATATCGGCTTCCGCGACAAGCGAAAGTTTGACGCCGAGCACGTCCGGATCCCAGCGTACCGCCATCGCCGCCGAGACCGAATAGGGATTGCCCTCGCCGGTCGAATAGTCGGCCCACAGCCGCGTCAGTTCGAGCGCGGGAAGCCATGGCGGCGCCTTCTGGCCGAGGAAGGCGAAGACGAACTTGGTGAGATCGAGCGTGCCGGTCGCGAGGCCACCTTGGAACAGCCAGCTGCCGTCGCCGGGATAATAGGCGCCGGCCGAAAGCTGAGCTTGCTGCTCGTCATCGACCGAAATCCCCACGACCCCGGAGAAGCCGCCCCAGATTTTCGACGGACCTACCGTCACCTCGAAGTTGATCTCGTCCAGCGTGAAGGTCACGTCGCCGATCGGAATCGCCCAGGTGCCATGGGCCCGCAGCGTCGCGCCAAAGGTCTTCTGCGACAACGAAGCGGCCATGGTGATGTGATCGATCACGAGGTCGCCGCCGACATCGGGTTGCTTGCCGGGAAAGAACACCGCCATGGCGGAGCCGATGCCGAGGGAGAACTCGCCGCGGGTCTCGGCCTCGATCTGCAGGCCCGGCAGCGTTACCGTCACGTCCAGATAGACGGGATTGCCGTCGCGGTCGGTGGGCGCGTCGGCGATGATTTCAGGGCTGGTGCCTTCGGCCGTCTTGGCGCCGAAACGCATGGTGCCGAACAGCACCGCAGTCCAGTCGACCGTGTCGCCGACCCAGCGCACCAGCCAGTTGACCCCGACCTTCTCGATCAGGACGAACGGAATCGGCGGATCCCAAGGAGTCGCCGAGACGATTGTGGCGCCGGTGTACAAAGTCGTCGTCGGCAGCGGCGGTGTGCCGCTCGTCTGCGTGCCGTAGCGCAGTGCCGAAAGGCCGAATGCATCCAACGCCGACACGCCGGGGGGAAGTGTGAACGTGGCTCCCCCGGCGCCGGGGAACAGGCGCATGAGGGCGACGATGCCGTCGGACAATTTAAGCACGGGAGTGATCTGGCCGACGATGTCCCAGACGTTGTCGGTCCGCAGCAGCGGTACCGTCACCGTGGCGGTGTGGCCGGCGCCGGTATCGATCGACAGCGTCAGAGCCAACAGCACGCTCGATATCAATGGCTGCGGCGTGTCCAGGCTGTAGGTGTCGATCGTGTCGGTGGTCAGCCAAAGCCCGACGCCTTCGATCGGGATCTTGTCCCAGACGCCGCCCGGGGCCGGGGCCTGCGCCTTCAGCTCGACTTTCTCGGCGATCCGCGCATCGCTGCGCGGATTGATGTGGCCTGTGACCATAAGCTGGCTGGCGCCGACGAGACTGATGTAAGGCTCGAGCAGCGTGCCGGTCAGGACCAGCCAGCCGCCGAGCTCCGGACTTGCCGCGGGCATCGCTCCGGAGTCCACCGCTGCCGCGGTGACGACGGCCTGCTCCGGCCCCAGATCGGCCAGCACTGAATCGCCGAGCATCACCGTACCCGGCGCATCGACCGACGGCAGACGCGATTGCGGCAGATCGGGCACGAGAGTCTTCAAGGCCACGAAGCCGCGCGTCGTGCTCGCGGTCAGCGACAGGGAGAGAACGTCGCGCCCCGACTCGTCGACCGTGCCGATCATGACCAGTGCCCAGGCGGTTTCGTCCGCCCAAGTCGTGTCGCCTGTCAGGCGCGCCGACGTCGCCAATCGTTCGGCATTGCCCTGGGTCAGCGGCAGTGCGTCGACGCCGAGCGTCGCCACCAGCTTGCCCATCAGCGGAAGGATGTCCGCGCCAATCGTGCCGGCCGCGGCAGCGCGGACAAAGGCGTCGTAGAGACTGGTGACGGACATTTTTGAACTCAGTCTGAAGGGGACGAGATGGCCGGTCAGCCGGCTGTCGGGCCGGCACGCACCCGTCGTGGCGGCGGGGCGCGGCGACCTTCGTTGCGCGCGGCGCCGGCGGTTGCTTGTGGCCAGTGGTACGCCCGCACTGCAGGCGCGCGATTCGCCGACCACGGCATCGGTGCGAAAGCGGTGGCCGCGATGGGAGGCCCTCCGTCGGTGGCAACTGTCGGTCCCCACACGACTGGGCTACGGGCAAAGGCCATGTCTGTGTCGATCGTCTCCATGTCCACGTCCTCGCTGCGTTCGGCATTGATACGTTGTGCCGCAAGCTCCATCTCGCTGAGCTGCGGTGCCGAGAGGATGCCGGGAACCCCGGCATTGAACAGTTGGATGCCGGTCGCAGTCGCGATCGGCGTGATGTTGAATGTCCAGTTCGCCGTCACCGCCGGCGTCGTCAGGTTGAGAACGGTCGTGTAAATGTTGTTGCGAATGTCCGGCAGGATTTCGAACTGGCTGGTGCCGCCGTTGAAAACCACGATCGGACGCTGCTGGAATTGCTGGGCGGTGGCGTAGCGCCCCATCGTTTCCAGCACGATGCGGTAGGGATGGCTGTGCGTGTTCTTGATGCCGGCGCTTGCGTAGATCGAGGTCGGGCGGGTGTAGTCGGTGAACCAGATCAGATCCCGCAAGTCCGGCTTCTCCACCGACGTGTTGCGGTTCATGGTCCGCAGTGCGCCATGATGCGGCACCGAAGCGGCATAGACGAAGGTCAGCGGATTCCTCGGCCACTTCTCCATGATTTTCCGCAGCCGCGCAAACGTCTCCCAGGTGGCGTCGCCGGGCAGGATGAAGGAGTACATATTCAATCGCAGCAGCACCACCGCGGACGAACAGTTCCGGTCGATGTCCTCCTTGGAATCGTTGGTGGCGACGTTCGTCACCAACATGCTCATTTGCAGGTCGCCGATGGACAGCGTCTGCACAGGCTTGTCGGGATCGTAGTAGGCGCTGTATTCGTTATCGTACCAGGTGACGTTCTTCTCAGGCTGGGGAACGCGTTTGACGAACTTGTTCACGGCGGTTTCTGAGCTCGCGCGCCAATTCGCCCCCGAAAGGATCATCCGTCCGACCACGACCGTCATTTTCTGCTTCACGATCTGGTCGTTCAGTTCGCCGAGCAGTTGCCAGTGATCCCTGTCCTGGTGACTGATCAGCATCAGATCGATGCGCGGCGTGCGTCCGGCCGTTTGTTGCAGCTGCAGCTGTTGCATGATGAAGCCGACCGGCGGCGTGATCCCGAGCACCTTCTTGCTGCTGCTGAGGCCGCCGCTGCCGAAATCGAACACACAAAGCCAATCGGATGGCTTGGTATTGGGGTCGGTATCGGTGCTCTTGAAGACGCGGACCATGTTGGCCATTCCCTGGCCGCACCACAGGCCGTCCAGAATTACGCGTTGCGGCATCACTCGGTCTCCCGTGGCGCTGCGACACCGCGCGCCGGCCGCGCCGCCCAGATCATGCGGCCGCGGCTGTCCGCGGCGGTTACGGCGCGGCGCGCGGACTTCTTGTCGCTCTTATCGCTCTTATCGCTCTCGCCGTTCTCGTAGGCGGCATACCAGCCGAGCTTGGTGTTGGATGTCTGGTCCGGATTGCCGAAGACGGTGATGTCGTTGTGGCCCGGCGGGAAAGACAGGCCGAGCACATGCAGGCCGAAATCCCGCAACCGCATCAAATATTGCCGGCGCCCCTTTTTATCGTCATAGGTCGTGAACTGGATGGTACGGAAGCCGATGTCGAGGATGCCCTGCAGCGGCAGGCTGACCCCCAGCATCTTTTCCACGCCCGGCAACGCCACGCCGAAATAGACTGCGGTCCGGCCTTCGGGATTGTTCGCCGGGCTCCAGCCGGCGAGCAGGCGGACGGTGAGGCCGACCGATCCCGCGAGTGCGCCCAGCGTGCCGAGATCGACCTCGTAGACCAGGCCGTACCAGGGTTGGGTGAGCTTACCCTGCGCCAACGGCGCCGAGACCGAAACGAAACCGGCGGCCTCGGGATCGCGGGTCGAGACCTCGCCATCCATCACCTTCGGATCCGGCGTGGCGAGCAGTCCCGTCAACCGCAATGGAAAGCGCGCGAACAGCGAGTCCTCGCGAGCCGGACTGTTCGCGGTATCAAAGGCAATAGCGCCGTCCGCCACCGTGAATTTCACTTTGGCCGGATCGGAAAGCGCAAAGCTCATGGTGATCGTGTAGTTGGAATAGAGCAGCCCCTTGGAACCGGCGGCGTCCGCGGCGGGCGCGTCGGCCAAGAGGAACGCGCCGGTCGTGTCGGGCGGCGGCGCCGGCGGCCCCCAGCAGAAGGGGTCGAAATTGTCGGGCTCGACGAAGCGCAAGCGGCCGGTCATCTGGAACGCCCCGGTCACCGTCGTATTGCCGCTTGCCGGGTCGGCCGCGCGCACGGTCGCGAGTCGAGTCTGCTCGACACCGACTTCGGTCAATGCGCTCAACGCGAGCTGAAAAGCTCCTGCATTGCGCATCGCGAACACATAGGTGTCGCGCTGGCCGCCGCCGTCGTTGCGCTCGGTCTGGTAGACGCCGTCGAGGATGATGTTGTTGCCGTGCTCACTCGGAAACAAACGCGTATCCGCGCCGAACAATCGATTGATCATCAATTGCGCGGAGCTGGTGAAGCTGGACAGCTTGCCATTCTCGAAGCCGACGGTGAGTTGCTGCACCCGGAACGCGAACGCGATGTCGCTGGAAAAATATTGATCGATGGGATTCTGGTAGTCGATCAGCCCGAAGCTCGACGTCACGTCGAATTTGATTTTCTCGGAATCGGAAGTGAACGACGTTGCGGTCAGGCCCAGATGATGGGCGTAGAAGCTTTCGGGATCGATGCCGGCGGCCAGCGGCTGCAGCGGTTCGGGCAGGCTGTCGAGCGGCACGTCCACCGACAGCGCCAGCACGCCGGTCCACTCGTGATTGTCGACGACCTTGAGAAAGGGATCGTAAGGCGAGGTCTGCTGCTTGGCCTTTGCCGCTGCGGATGCCTCCCTGGCCGTGCGGATGATCGACTGAATATCATCGCGCGCGGTCGAGGCTTTGCCGTCTTCGGAAGAAGCCTCGGGCCAGCGCCAGGCCGCGGTGTCGGCAACAAGATCAGCGAGCGTGCGGCCGCTCACGAACTTGAAGATCAGCCGCGCATTCTTCGGGCCGACACGGTCCGGCGCAGCCCAGTTGCGCGGGCTCATCCGGAACCGCCAGTCGCCGATCTCCGGCGACAGCATGCCGGCGAAGCGCTGGAAGACCAGCATCTGCTCGTCCGTGATGCCACCGACTATCTTCTTCGTCGCCTCCTTCAACATGTCGTTGAAGGCGGTTTCGGTGGGATAGACGGGATAGACGGCCTTGGCGACCGCATCGGCGACCGCATTATAGACAGCGAGCGGAACACCATTCGACGACAGCTGCGCCTTGATCAAACCGAGCGAGGACCGCGTCAGTTGGTAGGCGACCGAGCCATTGGCCAGCACGGTTTTGGCGTCGCCCAGCACCATGAACAGCCGGTTGCTGAGGACCGCCTGGCGGAACGCGCCGTCGACCGCCGTAAAGCACAGATCCGGAAGGCCGTCGGCGGACGTGCCGGTGTTGCCGATCGCCAGCCACTCCCACGGCACCGCCTCGCCGGCATAGCCGATGGCGATACCCGGCGGCGATACGGCGGGGATGCCGGAAGACGACAGCGCCGCAGGTGCGCCGCGAAGCGCCGCCGGCATCCATTGCGTGCCGGTCAGCTGTGCAATCTGGCGCCGGCGCGCTGGCGCGACGCCGCGCGCTTCGATCTCGCGCGCGAAATCGGCCTGCGCGGCCTGCAGGCCGGCATAGCCAACCATCGGAAAAGCCGGCTCGCTTTGCCCGGTCATCAGCTTCGCGGCCGGGATCTCGAGATAGTCGAGGAAGCCGGCTTTACCGCCGGTATAGAAGGGAGCGTCCTCCGGCTGGGCGTAGTAGCGCAGGTCGCCGCCGCCGCTGATCCAGCTCCAAGCGGTGGTGCCGAGCGTGGTGAGCGCGGCGGGAGCGGCGTCCGCGCTCAGCTTATTGCGTGCATCCTGTGCGGCATCCGCATTCGGCGGCGCGTAGGCCGCGTTGCCGGCGCGAAAGCTCAGCACCATGCCGGTAGTGGCCGGTAGACCGACATAATCCAACCCGGTCGTGCCGCAAAGCAGGCGTTCGACCGGAGGCGGATCCGGGCTGTCGAACGCCGCAGCGGTGACGAGGCTGCCCTCCTTGGCCGGCACCGACAAATCGAAATCGCCGTCCGGCGTCAGGTAATACACCACCGGGACATCAGCGATAGCTGTATCGACCACGCCGTACGCCAGCGGCTGTACGCCGAATACGAAACCGGGCGGCGTCGGCGAGGCCACGTTGCGCGGCGCAAGCGTTACGCCGTAGCCGCGGGCCGTGACGTAACCGGTATCGAAACTCGGCACTTGGGCGATGGTGGCGTTGAATGGCAGAAGTGCGAAGCGGGTGCGTGCCGGATCAAGCGGCGCCAGAGAGTCGAAACAGCAGAACACCGTCACCGCCGCGATCTGCCGCAGCACCTCAACCTGCAGCACCCGGATCGTTCCCTCGCCGATAGGGTCCGGCCCGAAGAAGCGCAAGCTTGCGCCCAGCTTGGCGAGGTCGCCGGAATCCTGACCGTTGGTGGCGAGGTCCAACGTCCAGATCACGCAGCCGACTTGACCGGCTCCGTAGCTGAAACCCGACCGCCCCCGCGCTGCGCTGAGCCTGCCGTCGCCGGTGAAGAAGGTCAGGCCCGGATCGCCGCTCAGGCTGAAACCCCAGCCACGAAAGTCGTCCGCGTATTCGCCCACGGTCACCGTGTTGCCGGACCCGATCATCACGCGGATGCTTCCGGTCTCGAAAATGGTGCCGGTCTCGACGGTCGTGGTCTGGCCGACGCGTATCATGTCAATCGCGTCGCTGCGCCATTGCCCGATGCCGCCTGCGGCTCCGCTGATCCAGAGTGCGCGCGGTCCCGTGGCAGGAGGCAGCAGCTTCAGATAGTCGGCAAGCGCGTCCGCGAAAGTGCTCGGGTCGGCAGGTGCCGCATCAAGCCAGAACCAAAGGCCGCCTCCATCGCTCCAGCTTTGCGTCAAGGTGACTGTGGTTTCAAAGGCGATGACGCCGGAGGCGAGGAAACCCGCACGCAGACCGCCACCATTCAGCCAATAGAGGCCAGAGTCGGGGGCGGATTGATCGAAGACCGGTTCCGCAACGCTGATCATACCGTGCTCCGGCCCGCGCCAAGATAGATCCGGTCGCCGCCAAGCACTGGCAGCGAGGTCAATGCCGCTTTGCCGGCGGGCGCCCAATCAAGGCGCACGGCCGCGCCCCCGCCGACGTCATAAAAGGCCGGCGACCCGACAAGAGCCGGACCGATGCCGCGGCGTAGCCGCAGACCGGTCAGCGGCAGATCCACAGCCGAAGGATCCATCGCCTGTTGCGCCAGGATTTGGCCTACGGTCGTGCCGACCGGCACCTGTTGCTCGACATCGTCGACCCAAACCCGGATCTGCGGCACCAAGGTCGTGCGGCCGCGGAAATAGAGCACGCCGACCTTGGTATCTACTTGACCGCCTTTACGGATGCTGACCGCAGCTGCATCGAGATCGGACAGCTTCGACGCCGCGATCAAGACAGCGTTCAAGTCCAGATAAGGCGTACCGGGCTCAGTCGTCTTGATGAAGCTCAGCGGATAGACCAGTCTGAGGAAGGCCTGCTGCATCACCGGATAGCCGCTGTCGATCAGGCCGCCACCGCCCGCCTGTTTGGCGGCGACAGGCGGTGGCGTCACCTTTGTGCCGCCCAGCCCGGTCAGCAAGCCTATGAAAGCGTCGAGCGCGGTGAAGCCTTCCGCAGTTTTAGCCGATCGCGTGATCTGATATTGCGCCACCGCGCTGGTAATGAAGCCGTTGAGCATATCTTTGTCGGGCGTCGCGGCACTCATCGTCTGATAGCTCTCGTATTCCACGCGCAGCACCATGCCCGGCCTGAGATCGACCCAGCCGGAGCTGCCGGTAAAGCCGTAGGAATAAAGCAGCGTCTCAGCGAAAGTCTGCGGCATCGCGCGCGCGATCGCGGCCTGGACCGTCTGCATGCCGAAGGCGGTCACTTTGCTGAATTCGAGTTCGCCGAGAAAGCTGGTGTAGGCCTTATGGAGGTCGGCACGCACCGCATCGGCGGTAAAGGTCCAAGGCAAGGCGCTTGGCGTACCCGCTATGGTGAGCACATAGGAATATGGAGCGGTGCCTGCGGCGAGCGAGAACGGCGGGCTGGACGGCAAGTCGCCCGTTGGCGGGCTGGTGAATATCTGCGGCAGCCCGATCGCGATGGCAAACGGCGCCATCGCAGGCGCAGTGGCCGGGATCAGCGCCGCAGCGATGTTCATAGCGAATTGCGGATAGAAGCCGGCGCCGAACACCGCGGCTGTGACAGCCGGGCCGGTACAGCCTGGACCGGTGGCCTGCACAGCCAGACTGTAGGTCTTGCTGCTGTCGAAGCCGAGCGGCACGGATGTTTTGGGTTCGGCCACAAACCAGGGATCGCCGCTTTCGGTGCCGTTGGCCAGCAACACGACCCGATAGCCCGTCGCATTCGGCACCGCGCCCCACGTGGCGCTGAGCGTTGCGCCATCATAGGAGACCGCAAGCGGCCCGGGAGCCGCCGATACGATCGGCGCCGGCGCGCTCCATGGGCCAGTGCGCGCCGGTGTTGCGCTCGCGGTGGCAGCGACACGGAACGAGAAGCCGCCCGCTGCCGTCAGGATTTTCGCCGGCACGGCATAAGAGGTGGTGTGGACCGTAGTCTGATGGACCTGGGTCGCGCCGTTGTAAATCGCGAGCTTATAGCCATCGGGCGCGGCACCGCTTCCCGTCGGCGCCTGCCATTGCAGCGTGCATTGCGTGCCCACTGACGTCCAGCCGGCAGTCAATCCGGCGGGCGCAGCGGTGATCGCCGTGACCGGTGCTGCGGCAGGACCGGTGACGTTGCTGGCAAGTCCCGCGATGGAGAAGGCAACGCCATCGCCGGTCACGGCCAGATTGCCGCTCGTGCCAGTGAACAAGGCGCTGGCCACGACGGCATTGGCGACGGTTGCGGACACCCGATAGCCGGTGAGGCCGGGATCCGGTATGGCGCCCCAGGTCAGCGATGCAAGGCCGTTATCGATGGCGATGGTGGAGAGCGCAGGAATGCTGGTGATCAGCGCAAGCCCCGTTCCGCCGGGCTTGTCATCGCCCGGATAGACGAACCCACCGCTCCAAAGGCCGATGCTGTTGCCGCTGGCCTGCGCGCCGAAAAGCGCATAGGCGGCACCGATGCTCGGCTCCACCAGCTTCAGGGATTGCTCGAAGCCCAATCCCAGCGTGCCGATCACATCGACGCCCGCGGGCCGGGTGATCGCGATACGCGATCCGGTCAGCGCCAGGGGACCGCCAAGAGGCGTTATCGTGGCAGTGACGACGCGGTCGTCGCCTTGCGCGGCGACGGAGGCCGTGACGGCCTGCGGCGCAAGCAGAACAAGTCCGGAGTCGGGGCCGATCGGACCGATGGCGGTCCCGGCCGTTGCCGAGGATTGCGCCACCGCGACCTCAAAGTGGACCGCGACATTCATGGCATAGGCGAACTGAACACTGGTTGTGCAGAAGCTGGCATCCGTATCGTGCTGCCACGTTCCGCTGACCGGGGTCGAGGTTTGGACGATCCGGCCGTCAGCCTTCAGAAAGGCGACGAAACTGGTCTCGGGCACGCTTGTGCCGGGCACCATGACGACAAGACCAAGATTGACGTTGCTCAACATCCCGGCGGCGGTCTTGGCGCCGAACACCGTCACCGAAGAGACCGTTGGCGCGGTGTGGTAGACCGGGGCGGCGGCGCTCTCCGGCCCGATCGAGATTCCAGACTGGGGCGTGAGGATCACCGACCAGTTGCCGCCCGATCTGCGCAGATTGGCGCTTACCTCCATCCGGCTAAAGTTGCTGGCCGACTCGTCCGCCTGGGTGCCAGCCGGAGTCATCAGCAGGATCTTTGTCGTGCTCGCCGGCACCAGCGAAGCAGGAGCCGTCCAGCCGATCGACAGCGTTGTTCCGTCGAAATCAGTCGTGATCCCGGTGTCGGGTGCGAACAGCAATGGAACTTCATTGCTGAAGATGCCGGGTTGAGAAATCGCCACCTTCACGGAGTATGTGTTGGTGGCCGCATTCATCGCGTCTGTGGCCGTCCACGTCGCGCCGGTCCGGCTGTCCGCCGTGGTTTTTCCTGCGATCGGACCGCCCGCGCCGTCCGTCACCAGGACGGTGAACGGACCCTGATAGTTTTGCGGCGGCTCCCAGACCAATACGAAAACCGGCAGCGTCCCCCCGGTCCCGCATTGGACGGAGGTGATTTTCGGCGCTGGATTGAATCCGCCATTCATGGTGCAGCTTCCCAATATGAATAAAGACGCGACTGGAGCGTGGGGTCGCGCCCGCCGAGCGTGAGTTGCTCTACCGGGGCTTCACGCTGGGCTGGGCGGCGCCTCAGGCGTAGATGCGTTCGGTCGGCGGAAGACCGCTGGCCAAGCGCCGGCTGTTGGTGATGTCGAGCCGCCATTGCGGCCCCAATGCGTCGAGCAGGTCCGAAGCATCGCATCGGAGCTTTCGTCCCTGTTGAGCCAGGACACTAATCACAGTTATGCGTCGCAACGAGTGACCGTTATGCGTCGCAATAGTGACCGTCCCCATTCAATCTAAGGTGCACGACATTAGCAGTACACCATCTTAGTACACACAACAACGGGGTGTTGATATCTTTCGAACTGCCCAACGCCGTCCGGGAAAACCATGGGGATTCAAATACCGGGCAAGCGGATATAAATTTTGAGCACGCCTGAAGCGACGCCGCCGAAATCACGAAATAAAGTTGTTGCGGACGGCGTTGGCAGAGGGAGCGAAAGTGCAAACCAACTCTCTCCTCGTCCTAAGTCCACAGACAACATGCAAAATCGGTCGATTTATCAATGTCTGTTCGAATTCTCCAGTGGGAATCGAACCCAAGCGGCGTGGACATCTTAACGGACGGTTTTGGAGGAGACTTTGACGCGCCGTTTGATGTATCCGCTGGCATTCACTGTGTCGGCTACGCCAATGCCGCGTTGAGGCCGCAGCCAAGCCCCGTCAGCAGACCCGCTAGCGGTACAAAGAGGGGCTCTTAAGCTATTCGGCCTGAACGCCGGTCGATGTCTGCCAAGTGCCAAGAACTGACATTCATCTAAGGCTAGCTATCGGGGGACGGCCCACTCCCCTGTCTCACCGACCTTTCAATCCGTTAACAAGCAGCTCGACTGCGGGCAGGACGGCCCGGTTTAACTCAATCGATTTTGATGTCGAGCGCCCTGACGATGGGCGTCCATTTGGTGATTTCATCCTCGATAAGCCGCCGAAACTTCGCAGGCGAGGAATCCACATCTGGAACAAACCCGGTTTCAATCAGCATTTTCTGATAATCCGGCTCTGCGAGCGCATTATGGTTCGCAAGTGCAATCTGCTCAATTATTGCGGATGGCGTGCGCGCAGGCGCAAACAAGCCAATGCTTTGTTGAGAGGTCATGCCCGGGAGAGTCTCGACCGCAGTGGGTAAGTCGGGCGCCGCAGCAAGGCGGGCTGGACTGGTCACAGCCAAGATCCGCAGCTTACCGGTACGATGATAAGCAATGAGTTGTCCGGTCACCGCGGGCGTCGCCATTGCCACGTGACCAGCGATCGTGTCTGCGGTCGCCGGTCCGGAGCCACGATAGGGAACCTGAACGAGGTCGGGCAGTCCAGCTAACGACTTAAACAATTCTCCCGTGAGATGGTTGAGCGAGCCAACACCAGCGTGACCATAAGAAAGCTTGCCGGGATTCGCTTTGTCGTAATCGATGAACTCCTGCAACGTATTGGCCGGGATCGACGGATTTACAGCGATCGCGAAGGCAGACACCGCAATGTTAGAAATCGGCTCAAAGTCCTTTATCGGATCGTAAAGCGGCCTGGTTTTGAGGATTGCTTCGGTGATGTGAGTGCTCGACCCACCCAACAGGATGGTGTAGCCGTCCGGTTGCGAATGGGCGACAGTGGCAGCTCCAAGTGAACTGCCCCCACCCCCCTCATTCTCAACAACGACGGTTCCGAGCAGCGGCTGAATTTTCTCCGCCCAGGGACGGCCTACTGCGTCAAATCCACCGCCCGGCGGAAACGGAATGATCAGTCTGATGGGCCGGGTTGGATAAGCCCCCTGCGCGAACGAAAATCGCGGCGCAAACCCTCTGCTTACGACGGCCACCAGCCCGATCGTCACCAAGTCACGTCGCCTCATTGCGTTCTCCTAAGAGGCACACCAGACATTCCAAGGGGTGCATGCGTTAATCAGGAATAGCGCACGTCCGGCCGCGACAGGCCGAAATGCGAGCGGAGCGTGTCTCCTTCGTAGGCCGTTCGGAATAGGCCGCGTTTTTGCAGGATCGGGACGACATGCTCGATGAAGCGGTCGAGCATCTCCGGCAGAACCGGGGGCATCAGGTTGAAGCCGTCGGCAACGCCTTCCTCGATCCAGTCCTGGATAAGGTCGGCGACCTGCTCGGGCGTCCCTTCGAAGACGAAGTGGCCGCGCGCCCCCGCGAGCTTGGCGAGCAACTGGCGCAGCGTCGGGCGCTGCTCGCGGACATATCCAACGATGACCTCGGTGCGGCTGCGCGACGCCTCATTCTCCTTCGGATCGGGGAAGTCGGCGACCGTGAGCGGACGGTCAAGCGGCAAATGTGAGAAGTCATGTCCGCCGAAACGCAGCGACATGCGATTGCGGCCGACCTCCGGATCAGACAACGCGTTAAGTTCGTCCGAGAAACGCCGCGCCTCGGCTTCAGTCGAGCCGATGACCGGGCTGAAGCCCGGCAGCACGATGACGTCGGCAGGATTGCGCCCAACCTCGGCGACCAGCGCTTTCAGCTCGATGTAAAACGCTTTTGCCGTTGCTTTCTCCAGATGCGCCGTGAACACCGCCTCGGCGTGCCGCGCGGCAAATCGCTTTCCGGTGTCGGAGGAACCCGCTTGCACAAACACCGGCCGGCCCTGCGGCGAGCGCGGCAGGTTGAGCGGGCCTTTCACCTTATAATGTGCGCCCGCATGATTGATCGCCCGAACGCCGTTGGGATTGGCGTAGCGCCCGCCGGCCCGGTCGTCGAGCACGGCATCATCGGCCCAAGAATCCCAAAGACCTTTCACCACGCTCATGTACTCCTCGGCGCGCTCGTAACGGTCGGCGTGGCCGACCTCGCCAATGCCGCCGAAGTTACCGCCCGCCTGCGACGACCATGTCGTGACGACGTTCCAGCCGATTCGGCCGTGGCTGATGTGGTCGAGCGACGAGAAGTAGCGCGCGAGGTTGAAAGGTTCCGTGTAAGTCGTCGAGGCTGTGGCGATCAGACCGATGCGCTTGGTAACCATCGAGAGTGCAGCGAGCGTGGTGATCGGCTCCAACCAATTGAAGGGCGTGGTCTGCACGTCGTTCCAGAGGCCGAGCACGTCTGCGAGAAAGATTGAATCGAATAGGCCCGCCTCGGCCTTCTTCGTCATCTCCACCGTGTAGTCGATATCGGTGAGCGCCAGCTTCGACGACTTCGGATGCCTCCATGCGGCCTCGTGATGACCCCGGCTCTGTATGAAGAGGTTGAGATGAATGGGACGTCTCATAGGTCGTCAGGCGGCAACCTTCGCTCCAACCACGCCCTCTGCAACGCGCGCCATGATCGCCGCCGCATTACGATGGAGGATCGCCTCTCGCGCCTCTGCCCCGATCTCGGCCTCCCCCAGCGCCTTTCGCGTCCAGTCTACGCCGAACGCACTGCCGTCCGTGCCGCACACGATCCGTTCGGCCCCGTATAGCCGCACCGCCGCCTCGATTGCCCGCGGCCCGAAGGAATTGCAGTCGACATATACCGCGGCGGCCCGGCGAAACCGGGTGGAAGGCAGCTCTTCACCGGGCGTGTCGAGTAGGCAACGATGATCCATCCGCTCGACCTCATAGGGGATGTTGCCGCCCAAATTATGCACCACGACGGTCGCATCGGGGTAATCCGCCAGAAGATCGGTCAGGCACAACGTCACCATCACCGACGACAGACTTGCCTGCATATCCAGCGTCCCGTTGCGTCGCCGAGCGTTGTCTGTCCCGCCGGCAACTTTGGGGAACGCGTCGCCCGGCCGCGGCCCGTGATGAATGAAAATGACTGCCTTATGGCGATTAGCCACTGCCAGCAGCGGCCGCGCGGCCTCGGCGTCATCGCGCGTCAAGAACAAGTTTCCGGGCAACTGCGCCCCGATCACCCCGCGCAGCCCCAATACGCGCTCGAACTCCGCCGCGGCCGCCGCCATATCGGTCAACGGCAATGCCGCAAACGCCGCGAACCGGCCGGGATGCCTCGCACAGATCGTCGCTAGCCCATCATTCACCTTCCGGCACAGCGGCAGTGCCTCGTCGATCGGCTGTGCCTCGATCCAGCAGAACGAGCCGAGCACCGACAGGACGCTTACCGAAACATCCTGCCGGTCCATGCGCGCCAGTTCCACCACGGCTTCATCGAACGCCTCGGCCAGCGGGGTATCGGCCATTCGTGGCGCTTTCAGCATCTCGACTCCGTCTGTTCCACGAACGATGCGCGGTTCCCGTGTGCGCGCCCGCAGCGCGTCAGCGACCTCGGAGGGTTTCCAATGCGCGTGCATGTCAATCATCATGGCTTGTACTCCCTGGCGCGCTTCTTCTCTCGCTTGTCTGCCAGCTTATTGCCTCAAGAAGAGACGTGCTAGCCCAACGTGGTGATGTCGCTGATGTGCCGAAATAGTGTTGCCGTCGTTCGGCCCGACCGCGAATGCGTCAGATTTTGCGTAACAGCGGCCAAAAATCATCCAGCGACGGTTGCTCGCCAAGAGTGCTCAGCGTTGCATGGATCTTGTCGGCCGTTGTCCGATCGACTGCCTGCGCCGCGCAAATGTCGAACTTGGCCTTGATCTGCCGAGCCGACATCGGCGCCTGCGTCGACCCGCTCGGATAATACTTGGTGCGCTCGATGCTGCGGCCGTCGCGGTAGATCACCGTGACCTTGGCAGGCGACTCCTCCCGCAGATCGGCATAGTCCTGGTAGATCGAAAGCGAGACCTTTTGCGCGAAGGCGCGCACCGCCTCATCGTGCAGAGCCTCCTCGGTGAATGCGGTGAGCATGGGGGCGCCGTGCACGAACGTATAGGCGGCGAGATAAGGACCGCTGAATTTGGCGCTCTCCGCTGAGCGCGGATATTGATCGGAATAACGCTGCGCGGCGTATCGCGTGATGGCGACATCGACGTGCGCAATCTCGTCGGGCGCCACCGCGTCACGCAATTCGAGCGCGGCGTCTATCGCGGTATGGCCGAGGCCGCCGCAGGGATAGGGCTTGAGCTTGTACCCGTAATCCACGAGGTCGTAACTCTTGCCAAGGCTGTCGAACGGTTCGGGCGACCAGGACAGGCCGCGCGAAAAACTCTCAAAATAGCCGAGCTTGCCTTCGAGCGCCCGGGCATTCGCGGTGAAACCGCGGGCGCCGAGCATGGCGGCGAACATCCCGTCGTGGGCGGCGTGTCCGCTGTGCAGTGGCTTGGCCATGCTGCCGAAGTTAACGGTGACGCCACTCGCCAGCGACGCCGTAATCCCGATGACGTCGCGAATATGCTCGCGCTCGATCTTCAGGAGCCGAGCGCAAGCGGCGGCTGCCGCGACGACGCCGACGGTGCCGGTGCTGTGCCAGCCGCCAACGCGCCAGGCTTCGTTCGCTGCGCGGCTGACACGACCGGCAATTTCCGCAGCGATAATGAATGCCGAGAGCATTTCGGCGGAATTTGCGCCACTCGTCTCTGCGACCGGCAGGATCGCCGGGATCACTGCCGCAATCGACTGGCCGGCGAAATAAGTAAGGTCGAAATCCATGCAATGGCCGGCAACGCCATTTACAAGCGCCGCAAGCTGAGGCGCGGCGCGCAGGTCCCGCCCAACGATCGTCGCCGCCGGCATGCTGCCCGCGAGTTTGACAACGTCGCAGGTGATATCGGCCGGGGGCAATTGGCTTCCCGCCAGCATAACACCGACGGTGTCGATGAAGGCCGTGCGCGCACGTTCGACCGCGACTGGTGGAGCGCTGTTAAGATCGAAGCCGGTGATGAAATCGGCGATCGAATCGGCGGCGGCCCTTGCACCTTGCGCGCCGTCAGCAATGCCGGCCGTGCCGGGCTGTTGACTGAAAGTAGGCGACGGCACCCCGACGATCGCCGCCGCGCCGGCTCCGAGGAGAACTCTACGGTCGATCAAGCTTCGTCCATCGTCCATTGCCATGGTCAGAACCTTGAGGTGCTTTCACGAAGTACCGGGCGTCGCGCCGGATTTGTTCAGTTGCTTACTCTCCCTGACGCTCAGCCACCGCGAACGTAGCGGTGCGTCAGGATGCGGATTCGGTCGCGGAAGTGCGGGATCACGCGGGCGCTCCATGGCGTATCGACGGCAGCCTTCCACGCCGTGCTCCGTGTCACGTCTGGCGACTCAAGGTGATAGATCGCCACGTACCGATGCGTGCCTCCGTCAGCCTCCGTCGACCGATAGCGCCGCGCAGCCAAGGTGCCCGGAACACCGGCAAGCGCGTCGAGGTGCTCCCGGTCGTACCACGCATTGAAATCGTCCTCTGCCTCGGGCGCGATGTTCATCGCATTGAGAAGCAGCGCCCGGGCTCCCTCCGGCGCCGCCGCATCACCGGGCGTGATCTGTGTGCCTTCGAACCGCAGCAACCGTTTGCACATCGCGGTCACGCGCTTTGACCAGACCGACAGATTGCCGTAGGCGACGGATGCGTAGGCCTTGCTACGCAGCACGTCGACCGAGTCGAGATCATAGGTGGCCACTGACACCGTCGGCTGCTCGTCGCTTATCCAACGTTCACAAGCGCCAAACCCCGGAACCCCCTGGCGCTCGGGAATATGCTCCAGATCGTACCAGTCATGGAATTCGTCGGTATGCGCGGTCGAGAAATCGAACGCGGCAATCAGCAGACCCCTGCCCATGGCCTTCTCCCCACGCATGATCCACAGCGCCTCAGATTAGAATAGCTTCCGTCCAACTGTCTGCGGTCAAGGCGCATAGGTCCCGACCGAAATTGCCCCAGAATCGGGCTTTCACGCGGCGCTTCGGACGGACGGAGAGGGGTTCGGGCCGAGGGTTGGCGGAGGGAGTGGGATTCGAACCCACGATACGGTTTCCCGTATACACGCTTTCCAAGCGAGCGCCTTCAGCCACTCGGCCACCCCTCCGGGCACGTCGAGCGCAATATAGCCACGGCACCCGGCGTGACAACCCGCGCCGCGGCCAGCCCCGGCGGCAGCGACGGAACTTCCTCTACCTTGCGTCGTTATTCAGCAGTCCTTGATGAGGCAACACAGGAGGACGTCATGGGACGCGGGATATTGCTTTGGCTCATCGGCATTCCGTTGCCGATCATTCTGCTGATCTGGCTTTTCGGCGGCCTGCACAGCTAAGCTGTTTCTAGGCGACGTGTAGTGACGCAGAGGGCCCGGCGCGAGCCGGGCCTTTTGCCTGTGCACTTTCGTCGGAGCGCGCGTTCCCTTACATTAGCGGCATGGCATCGCCCGCAGACGACTACCTGATCCGCCCCAATCCGCTCGATCCGCGCCTCACCGAGCGCGTCAAGGGCATCGACCAGACCGGTGCCGCCATCGAAACTTCGGTGACGGTGGAGCGGGCGCTGACGATCTTCCTTAATTCCCAGGAAATCGTCACGGCGATGACCATCAACGATCATCCCGAATATCTCGCGCTCGGCTACCTGCTCAACCAGAACATGCTCAAGGCCGACGACGTCGTCACCGGCGTCGACTATGACGAGGAACTGTCCGTCGTCGTGGTGCGCACCAAGCGCAAGACCAATTACGAGAAGAAGCTCAAGAGGAAGGTGCAGACCTCGGGCTGCGCCCAGGGCACCGCGTTCGGCGACTTGATGGAGGCGTTGGAGAACGTCACGATGCCGCACGCCGAGCTGCGCACCTCGTGGCTCTATACGTTGACCCACAAGATCAACACTACGCCCTCGCTCTATCTCGAGGCCGGCGCCATCCACGGCTGCGTGCTCGCCGTCGAGGATCGCCCGCTGGTCTATATGGAAGACGTCGGCCGCCATAACGCCGTCGACAAGATCGCCGGCTGGATGTTCAAGTATAAGGTCGGCGCAGCCGACAAGATTTTCTACACCACCGGCCGGCTCACCTCCGAGATGGTGATCAAGACCGTGCGCATGGGCATTCCGATCCTGATCTCGCGCTCCGGTTTTACGGCATGGGGCGTCGAGCTGGCGCGCAAGGCGAATTTGACCCTGATCGGCCGCGCCCGCGGCAAACGCTTCATCGCGCTCGCTGGCGAGGACCGCATCGTATTCGATCAGGACCTCGCTTTTGTCGAGGAGGAAAGCGCCAAGCATCGCCGCAAGGCCGCGGTGCATGACGAGTGAGTTAAAGCGCGCGTGACGGCACCCCCTACTCTCGGTCTCGTGCTTGCCGGTGGCCTGGCGCGGCGCATGGGCGGCGGCGACAAGGCGCGCATCAAAATCGGCGGCGCGAGCATTCTGCAGCGCGTGCTCGCCTGCCTCAGCCCCCAATGCAGCCGCGTCATCATCAATGCGAATGGAGACCCCACGCGCTTTGCCGATACCGGCCTGCCCGTGGTCGCCGATAGCGTGCCGGACTTTGCCGGTCCACTCGCAGGCATTCTCGCCGGTCTCGATTGGTCAGCCGCGAACGCTCCCGCAATCGAATGGCTCGTCAGTGTGCCGGGCGATTGTCCGTTCCTGCCGAAGGATATGGTGACGCGCCTGCATGACGCGCGCGCCACGGCGAATGTTCCGCTTGCCTGCGCCCGCTCCGGCGAGTGGCGGCATCCGGTCGTCGGGCTATGGCCGGTCAAATTACGCGAGGATTTGCGTCACGCGCTGCTCGACGAAAACCTGCACAAGATCGAGCTTTGGACGGCGCGGCATGGCATCGCCATCGCCGAGTGGCCCGCGACGCCGTTCGATCCGTTCTTCAACGTCAATACGCCGAAGGATGCGGCGCAGGCCGAGGCTATCGCCACCAAATATCCGAACGCATAACAGCGCTATTCGCGTTGCGCCGTCGGCAACCAGGGTATCGCGGCGCGGCGCCTGGCTTCAAAGCTTTCGATCGCATCGCGGTATTCAAGCGTGACATCGATATCGTCGATGCCGCGCACTAGGCGATCCTTGCGCAACGGGCTGATGTCGAACGCATGCGCGCCGCGATCCGGCGCGATCAGCGATTGATTGGGCAGATCGATCGTGATCTCGGCGCCTGGGCGCTCGCGCAACTGCCGCCATAAATCCTGGACGATCGTTTCGGGAAGCGTCATCGCGAGGATGCCGTTCTGGATGCAGTTCACCTGAAAGATTTCACCGAAGCTTGGGCCGACCAGAGCGCGAAGGCCGAAATCCATGACCGCAAACGCTGCGCCTTCGCGAGAAGAGCCGCAGCCGAAATCCTTGTCGGTGACCAGGATCTTGGCGTCGCGATAAGGCGGATTGTTCAATACGAAGTCGGCGCGCGGCCGGCCGGCTTCGTCGAAGCGAAGATCGTATAAAAAAGCCTCGCCGTAATCGTGCCCAGGCCGGCGATGCCGGCGCATGTAGCGGCCGGGCAAAATCATCCCGGTGTCGACGCTTGCGATCTCGAGCGGCGCGGCGACGGCGGTCAGGACGGTGAACGGCTGCATCGAAAAAACCTCAAGACAATTGCCGCACGTCGGCCAGTCGTCCGAACACTGCCGCGGCGGCGACCATGGCGGGACTCATGATGTGGGTGAGCGCGCCACGGCCCTGGCGGCCTTCGTAATTGCGGTTGGTGGTCGAGGCGCAGCGCTCGCCCGGGGCGACCAGTTCGCCGTTCGAGCCGTTGCACATCGAGCAGCCGGAATCGCGCCACTCGAGGCCGGCGTCGATGAAGATGCGGTCGAGCCCTTCGGCTTCGGCTTGGCGCTTCACCGCGCTCGATCCCGGCGAAACCATGCCGGGAACGACCGCGCGGCGGCCCCTGAGGACGTGCGCCGCGGCGCGCAAGTCTTCGATGCGGCTGTTGGTGCAGGAGCCGATGAAGACCCGATCGATCGAAACTTCCGCAAGCGGTGCCGCCGGCCGAAGCTGCATGTAGTCGAGCGCGCGCTCGACGTGCCGCCGGCGGTCGGCGTCATCGATGCGCGACGGATCGGGAACGGCACCGTCGATCGGCGCGGAATCTTCCGGGCTGGTGCCCCAGCTCACCATGGGCGCCAGACGCGCGGCGTCGAAGGACAACTCGCGATCGAACGTCGCATCGCCATCCGTCGGCAGCGTGCGCCAATAGGACAACGCCTTGTCCCAGTCCGCACCCTTCGGCACATATCTGCGGCCAGAGAGAAATTCATAGGTGGTGTCGTCGGGCCCGATCATGCCGATGCGGGCGCCGGCCTCGATCGACATGTTGCAGATGGTCAACCGGCCTTCCATCGACAGCGCGCGGGTGGCGGAGCCTGAATATTCCACCGCATAGCCGGTGGCGCCGCCGACGCCGATGTCGCGGATGATCGAAAGAATTATATCTTTCGCCGTCACCGCCTTGGGCAGTTCGCCGTCGATGGCGATGCGCATCGTCTTCGGCTTTTTCAGCCAGACCGTCTGGGTGGCGACGACGTGGCGAAGCTGATTGCCGCCACCGATCGGCACCGCCAGCGCGCCGCAGGCGCCGTTGGTCGCGGTGTGGGAATCGTTGCAGGTGATCAGCATGCCCGGCTGGGACATGCCGAGCTCCGGCGCGATGACATGGGCGATGCCCTGGTCGCGATGAAACCAGCCGACATGGGGCAGCCGGAAATCCCTTGCGTTCTCGTCCATCATTTCGACCGCGGCAATGCCCAGCATGCGCAGCTTGCCGCCCTGGATCAACGGCATCGAAGAGCCGATGCTGGTTTCGCCGACATCGATGTGGCCGCCGACGGCTTGCACCGAAACGTCGGAGCCGGAATCGAACACCACGGTCACCAGCTTTTTCGCCGGCGCACCCGCGGTCTTGCCGACATTGACGACGGACACGTGGAGCGGGCTGCCGAGACCGACCGGGAAGGCAAACGTCACCGAGCCGGGATCGGCTTTGAGCCGGTCGCGCACGTCGGTCATGTTTTTGATCGGCGAATCGACAGCCGTGAAATAGCATTGATAGGCGTCGAACAGTTTGACCAGCGGCGTGAGATGCTGGTGCAGGTCGGAGCCTTTGCGGGCGATGGCGTTGATAAAGCTGCCCGAGGCGAGACCAATCTCGTTGCCGTCGCCTTCCTTGCGCGACAAATCGGTCATGGCGATGATTTGCGCGGCGCCCGGCTTGTTGAGCACCGTCATCGAATCGACCAGATGCTCCTTGGTCAGCACGCGCTGAATGGCGCGCGCGATGCGATCGTTCTCGCCGCCGGCGCCGGCGCCGACGAAAAACTCGACATTGCCGACCGGATGCCAAGCCGCTGGCGCCGGTTGAGCATGCGCATTTGGTCCGAGCAGCGCGGAGATGGCAACCGCCAAAACGGCAGCTCGCGCGATCCGCATGTCGTCCTCCCGATTTCGCCGGCCTGGCAGCGTTGTCACTGTACGCTCGCGTGTATTAGCCGACCAGCAACGCATACGAGAGGAACCCAATTGTCGCGCCCGGCTCGACATTGGTGATCTCTTCGGTCAGTTCGGCCAGGCCGTCGGTTTCGGTCAGCGAGGTGATGACGCCGGCGCCGTCCTGCGGATGCTTGAACGCTTCGATGGCACCGTCGGACGCCTGCCGCAGCGCCACGCGCACATATTCGCGCCGGCCTTTGCGCTTTTTGTAAGAGAAGGCGGCGCGCGCCGGCATGGCGATCAGCGGCTCCGGCAACGCGCCGGCCAAACGCAACAGCAACGGCCGCACCACGCGCACGAAGATGACGAAGACCGCGACTGGATTTCCCGGCAAGCCGACGAAGGCCGCGCTATCGCCGCTTTTCGCTGCCGGCACGACGCCCATGGCGACCGGCCGGCCGGGTTTTATCGCGACCCGCCAAAACACGATGCGGCCGATGCTTTCGATGGCGCTGCGCACATAATCGGCTTCACCCGTGGAGACGCCGCCTGAGGTGAGCACGAGATCGTGGTCCTCTGCCGCCTTTGCGATGGCGCGCGCGAGTTGCTGCGGGTCGTCGCTGAGAATGCCGAGATCGGTGACCTCGGCGCCTAGGCGCGCGATGAGGCCGGCGAGCAGGTATCGATTGGAATCGTAAAGCGCGGCGGGCGGCAGTTGCGCGCCCGGCTCGACGATCTCGTCGCCGGTCGAGAACAACGCGACCCGCACGCGCCGCCTGACTTTGAGCGACGTGAGACCGAGCGCCGCCGCGAGTGCAACGTGCTGCACGGCGAGACGGCGGCCGGCGGGCAAAGCGACCGTGCCGGCACGCATATCCTCACCGGCAAGGCGGCGATTGGCGCCGAGTTTTAGTCCCGGCGGCACCACGACGGCGCCACCGTCAACGCGGCAATCCTCCTGCATGAAGACCGTGTCGGCGCCGTCGGGCATTGGCGCACCGGTGAAAATGCGGATCGCCTCGCCGGCATGAAGCGCGTGTGTGGCGTCGTGGCCGGCGGCGACACGATCGACGATGGTCAACCGCGTTTCGCCTTTGGCATCGAGATTGGCGGCGCGCACCGCATAGCCGTCCACGGCGGAATTATCGAATGGCGGCACGTTGACCGGAGCGATGACGTCCTCGGCCAGCACACGACCCGCCGCCTCGCGCAAGGTCACGGCCTCGCATTCGCCGACCGGCGCGACGCGCTCGACAATCAGACGCTCGGCGTCGGCGACCGGCAGCAGCGGACCGTTGAAGGCGAAGCAATCGTCGCTAAGCTGCGCCATTACGCTTCGCTCCGCGGTGGGCCGATCTGGTCGAGCGGCAATGCCTCGGCTTCGAACACGTTGGCGATACCGTCAAAATCATCGAGCATCAGCACCGGGACCTGCGCCTGCGGCAACGGCGCGTCGGTCGCCACGGCGACGATGCAGTCGTCGTCGAGGTGCAACAACGGCTTGCCAACCGTGGCGCGGAAAACTTCGAGTTTGGGATGCGAATGGCGCTTGAAGCCTTCGACGATCACCAGATCGACCGGGCTGAGCTTTGCCAAAACATCGGCGAGCGGCGGCTCGGGCTCGTCGCCAAGCTCGTGCACGATGGCCCAGCGGCGGCTGGACACGATCGCGACCTCGCTGGCGCCAGCCTCCCGGTGCAGCCAGGAATCCTTGCCCGGCTGGTCGGTGTCGAACTCATGAT
Organism: Xanthobacteraceae bacterium; assembly: GCA_049584715.1. Classification (GTDB taxonomy): domain Bacteria; phylum Pseudomonadota; class Alphaproteobacteria; order Rhizobiales; family Xanthobacteraceae; genus BOG-931. The sequence continues at coordinate 35,741 of JBAUYI010000055.1, forward strand.
GCGCGTGCTTGACGGTGGCGACTTTCAGGCCGCGCTTGATCAACACCGGGAGCACGTTGATGACCAGCGTCGTCTTGCCGGAGCCGCTCCAGCCCGCGAGACCGATGATGCGCATAGGCCCTATGTAGCGTCATTCGCCTGCGGGTTCCATGCCGAGGGCGCGGATGCGCTCGCGCGTTGTTTCGTCCCGCAATACGTCCAGGAAAGCCCGTACGGCGGGCCGCTCGCGGCGCGCTTCGCGGAGCAGAAAATCGTAGTCCTCGGGGGCTATGGGCAGAAAGGCAAGACCATACATCCGCGCCACCGGCGCGATGGCGACGCCCCAATCGGCCCGGTTTTGCGCGACCGCGGCGGCGACCGCGTTATGCGAGCGCGGCTGGTTGGCGTAGCCGGGCGGCCGTGTGCGGCCGAGCAGGCTGTCGATCAAGACGCGCGTGCCGGATCCGGCGTTGCGGTTGACCATCAACAGTTCGGGATCGGCGAGCGCGGCTTTTAACGCCGAGTCGGCGGTGCGGCCTTCGAAGCGAGAGTCGCCTGAGCGATAAACAAAACCTTGCATGCGCCGCCAGCCGGGCACCAGCGCAAGGCCGGGCGCCAGCAGATGTTTGTTGTAGACGCCGGTCGCCGGATCGACGAGGTGCACCGGCGCGAGATCGCATTCGCCGCGGCTGAGCGCCGCGACGCCGCCGAGACTGCCGACGGCGATGGTTCGCGCGTTGAAGCCGCGCTCGGCCAGCGCTCCCACGACGACATCGAGCGCGACGTCGTGACTGCCCATGATGACAAGATCGGGCGCGCGCGCCGCGTCGGCGATCAACGTGACCTCCACGTTGGTGTCCGCATCAAGCGCGCTGGCGAGCGGATCGATCGTCAAAAAACCATCGGCCTGGGAAAACGCCGTCACCGCGCCCGAGCCTTTGCCGGTCGGAAACGCGATAGCGCCGTCTTCGCCGGCGACAAGAGAGACCAGCACGAACTCCTCGCGGCCGAGCTCCGAAGCAATGCGTACCGGCACACGCGCCCGCGCCGTTCGCGCCGCTTCCGGCGCCAACCCGGCGCGGGCGCGGATGACCGGCGCGACGAAGGCATGAAAGGTGAAGATTGCCGAGGTCGGAAATCCCGGCAGCACAATAAGGGGCTTGTCGCCGATCACCGCGAGACACAACGGCTTGCCGGGTTTGAGCGCCACGCCATGAACAAGAATGCCGGGCGTGCCGAGCCGCGACACGATGCGATGGGACAGATCGCCAGCGCCCTTCGAGGTGCCACCGGACAGCACCACCATGTCGCAGGCTTCCAGCGCCGTGCGCATCGCCAGTTCGAGCGCGACGTCTTCGTCGGGGAACGCGCCGAACGGCACCGGTTCGCCGCTGGCTTCGACAATCGCGGCGGCGATGATGGCGCCGTTGCTGTCATAGACGCGGCCGGGCGTCAGCGGCTGGCCGGGCTCGACCAATTCGTCGCCGGTCGAGAGCACGGCGACGCGCGGGCGGCGTACCACGTCGACGGCGGCAAAGCCGCACGCCGCGAGCATGCCGATCTCGCGCGAGCCGACGCGCGTGCCGCGCCGCAGCAGCGTTTCGCCGCGTGCGATATCGGAGCCGGCGTAGGAGATGAGCTGGCCACTCGCCGCGGCGCGGCGCAGCGCGATGGCCGGCGCGACCGCGGCTTCGATCAGTTCGGTGTGCTCGATCATCACCACCGCATCGGCGCCGCGCGGGATGACACCGCCGGTCGCGATCGCGGTCGCGGTGCCGGGCAACACTTCGATGGCTGGTGCAACGCCGCAGGCGATCACTTCGGCATTGAGCACAAGATGCTTTGGCGCGCCGTCGCTCGAGCCCGCGGTGTCGGCGGCGCGCACGGCAAAGCCGTCGACATTGGAGCGGTCGAAGGGCGGCGCATCGACCGGCGCGACCACGTCGGCCGCGAGCACGCGCGACAGCGCCGCGCCGAGCTGTAAGCTTTCACCGCCAAGCGGCGAACGATCGATGCAGGCATCGAAACGGCGGCGCGCCTCGTCGGCGGAAACCACTTCGAGGAATTGCTCCTGCCGCGCGGCGCGCTTGACGGCGTCGAGGATCGCCGAACCACGTGCGCTGGATTTTGGATTTATGGCCATGCTCTCACGGCAACCGGCGTCCCGGCTGCAAAACCTTCGCTCTCGGCGGGCACGAGGATCCAGCCGTCACTGCGGGCCAGCGATTCCAACGATAAATAGCCTGAGGCGAGCGGCTCCGCCACGCCGCCGGCGCAACTGACCGGAACCAGTTCTGTCAACCCGATGGTCGAAGTGACCTTGCGCTTGAGCGGCAGCGTCACCGGCAAATCCGCGATCCTGCCGCCGGCAAGCTTGGCCACAACATAGCGCCCGATCAGCAGCCAGATCGCCAACGCTGCATCGAGCCGTCCGGGAACTAGCAGCACGGGCTTTGCACCGGCAAAACCGAACGCCGCAGTTTCGCCTGGCGACACGGCGATGCCGTGCGCCTCGACCTGGCCGAGCCGCGCCAGCGTATGCACCGCGGCATCGCGCTGTCCGCTGCCCGTGCCGCCGACGGCAATCACCGCGTCGGTTTCAGGATCGCCGAGCGCGGGATCGAGCGTGATCGAGCGCCCAGTGACCAAGCCGCCCGCTTCGCCAATGACGCGGATGATTGTGACCAACGCCGCCTCGATCACTGGCGATCTCGCCTCACCGCCCCAAACGACTTGGACGCGCGGCAGGCGAATTGTCACGTCCTTGATCCCGGCTGCCCTCATCACCGCAATGTCGACGGCGCGCGCAACCTCGCCGGCGCGGCGTAGCGGCCTCTTACCCATGGTGTCGCCGCCCGCAAGCAACACCCCCTCACCCGCCGCGATCGGGGCTACAGCTTCGGCACGATAACCACTCAGCGTAACAGCATCGAAAGGCAAGACGGCGTCGGTACCGCTCGGCAACGGTTCACCAACATCGATGGGGCGCGTGATCAACGGCAGCGGCACCGGCGCGTAAGGGCCGGCATCGACGACCATGGCGCTCTCCACAGGAAAGCCGTCGCGCAATGCGATCGGCTGCGGTGGGCACTCCGACGCTACGACGTCGTCGGCAAGCGTAAAGTCACGCGCGGCTTGGAGTGAGGATTGCCGCGGTGGCACCACCGTGACCCGCGACTCAATGAGCGCAAGGATCGCGCTGAGCGGCGTCAGGCGCGTGATGCGCTGGGTGCTGGAATCGACGGTCATTCTCTCTATGTCATGCCCGCGAAAGCGGGCATCCAGTAAACACCAAAACCGGAGTATACATCCTCATCATCTGAGACTACTGGATCGTCCGCTCATGCGGACGATGACACTGGAAATGACGGAAAAGACGCTCAATTTGCGCGGCCTCAAATGCCCGCTGCCGGCGCTGCGCACCAAAAAGGCGCTCGGCGGCATGGCCGCCGACGACATTCTGGTCGTGGAATGCACCGATCCGCTTGCCGGCATCGACATCCCGAACCTGCTCAACCAGACCGGCGACACGCTCGAAGCTACGCGCAAGGAAAAGCGGCTGCTGACGTTCCGCATTCGCAAGCGCTAGCCACCGTCCGTCATTCCCGCGAAAGCGGGAATCCGTAATCCCTGCTCGGCCAATACTGCTCAGCCTGTGGTTATGGGTCCCCGCTTTCGCGAGGACGACGGGGATCATTCCATCTTCAAACCGGCCTTGAGGATCACCGGCTTCCAGCGCAGCGCCTCGTGGGCGACGAAGGCGTTGAAGGTATCGGCATCCATCGGCGCGATGATCATGCCTTCCTGGCGAATGCGGCCCTGGTTGTCGGGCTGCGCCATGCCGGCATTGATCACGGCGTTGACCTTGCGGACGATGTCGGCGGGAAGCCCGGCCGGACCGGCGAGCCCGAACCAGTTGGTCGCCTCGAGCTTGTAGCCGAGCTCCTTGAAGGTCGGCACGTCTGGATAATCCGGCAGCCGCTCGCTGCCGGTTTGGGCGAGCCCGATCACGGTGCCGCCTTGGAGCTGCGGCGACGCGGAGGTGACCGTCGGCGTGGCAAAATCGATGTTGCCGGCCACCACGTCGAGCTGACTTTGCGCGGCGCCCTTGTACGGCACCACCTGGAATTTGAGATCGGCGAGCTGCGCGAAGGATTCCGCGATCATCTGGCCGGCGCTCGCCAGTCCCGACACGCCGTAAGTCAACGGCTTGCCGCTCGCCTTGGCCTTGGCGACGAAATCCTTCAGCGTCTTCACGTCGCCCTTGGCGATGACGATGAAGACGATCGGCGAGCCCGCGAGATAAGCGACGTGAGTCAGATCCTTGAACGGGTCGTAGCCGATCTTGGCATTGATCAGCGGATTGATCGCGGTGAGCGACAGTGTGGTGATGACGAAATTGTAGCCGTCGGGATCGGAGTGAGCGACGAAATCGACGCCGATGACGCCGCCGGCGCCGGCGCGGGTCTCGACATAAAATTGCTGGCCGAACGCCTTGGTCAGCTGATCCGCGGCCACGCGGGCGAGAATGTCGGCGGCGCCGCCCGGCGCAAAAGTATTGACAATGCGCACCGGATGGCTCGGCCAATCCTCGGCCGCGGCCGGGGCTGCATTCAAGAAGAATGAAGCAGTAACCGCGGCGCAAGTCAGCGCAACGTACTTCCTCATTCGGCGGCGACCCGGTGCGCGGCCACGCCTTTGGCTTTCACCACCACTTTGATCGCGTCGTCAACGCGGTCTTTGGCGTAGCGGATCGCGGTCGGCAGATCGTCGAGCGGGAACGTGTGGGTGTGGATCTTCGTGGCGTCGAAGCGCTTTTGCGACATGAAGGCTTCGGCGCGGTGGGTCGCGGTCTTGCCCTCGCCGCGGATGCCGTAGAGATAAATGTTGTTGCGCACGATATGGGCGACGTCGACCGGGGTCTCCTGGTGCGGGAACGCGGCGAGGCAGACTTTGCCGCCGCGATTGACCATGCGGATGGCGTCGTTCACCGCATTGGGCGCGCCCGAGCACTCGATCACATAGTCGAGACCCTTGCCGCCGTTGAGCCGGCGCACCGCTTCGACGGCATCTTCATTGCGCACGTTGATCACATGGTCGGCGCCAAGCTCGCGGCCGATTTTCAACCGGTTGTCGCGCGTGCCGGTGAGGATCACGGGCGAGGCGCCAAGCGCCTTCGCCACCGCGACGCCCAGAAGCCCGATCGGGCCGGGGCCGGTGACAACGACGCTCTCGCCGGCGACGAGACCGCCGAGCTCGGTCAGCCCGTACATCGCCGTGCCTGCCGTCACCACCAGCGTCGCCTCCTCGTCCGACATGGCGTCGGGAATGGCGACCAAGGTGTTGATGTGGTTGACTTGGTATTCGCAGAAGCCGCCGTCGGTGGTGAAGCCGTTGGCGCGGTGGCCTTTGTCGACGTCGCCATAATTGAGGCCGTAGTTGTGGCACGCGGTGTACATGCCCTCACGGCAGCGCTTGCACTGACCGCAACCGGCATGAATTTCCACCGTGATGCGCTGGCCGATGCGGTATTCGTCGACGCCAAGCCCGAGCGCCACCACCGTGCCCATATATTCGTGGCCCGGCGTGAAATTCTTGTTGAATGGCATGCCGCCCAGGATCGAAGCCGGCGGGCCGTGGTCGATGATCTCGAGATCGGTGGCGCAGATCGCGACCGCATCGATACGGACCAAAACTTCGGCGCGTTTGGGCACCGGCACCGGCTTCTGGGCGAGTTTCAGCTCGCCGGGATTGCCCAGCACCCAGGCCTTCATGGTGTCCGGGATCGGATAATCCGGGCTCGTCTTCATTCCGGGGCCTGAATACATGGTCGCGTCCTCTCAGCAGGAATCTTAGCGGCTGATGCGGCGCTTATAATGACTTTCAGCGTCGGGCGAAACAGGCCAAAGGCTCAGACCGGCACTGCCGTGGCATCGTAGGTGAACAGCCAATCGTAACGCTCCCTGACGCGGTCCTCCTGCCATTCGTGCGTGACATGGGCCTGCGCCGCGTCGGCATCGACCATGGCGCGGTTGTGGAAGCGCGGGATCATGGCGGCGGAGCCGGCGACGACCTTGTTGGCGCGGTCGCGGCGCACCGCCTCGTAGGCGGCCAGCGCGGCTTGGTGATCGTGCGGATATTTTTCGAGTGCCCGCGCCAGCACAAAACCGTCTTCGAGCGCCATGTTGGCGCCCTGCGCCAACAGCGGCACCATCGGATGGCAGGCATCGCCAAGGAGCGTGCAGCGGCCCTTGCTCCACGCCTCCATCGGCGGCCGCAACGCCAGGCCCCATTTGTACGGCGCGTCGATGTTGCGGATGAGCGCGTGCACGTCGGCATGCCAGCCGCGAAAATCGCTCAACACTTCGTCGGTGGTGCCGCGCACGTTCCAGCCTTCGACGGTCCAATCGCGCTCGCCCATGCCGACGAAGTTGAGGAGCGATCCGGCGCGCAGCGGATAATGCACGACGTGGCCGCCGGGTCCGACCCAATTGGTGCCGATGCTGCGCGAGATCGAGGGCGGCACGCGCTCCATCGGGATGACCCCGCGCCAGGCGATGATGCCGCAGAATTCAGGTCTTGCCGCGCCGAACAAAGTTTCGCGCACCACCGAATGCACGCCGTCGGCGCCGACGACGAGTTTTGCCCGAACCGATGCCCCGCTTTCGAAGCGAAGGTCGACGTGGTCTGCGGTTTGCGACAGCCCGGTGCATTTGCAGCTCAGGTGAATGGCCCCGGGCTTTGCCTGCAGCACCGCTTGCGCGATCACGCCGTGCAGGTCCCCGCGATGGATGGTGATGTAGGGAAAGCCGTAGCGCTCGACCGATTCCAGGCCGAGATCGAACAGCTTCCAGCTCTGCCCGGTGTTCCACAGCCGGATCGCCTTGCCGGCCGGCAGCACCTGGACTTTCTCCAGCGCCGCCTTGAGCCCGAGCGCATGGAGCACGCGCGTGCCGTTGGCGCTGATCTGCACGCCGGCGCCAAGCTCGCGCAATTCGGGCGCCTGCTCGTAGACATCGACGTCGATGCCGCGCCGAATGAGTGCCAGCGCCGCGGTGAGCCCGCCGATGCCGCCGCCGACGATCGCGACCGCGTTTTTGTTCATTCCTAGCCGCTCGCTCGTTCCCCTCCCCCTTGTGGGGAGGGGCAGGGGTGGGGGTCGGGAGGTGACACGCACACGGTGACGGCGCTCTGCATTCGTCTTCGCCGAGAGTGACCTCCCGACCCCCACCCCTACCCTCCCCCACAAGGGGGGGGGACCGTTACAGATCGAAACACGCGATGATCTCGCCGATCAGTTCGCGCTTCTTTGCGAGCTTTTCTGCCGGCTGATAGCGGCCGAGCGAGCGGCCGGCGATATCGATCTCGCCCTGCTCGCCGACGACGATATAGAGCGGTTCTTCGTAGTGCCCCGATTGCGGCCGGTGCAGGACCAGCTTGTGGTCGATCAGGCTCGCTTCGATGCCGCGCGTTTTCAGCGTCTGCGACGGCTTGATGTCCTGCTCGAAGAACTCGGTCAGGAACTCGCTGGCAAGCTTGTGCCGCTCGCGGCGTTCGTGATCCTGCTGCGCGCGCTTGCCGGCGAGTTCGCCGAAGACTTTGTCGAGCTCCGACATCACAGAATGAAGCTCACCGAGCCGAGCAGGCCCAGCTGTTGCGCATCGAGAATGGCGCGCCGCTCCGCAATCTTGAGGCGGCCGCCCTGGCGCCTGAGCTTGTAGCGGTATTGGCCGACAAAGACGCGGTCGAGATCGTTGTGACGATAGCGGTGGATGATGAAATTCGCCGCTGCCGAAATGACCTCGCCATCGACGCCGGCGATGCGCACATTGCCGATCATGCGCCGCGTCCGCGATAGCGGATATTCGGCGTGGCAGTTCGGGTCTTTCAGACGGATCACGCGCTCGCGCAGCCGCACGATGTCGTCGGCAATAGTGAACAGCGTATAGCGCGCGTCGGCGTCCGGCTTGTCGTTCGGCGGCACGTAATAGGCCGCGTCGTCGGTGAGGAGTTCCAGCCAGTCGTCGAGGCGCCAGGAATCGAGCAGGTCCGCTTCGAGATAGAACAAATCCTCGACTTCGGCGCGCGACACGGTCGAGGCGACGAGCTCGTTCATGCCCGCGTCTCCATGAGCTCGTTCCATTTGCGCCAGAACACGCGCAGATGGCCCTCGTCGGTGGCGAGCTGCTGGTCGCCGGCCTTGGCCATGCCGCGCGACAGATCGGACCACGGCACTTCGCGCCAGGCGGCGAAGCCGAGCTGCGCCGCTTCGAGCGCTGCGACGTCGTCGGGGGTGGCGAAGCCGCCCGGACCGTAGAAGGTGAGAAAGGCGTGCAACCGGCGCGCGCGCTGCGCCTCGGTCTCCTCGACCGGCCCGAGCGCCCATGCGGTGACGTGCATGCGGTCAGGCGCCAACGGATAGAAATGGCGCACCGTGACCGAGGAGCCGTCGTTGATGACGAGGTTCGGAAAGATCGCAAGATTGCGGTTGGTATCGGCAACGCGCGCGGCGCGCGCCGAGCCGAGCCGCGCCACCAGCTCGCTGCGCAGCGCGTCGATATCGGCCTTGGCATCCTCACCGTAGACCGAAATCCACTTCGCTACGGGGCGGCCGCGATAGTTCGGATTGTCGGTCGTCAGATGACCGTTGCCCAAATCCTTGCCGAAACCGCGCGTCGGCAGCAGCTCACCCTTCGGCGGCGTGACGTTGACGCCGGAATTGCGCATGTAGTTGAGCCAGGTCGAGTGCGTGGAGATCAAGTGATAGTCGTCGACGCTGTTCTCGACCAAAAGCTTCCAGTTCGCCCTGATGTCGTATTCTTGCGTCCCGGAAATGATCTGCATCTTTCCCGACGGCGACTGGTCGATGACAAGATCGATATAGTCCTTGGCGTTGCCGAGATAGCTGTCGAGATCGATCGCCTTGCGGTCGAAATTGGCAAAATAGAAATCGCGATAGGCTTCGAGCCGCGGCACCGGCACCAAACCCATTTCGCTCTTGTCGAACGCTTCGCCATAGGCATCCTCGCCCGGCACCGATTTGAGCCGGCCGTCGGGATGATAGGTCCAGCCGTGATACATGCAGTAGAACTGCCGCGCGTTGCCCTCGCGTTCGCGGCACACCAGCGCGCCGCGGTGGCGGCAGCAATTGATCAGCGCGCGCACGGTGCCTTCGCGGTCGCGGCAGAAGATGATCGGCCGCCCTGCCACCGGGCGGGTCTTGAAGTCGCCGGGATTCTTGATCTCCGAGGCATGGCCGACATAGGTCCAACAGCGGTCGAAAATGGCGCGCTTTTCGCGCTCGAACACGTCGTCGGAGACGAAAACCTCGCGATTGACGAAGAACGTCTTCGCTTCCGGATTCTCGACGACGAAATCGTGGCTTGAGGGCTGGTAGTTCATGGCGGGCCGCTCCAAAGGGTCGTGACTTATATAGAAAATCGAGCCCTGTCGTCCAATGCCGTTCAGGATGCCTGATGCCCGAGCATGACTTCGCGACGTTCGCGCGCGGACTGCAGCAGCTTAAGCGTCACCTCGACATTGGCTTTGCCCCAGCGGCCGTTTTGCAGCGGCGGCTTGCCGGTGCGGATGGCAGCGATCATGTCGCCGAGCACTTCGCTGCGGCCGGGCATCGTGGCGCTTTTGGGCAGCGCGACCTCGCGCTTGCCATTGGCATCGTAAATGAAAAGGCCGTCGGCGGAGGCGCGCATCTCGCCCCGCTCGCAGGTGACGACCATCAGCCCGAAATGCGGCTGATGGCTTGGCGGCGGTCCGGCCGGCGATCCGTAGGCGTAACGTTCCACGCGCAGGCGCGCTTCTTCCGCCTGCTCCGCCACCAAGGCGCGCCGCGCCGCGCCATGCTGGTCCGGCGGCTTTGGCGCGCCGCGCTCGTTGATCCAAAAGTGCAGCTCGTCGCTGTCGAAGAAATCGTAGCCGCCATAGACAAGCGAGGCAGCGGCACCGTCCTCGAATTCGAGGAACGCGATAGCACTGCCCTCGGTCGGTCGCGCCGGATCGAGCCGCGTGGCCTGGGCGCGCACGCTGCGCAATCGCCCTCCTCCGATCAGCCGCACCATGTCAATCTGATGCGGCACCTGGTTGAACAGGATGCCGCCGCCACGTGCCGTATCGAGCTCTTCCGGCCGGCGCGGCCGGTGGAGGAAATTCGTATAATTCCACGCCGCGATCATGCCGAGCCGGCCAAGCTCGCCGCTCGCCACGATACGGCGCATTTCGCGCACCGCCGGATCGAAGGCGTGGGTATGGCCGACGATGAGATGAATTTTTGCACGCTCGGCCGCCGCAATGATGGCATCGCAATCGGCAAGCGTCAGCGCCATCGGCTTTTCGAGGATAATGTGCTTGCCGGCGCCGGCAGCGAGCGCGGCGTGGGCGGCGTGGGATTGATGCGGCGTTGCGATGTAGACAACGTCGACGGCGGGATCCGCGCAAAGGTCCTTTATGTCCGCGTAGGCGCGCGCATTGAAGTCGCGCGCGAAGGCGTTGCGCGGAGCGGCATGCGGATCGGCGGCGGCAACGAGTGTCACGCCGGGATGCGCGGCCGCGGCGCGCACCATCACCGCGCCGGCCATGCCGAGGCCCGCAATGGCAAGGCCAAGCGGCGCGCCCGGCGGTTTTGGCATCAGGCCGGCTCCCCGGCGGCGTCCTTGTCGAGATCGACCAGAATGTCGTCGCCTTCCAGCACCACCTTATAGGTGCGCAACGCGAACGAGCACGGCGGCGATTTCACAGCGCCGGTCTTCACGTCGAAGGCGCCGGAATGCAGGCTGCACTCGATGATGCCGTCCTCGAGGAAGCCGTCGGCGAGGCTTGCGGATGCATGGGTGCATTCGTCGTCGGTGACGTAGAACTGACCCTCGAGGTTGTAGACGGCCAATCTTTTGTCGCCGACCTCATACGCCTTCACCGTTTCCGGCGCGATGTCGGACTGCGCGCAGACCCGGACGACATTATCCGCCATGGATATCCCCTTATATTCGCAGGGCCGCTACGGCCCTTCCTTAGCGCTGCGACACAAAACCGCGCAGTACTTGCGGTCAAGTCAGCCTGTTATAGCGAGAGGCGGGAATTCATTGCAATTCCTCAGCCCATGGCGAGTTGTGATCGGGCCGTTTGCCCGGCACAATGCCGCCAACCATGAGCGCAAGCGCCACCAATCTGCGTGCCGTCGGCGAGCCGGCAGTACATCGTCCGCAACCGGCGCGTCCCGCCATCCGGATCAGCGATCTGCAAAAGTCGTTCGGCGCGCTGGTCGCCATAGACCACGTCTCGGTCGACATCGCGCCGGGCGAATTCTTCGTCATCGTCGGCCCGTCGGGCTGCGGGAAGACGACGCTGCTGCGCATTCTCGCCGGCCTGGAAACGGCGACCGCGGGCACCATCGAGACCGACACGCCGGCGGGCTCGGACCGGCCGGAAAATTCCATGGTGTTCCAGGGCGAGTCGATCTTCCCCTGGATGACGGTGTGGAACAACGCCGCTTACGGCTTGCGCATGCGTAATGCGCCCGCCGCCGTCATCAAGGAGCGGGTCGGCCATTATCTCGATGCCACCGGGCTGACGCGCTTTGCCAATTACTACCCGCATCAGCTCTCCGGCGGCATGAAGCAACGCGTGTCCATCGCGCGCGCGTTTGCCAACGATCCGGAAATCCTGCTGATGGACGAGCCGTTCTCGGCGCTCGATGCGCAGAACAAGCTCCTGCTGCAGGAGGAGCTGTTGCGCATCTGGGAGGAGCAGAAAAAGACCGTCGTGTTCATCACACACAGCGTCGACGAAGCGGTCTTTCTCGGCGACCGCATCATGGTGATGACGGCACAGCCCGGCCGCGTGAAGAGTTTTGTGCAGGTGCCGCTCGACCGGCCGCGCAACCTCATCGAATTGCAGAAGGCGCCGGAATTCGGCGAACTCGTGCATCGCATCTGGTCAGGACTGCGCGACGAGGTGCAGCGCGCGCGCGAGCAGGAAAACAAGGACGTCGTTCAATGAGCACGCAAACCATCGCCGGCAGCCCGGCGCAAGGTTTTTCCCTTTCCATGCGCGCGCGCGAGCGCATTCTGGGCATCGCTTCGCCAGTCTTGTTGCTCGCAGTCTGGGAATTGGCGGCTCGTTTTCACTTCATCGATACCCGTTTCTTTCCCGCGCCTTCGAGCGTGATCGTTGTGATGATCGAGATGCTGCGCTCCGGCGAACTTGTCACCAACACCCTGGTCAGCCTGCGCCGGCTTGCTCTCGGCACCTTGATCGGCGGCGGCCCGGCGCTCGTTCTCGGTATCGCCATGGGGCTCAATCGCTGGGTCCGCGCGGTGTTCGATCCGCTGGTGGCGGCGACCTATCCGATCCCGAAGAGCGCCATCCTGCCGCTGGCGCTCTTGATCTTCGGCCTCGGTGAAGGCTCGAAAATCTTCATGGTCGCGGTCGGCGTGTTTTTCCCGGTCGTGATCAATGCCACCACCGGCGTGCTCGAGATCAACCGCATCTACCTCGACGTCGGGCGTAATTACAAAGCCAGCCGCTGGAACACGTTCTGGACCATCGCGCTGCCCGGCGCGCTGCCGGTGATCATGACCGGCTTCAAACTCGGCATCGGCATCGGCCTGGTGCTGATCGCCATTGCCGAGATGATCGGCGCCAAAAGCGGTCTCGGCTATATGATCTGGACCGCCTGGGAGACTTTTTCGGTAGAGCAGATGTATGTCGGACTATTCATGATTGCGATCATCGGCTTCGTGCTCACGGTGATGCTCAATGAGATCGAGCGCGTTGTCGTCCCGTGGAAGCGCGACTGATGGAAGTCCTTGTCGTCGGCGCCGGTGTCGTTGGGCTTGCCGTCGCGCGCGCGGCGGCGCTTGCCGGCCACGATGTGACGGTTGCCGAAGTCACCGGCGGCATCGCCAACGGCGTGTCCTCGCGCAACAGCGAAGTGATCCACGCCGGCCTGTATTATCCAACCGACACGTTGCGCGCCAAACTTTGCGTGCGCGGCCGGCGCATGCTCTACGAGTTCTGCGCCTCCCACGGCGTTGGCCACCGCAAATGCGGCAAGCTCGTCGTGGCGACCAACGACGCCGAACTCGCCAAGGTCGAAACCATCATGGCGCAGGCGCAGAAGAACGGCGTCGAGGGCGTCGAGATGATCGGCGGCAATGCCGCGCGTGCCATGGAAGCGGAATTGTCCTGCATCGGCGCGCTGTGGTCGCCGGAGACCGGCATCATCGACAGCCACGGTTTCATGCTGGCGCTGTGGGGCGAATTTGAGGATCGCGGCGGCATGATCGCATTCGAGACGCCGGTCGAGCGCATGACCTACAAAGCGCCGCAGTGGCAGGTGCAATTCGGCGGCCGCGATCCAGGCGTCATGCCGTTCGACGCCGTGATCAACGCCGCAGGCTTGGGCGCGCAGGCGCTGGCGCGGCGCATCGAAAACTACCCGGCCGGCAAAGTGCCGCGGCTGGTGCTCGGCAAAGGCAATTATTTCGGCTTCGCCGGGCGGCCGGCTTTTTCGCGGCTGATCTATCCGACGCCGATCGACGGCGGGCTCGGCGTCCACGTTACGCTTGATCTCGCCGGCCGCATGCGCTTCGGGCCGGACGTCGAGTGGATCACGGAGGAGAATTACGCTGTCGATCCACGCCGCGCCGACAGTTTTTATGCCCGCATCCGCACCTATTGGCCGGGCCTGCCGGACGGCTCGTTGGTGCCGGATTATTGCGGCATCCGGCCGAAACTTTCCGGCCAAGGCGAGCCGCAGGCTGATTTCATGATCGCGGGTCCCCCGGCGCACGGCATGCCGCGTCTCGTCAACCTGTTCGGCATCGAATCGCCGGGGCTGACCTCGTCGCTGGCGCTGGCCGAAGAGGTCGTAGCTTATCTCAAGGACTGAGACGGTACGATCGTGCCCGGCTCGTCGACCGGCGGCGTTTCCGTGCGGCGGGACAGCTGCACAGGCGCGGATCTCGGATTGAGTTGCGCGGCGACGGTGGCCGAATCGATCGGCGTGAACCCGCTTTGCCCACGCGCGCCGCTGTAGGCGACGAATCCGTCCTTGGTCGAAACGATGTCGCCGGGCCGCAAGGTCGGATCGTTCGACATGTCGAACGGAGCGAGCCCGAACGCATCCTTGCCGTTGCAGGTGCAATTCGCCACCAATTGCTTGCGGTAAACGAACGCGTTGTCGAGCTCGCCATAGCGCTGGCCGTCCTTGGCCACGGCGCCGCCGATCTCGCCGCCGAAGAAGACTTTGGTCTTGCTCGCCGGGCACATCGTCCGGCAGGTTTCGATCGGCGTCGCGTTGGTCATGTGCTCGAGCGGAAAATGCTGGCCGTCGCATAGCCGTACGCAAAATGCCACCGTGCGGCCGATATTGCCGCCGCCCTGGCGGACGTCCTCGGTTCCGTTCGGCGAGGCCGGCGCGACGCGGCCGATCGAGGCTGGCGGCTCGGCATAGGAATTCACATTGGCCGGCGGCGATTGACGCTGGAACCCGCCGAACAGGAAATCGAACAGCCCTTCGGCCCGTGCCGGGCGCGGCATCGCCATCAGCATAGCCGCGAACAACGCAGCCAATGCGGCAACCTGCCAAGACAACAGTTTGATGCGACGCGCGTACATCACGGCAGCATCGTCGAAAAAGATTCAAGATCGGATGACGAAAATGCGCGTGGCACGGGAACGCGTCGAATTCGCAAACATGGCAAAGAAATCGTGAACGCGTGCTTTTCCTGCCCCGCGATAGCGGGGAAGGGGGACCACCCTGCGCAGCAGGGTGGTGGAAGGGGCGCGGGACTCGA
>JBAUYI010000056.1:0-2261 GCA_049584715.1 Xanthobacteraceae bacterium
CGCCGCACATGGAAATACGCGCAAATTCAATGGCTTAATGAGATTGGGCGGCAGCCGGGCACGGCAGCCCTTGCGTCCGCTCGGCAACTTTTGCCGCTTCCCCCCGTTGTTCACCGCTGCCCGCGCAAACCCCCGTGCCATGGCGGAGCCGCAGCCCGGCGCTTATAGTAATGGCTGGAAAAGGAGCGCGGCCCCGATCGCCATGCACAACAGTCTCGATATCGAGGGGCGGCCGGCCGACACGCGCGTTGTCGTCGCCATGTCGGGCGGCGTCGATTCCTCGGTCACGGCGGCGTTGTTGGCGGAAGCCGGCTATGACGTGGTCGGCATCACGCTCCAGCTCTACGATCATGGCGCGGCGACCCACCGCAAGGGCGCCTGCTGCGCTGGCCGCGACATCCATGATGCCCGCGCCGTCGCCGCGCGGCTGGGCATTCCGCATTACGTGCTCGACTACGAAGGCCGCTTCAAGGAAGCGGTGATCGACCGTTTTGCCGAGAGCTATGTGGCCGGCGAGACGCCGGTGCCGTGCGTGGAGTGCAATCAGTCGATCAAATTCCGCGACCTGCTCGGGACCGCGCGCGAGCTCGGCGCCAAAGTTTTGGCGACCGGCCATTACGTCGCCTCCCGCGCGCTGCCCGGCGGTGGCCGCGCGCTCTACCGCGCCCGCGAAGTCGAGCGCGACCAGAGTTATTTCCTGTTCGCCACCACGCATGGGCAACTCGACCTGCTGCGCTTTCCGCTCGGCGACCGCACCAAGGCGGAGACGCGCGACCTGGCGCGGCGTTTCGGTTTGTCGGTTGCCGACAAGCAGGACAGCCAGGATATTTGCTTCGTGCCGACCGGGCATTACGCGGAAGTCATTGAGCGCCTGAGGCCGGGCGCCGCCGGCCCGGGCGACATCGTCGATCTCGATGGCCGCGTGCTCGGCCATCACGACGGCATCATCCATTTTACCGTCGGCCAGCGCCGCGGGCTTGGCGTTGCCGCGGGCTCGCCGCTTTACGTGGTGCGGCTCGACGCCGGCGCGCGCCGCGTCGTGGTCGGCCCGCGCGAGGCGTTGCGCACCAGCCGCATCCGGCTGCGCGACATCAATTGGCTCGGCGACGGCAGCATCGCAGAAGCGCTGGAGCGCCAGGTGTTTGTCAAAGTGCGCTCGACGCGGATGCCGCAACCGGCTTGGCTGCGCGCCGGCCCGGGCGGCGGCATCGAGGTCGAACTGGTCGGCAGCGAAGACGGCGTGTCGCCCGGCCAAGCTTGCGCGTTCTACGACGCCGCCGTCGGCCAGGCCCGCGTGCTCGGCGGCGGCATGATCTCAAGCACGGTCGCGGCCGCGAAGATCCAAAGCGCCGCCGTCGCCATGGCCGCCGCACGTTAATGGCGGCTGAGCTCGACAAGGCCACGGTCGCCAAAGCCTATGCACGCTGGGCGCCAGTCTACGATCTTGTGTTCGGTTCGGTGTTCGATCGCGGCCGCAAGGCTTCGGTCGCGGCGGCCGAGCGCATCGGCGGCCGCATCCTCGAAGTCGGCGTCGGCACCGGGCTGTCGCTGCCGGAATATGCCTGGACCAACCGTCTCATCGGCGTCGACTTTTCGGCGCCGATGCTGCGCAAGGCCAAGGACCGCGTGACCGAGCACCGGCTCACCAATGTCGATGGGCTCGCCGTCATGGACGCGCAGCACCTTGGTTTCCAGGACGGCGCCTTCGACGTGGTCGTGGCGCAATATGTCATCACCGCAGTGCCGGACCCGGAGGCGACGCTCGACGAGTTCGTCCGCGTGCTCAAGCCCGGCGGTGAGATCATCCTGGTCAATCACCTCGGCGCCGAAACCGGCCTGCGCGAGGTTTTCGAGCGTTGCTTCGCGCCGCTGGCGCGCCGGCTCGGCTGGCGGCCGGAATTCCGCTGGGAGCGCCTGGCACAATGGGCCACGCGCCACGGTGGGGTACAGGTTATCGAGCGCCGCCCGATGCCGCCGCTCGGGCACTTTTCGCTGATCCGGTTTGCGCGCCTCGGCGGCGATTTCGCGGCGGCGGCCCCGGCTGAGTGAACATATATAGTGGTGCGGTCGCGGCGAGCCGTTCTGGCGGAATTTAGCCCCTTGGAAAGGGCGCTGAACTACCCTAAATCTCGCCCGGCCGGCGGCGGTTTTGCCATCTTAGCCGGCGCGATGTTCGGTCGGTTCCATGGGCCAGCTTCATGGACCGGACGTCTTGGTGATGGCGGAGTAGCTCAGTTGGTTAGAGCAGCGGAATCATAATC
>JBAUYI010000057.1:0-6571 GCA_049584715.1 Xanthobacteraceae bacterium
TTCGGCTCCTCGCCATTGGGACTGAGGTCTAACTACACCCCGTCGTGCTCCCACACGTATCACACTTCAAACACGTCCCATTCCGCACCAGCGTGAAATTCAAGCACTCCGAGCACATCTCGCCCTCATAGCCTTTCGCCTTGGCCTCGGCGCGGCGTTCGGCGGCTACCGCCTTGGCGTCGGTCTTGGTCCATTGCAGTTGCTCGAGCGCTTGCGTCGGCGAGAGTTTTTGTTCGGGCTCGGCTTTGAGTGCGGTCGAGCCGGAGATTTCGCCGCGCGGGGTTGCGGAGGACAGGGATGTCACGTTGGAGACTGCCCCACCTCGGCCGGCTTCGCCGGCCGGTCCTCCCCCTGCAGGGGAGGATGACGTCAGGTCCGCGCCGCCTTGCATGACTTTCAGGCGGTCGGTGCGCGAGCGGGTGAGGCCTTTGGAGACGTAGCGGCCTTCGGTGGCCGGGCGGCCTTCTTCGACGCCTTTGCCGAGCGCGTCAAAACCGCCTTCGGTCGGGTCGACGTGGGCGAGGTCGAAGCGCTCCATGTAGGAGACCGCGAGCTCGCGGAACACGTAGTCCAAAATCGAGGTGGCGAACTTGATCGAGTCGTTGCCCTGCACCGGGCCGGACGGCTCGAAGCGGGTGAAGGTGAAGGCATCGACATATTCGTCGAGCGGCACGCCGTATTGCAGGCCGAGCGACACCGCGATGGCGAAGTTGTTGAGGAGCGAGCGCAGCGCCGCGCCCTCCTTGTGCATGTCGATGAAGATCTCGCCGAGCCGGCCGTCGTCGTATTCGCCGGTGCGCAGATAAAGCTTATGCCCGCCGACCACGGCCTTTTGCGTGTAGCCCTTGCGCCGATCGGGCATGCGCTCGCGTTCGCGCATCACCACGATGCGCTCGACGACTTTCTCGACGATCTTTTCCGACAGCGCCGCGGCGCGCGATGCCGCAGGCTTGTCGATGAACGCCTCGATAACGTCGTCGTCGTCTTCCTCGTCGGCGATGAGCTGACTCTGCAGCGGCTGCGACAGCTTTGAGCCGTCGCGGTAGAGCGCGTTGGCTTTCAAGCCGAGCTTCCACGAGAGGATGTAGGCCGCCTTGCAATCCTCGACCGTGGCTTCGTTCGGCATGTTGATGGTCTTGGAAATGGCGCCGGAGATGAACGGCTGCGCCGCCGCCAGCATGCGGATATGGCTGTCGACCGAGAGATAGCGCTTGCCGGTGCGGCCGCACGGATTGGCGCAGTCGAACACGGCGTAATGTTCGGGCTTGAGGTGCGGCGCGCCTTCGACCGTCATGGCGCCGCAGACGTGGATATTGGCCGCCTCGATCTCGCGCTTGGTGTAGCCCATATGCGCGAGTAGATCGAAGCTCGGCGCCGCCAAATCTTCGGCGTCGACGCCGAGTTGGTCACGCAGGAACTCGGCGCCCAGGGTCCACTTGTTGAAGGCGAATTTGATGTCGAAGGCGGTCGGCAAAGCTTTTGCCACCTTCTCGATCGCTTCGTCGGTAAAACCTTTGGCCTTCAGCGTGGCGTTGTTGATCGCCGGGGCCTGGCCGAGCGAGCCATGGCCGACCGCATAGGCGACGATTTCGGCGATATCGCTCTCGCGATAGCCGAGCACGCGCAAGGCTTCCGGCACGGCGCGGTTGATGATCTTGAAATAGCCGCCGCCGGCGAGCTTCTTGAACTTCACTAGCGCGAAGTCGGGCTCGATGCCGGTGGTGTCGCAATCCATCACCAGGCCGATGGTGCCGGTCGGCGCCACGACGCTGGCCTGCGCATTGCGGTAGCCGTGCGCCTCGCCAAGTGCGAGCGCGCGGTCCCAGGCCTTCTTGGCATGCTCGGCGAGCTTTTGGTCCGGATTGGCCTTGTGGTCGAGCGGCACCGGCGGCGTCGACATCTGCTCATAGCCGGTGCGTTCGCCGTAGGCGGCGCGGCGATGGTTGCGCATTACGCGCAGCATGTGCTCGCGATTTTCCGAAAAACGCGGGAACGGGCCGAGTTCGGCCGCCATTTCGGCCGAGGTGGCGTAGGAGACGCCGGTCATGATCGCCGACAGCGCGCCGCAAATAGCGCGGCCGGCTTCGGAGTCGTAGGGAATGCCTGACGACATCAGGAGGCCGCCGACATTGGCGTAACCGAGGCCCAGCGTGCGGAAGTCGTAGGAGCGTTGCGCGATCTCGCGCGACGGGAACTGCGCCATCAGCACCGAGATTTCCAGCACGATGGTCCACAGCCGCACCGCATGCTCGTAGCCTTCGACGTCGTAAAGCTCGCTCTTGAGCTTTTCGCCGGTGGCGGCGGCGGGCAGCGCCTGGGTGTGGAAGGCGAGCAGGTTCAGCGACGCCAGATTGCACGCGGTGTCGTCGAGGAACATGTATTCCGAGCACGGATTAGACGCGATGATCGGCCCCGACGCGGAGCAGGTGTGCCAGTCATTGATGCTGGTATGGAATTGCAGGCCGGGATCGGCGCTGGCCCAGGCGGCGTGGCCGATCTTCTCCCACAAATCGCGCGCCTTGATGGTCTTGGCGATTTTTCCGCCCTTGGTGCGCCAGAACAAATCCCAATCGCGGTCGGCTTCGACCGCTTTCAAGAACTCGTCGGTGATGCGCACGGTGTTGTTGGAATTCTGGCCGGAGACCGTGAGATAGGCTTCCGAATCCCAATCGGTGTCGTAGATCGGAAAGTGGATGTCGGTATAGCCCTGCTTGGCGAACTGGATGACGCGGCGGATGTAATTGTCCGGCACGTGGTTCTTGCGCGCCGCCTTGATCTCGCGGCGCAGCACCGGGTTCTTCTCCGGATCGAAGCAATCGTCGCCGGAGCCTTCGCAGTTGATGCAGGCTTTGAGGATCGCGCGCAAATGGCGCTGATTGATCTTGGAGCCGGTGACGAGGTTGGCGACCTTCTGCTCCTCGAGCACCTTCCAGTCGATGAATTGCTCGATATCGGGATGATCGGCGTCGAGGATCACCATCTTCGCCGCGCGGCGCGTAGTGCCGCCCGACTTGATGGCGCCGGCGGCGCGATCGCCGATTTTCAAGAAGCTCATCAGGCCCGACGACTTGCCGCCGCCCGAGAGCCTTTCGCCTTCACCGCGCAGCTTTGAGAAATTCGAGCCGGTGCCGGAGCCGTATTTGAAGAGGCGCGCCTCGCGCACCCACAGGTCCATAATCCCGCCCTCGTTGACGAGGTCGTCGGCGATCGACTGGATGAAGCAGGCGTGCGGCTGCGGATGCTCGTAGGCGGTAGCCGATTGCACGAGCTTGCCGGTTTTGAAATCGACGTAGTAGTGGCCCTGGCTCGGGCCGTCGATGCCATAGGCCCAATGCAGGCCGGTGTTGAACCATTGCGGCGAGTTCGGCGCCACCATCTGCATCGCCAGCATGTAGCGGTGCTCGTCGAAGAAGGCTTGCGCGTCGGCTTCCGAGGAAAAGTAGCCGCCCTTGAATCCCCAGTAGGTCCAGGTGCCGGCGAGGCGGTCGAAAACCTGCTTGGACGATTGCTCGCCGATGAAGCGTTCCTTCTCGGGCAGCTCCTTGAGCGCGTCTTCGTCGGCCACGCTGCGCCACAGCCAGGAGGGGACGGTCTCTTCCTCGACTTTCTTCAAGCGCGCCGGCACGCCGGCTTTGCGGAAATATTTCTGCGCCAACACGTCGGAGGCGACTTGCGACCAAAGCTCGGGCACTTCCACGTTCTCGGCGTGGAATACGACGGAGCCGTCCGGGTTGCGGATCTCGCTCGTGGTCAGACGGAAGGCGATGTCCGCGTACGGGGACTGTCCCTCTTTGGTGTAGCGCCGCTCGATCCGCATTTTCTGCCCCTTTCTTTCAGTTTCTCATATCGGCGGCCTTGCGGAATACCCGCTTGAATATAAACCGCCGATGGCTTCCCCGCGACGCGGCAGCGAACATTCGCCGCCGCGTTGGCTTCAACCCCGTCGTTCTGTCGACACCCACTGCGGCCCGGCCTGTTAGCCGGGCCTTCGTTCGGCGTCCCGCCAGAGGCAAAGAGACTTATGCCTCGCGCTGGCGTGCAGCGCGGTGCCCGTCCCAAACCCCTTTTTGGAGAGCCCGGCGGACTTCGATACCGGCGCGCCGAACTTCCGAAAGCTAGGCCAAGCCGGCCGCGCCCGTCAAGAGTTAGTATCAATAGGTAAACGAACCCACCACATGTGGGGATAGCGGGGACGAATCGGGAGGGGATGCGCAAGTATCGGAGATTCGTGGAGAATCTCAAAGAGAGCGGCATCGCGGCGGCGATTTGGGTGTGTGCAACGCGCGCTCTGGGCAATTTTTTGCGCCGTCGCCGCCCGCCTCGATCGGCCATTTCGGACGACATGGTTTGCGCATTCAAAATGGCGCCGTCACCGTCCTGTCACGCAATGACGGGGTTTTTTCGCTGATTCTGAGTGAGAGGGCCTGACAAAACCGGCATTTTTGCCGTCGGCGAATGAACGATAGGCGATAAGCCATTGAAACAACTTGGCGACTCGACCGTGCACAAAAGTGCACTGGACGCGCATGGAACCCGGCCTCGATTTCTGCGCTGGTAACTGGCGGCTGCCGCCAGCGCCGCGCCGGTAGAGCGGCACCGGCGCACCGCGAAACGCGTTTAACCTTAAAGAAGTCTTACTTTTAGCCTCGCCTTCGCTTTCCTTGACGGGGCAGGACGGTGACGCCGATAACCTTTCATTAATGGTCGGGTGTGAGTTCCAGCGTCTGGTTCGCGCGGGGCGTAGTGTTGCGTTGGCCGCCCTCGTGGTCGGCTGCACTCAAATCCTCGGCTGCGCCCAAACCATCCACAACGATCCGATCAACGCGCGGCTCACCGGCACTCCGCAACAGGAGGCGGCCGAGCTCGGCGTCAACACCCGGCCGACCTTCGACGACACCGTGGTCGCGGTGACGTTCTCCGGCGGCGGCACCCGGGCCGCGGCATTTTCCTACGGCGTGCTGCAAGGCTTTGACGAAACCCGGGTCGACAATGGCGGCCGCGCCATGTCGCTCTTGGACCAGCTCGACTTCGTCTCCGGCGTTTCCGGCGGCTCGGTGCTGGCCGCCTATTACGGCCTGAAGAAGCGCGCGGCGATGACCGATTTCAAGCAGCGCTTCCTGCTCGCCAATGGCGAGGAGGCGCTGCAGACCGATTTGAGCTTCCTCAATCTGGCGAAAGGATTGAGCGGCGGCATCAACGACACCACCGGATTCCCGCGCTGGCTCGACACCCATCTGTTCGGCGGTGCGACGTTCAAGGATATGAACAGGGGCGGCTCGCCCGAGGTCTGGATCAACGCCTCCGATATTTACAATCGCACGGCTTTCATTTTTGCCGACGTGACGTTCCGCGCGCTGTGCAGCGATCTGGCGAACTATCCGCTCTCGCTGGCGGTGGCCGCGTCAGCGGCGGTGCCGGTGGTGTTCGCGCCGGTGGTCATCCAGAACTATCCGGGCGGCTGCCCGGCGGAGCTGCCGCCCTGGGTCGAGCGCGTGCGCAACGACGATACGGCTGCGCCCCTGATCCGCGCCTACGCCGATGCGCTGGAGCGTTACCGCACTGGCGATATCAAATACGTCAAGCTCTTGGACGGCGGCATCGTCGACAATTACGGGCTCGCCGGCTTCACCATTTCGCTGTTGGCCGCGAACACGCCCTATGGGCCGCTGGCGCCGCGCGAGGCGGTCAAGCTGCGGCGACTCCTTTTCCTGGTCGTCGATTCCGGCCGCGGTCCGTCCGGGACCTGGGCGCAGACTGTCGCCGGGCCGGCCGGCGTCGATCTCATCAATGCCACGTCCGACACCGCCATGGTCTCGAGCGCCATCGGCAGTTACACCTCGTTCGACACCACCATGGATCAGTGGCGCAACAACCTGGTGAATTGGCGTTGCCACCTCTCCGACGCCGAGCGCAGCCGCCTCGGCGTGGCGCCGGGATGGAATTGCAAGGACGTGAAATTCTTTGTCGGCCGCATTTCGTTCGATCAATTGGGCCCGGATCGCTCGGCAGCGCTCAACGCCGTCGAGACGCGGCTAAAACTGCCGCCGGATCAGGTCGAGATGCTCATTGCCGGCGGCCGCGACGCGCTCAAGGCCAACAAGGTGTTCCGCGAATTTCTCAACGCCGGGCCGCGCTTGCGGCCGCCGCCATTGCGGCCGCGCAGCGCGCCGGTGGCGGACGCCGCACATGGTCCTCAAGAAGCTGGTCCTCAGGAAGCGCATGCCGCCGAAGATCAGCCGCAGTGACGCCGCGGCGCCGCTGTCGGCTTGATTAAGCGTCCATTTAAGCGTTGAATTTTGACCGGTTCCAAACGGCGGACATAACGCCTGCGGCGACGGGAGGAAAATCATGGACGAGATGCAACGGCGCGCCTTCATGAAGGGCGCGGCGATCGGCGCGCTGGCGTTTTCCGTCGGCGGCGCCGAGGTCATGCTGACGCCGCGGCAAGCGCAGGCGCAGAACGTTCCGCTGCGCACGCTCACCCCCGAACAGGCGGCCACCTTGGGCGCCATGGGCGAGGCGCTGGTCCCCGGCGCCAGGGACGCCGGCATCGTCTATTTCGTCGATCAGC
>JBAUYI010000058.1:0-4857 GCA_049584715.1 Xanthobacteraceae bacterium
GTGCATCACTTCGCCTGCCTCGCCGGCTACGGCGCCGAAGCCATCAACCCCTATCTCGCCTTCGAGACGCTGGTGGCGATGAAGAGCGAATTGCCGCAAAAGCTCGACGACAAGGAAATCGTCAAGCGCTACATCAAATCGATCGACAAAGGACTGCTCAAGGTGATGTCGAAGATGGGCATCTCCACCTATCAGTCCTATTGTGGCGCCCAGATTTTCGACGCGATCGGATTGAAGTCGGAGTTCGTCGCCAAATATTTCACCGGCACCGCGACCCGCATCGAGGGCGTCGGGCTATCCGAGATCGCCGAGGAAGCGGTGCGGCGCCATCGCGACGCGTTTTCCGATGCTCCGGTCTACCGCACCATGCTCGACGTCGGCGGCGAATATGCCTTCCGCGTCCGCGGCGAGGAGCACGTCTGGAACGCGGCGACGGTGTCGGCTTTGCAGCACGCGGTGCGCGGCAATTCCTACGAAAAATACCGGCAATTCGCTCGCGTCATCAACGACCAGTCGGCGCACCTTTACACCATCCGCGGCCTGTTCCGCATCAAGTCGGCGGACGAGGATGCGCGCAAGCCGGTGCCGATCGAGGAGGTCGAGCCGGCCAAGACCATCGTGCGGCGGTTCGCCACCGGCGCCATGTCGTTCGGCTCGATCTCGCGCGAGGCACACACCACGCTCGCCATCGCCATGAACCGCATCGGCGGCAAGTCGAATACCGGCGAAGGCGGCGAGGAAGCCGACCGCTTCAAGCCGCTGCCGAACGGCGATTCCATGCGCTCGGCGATCAAGCAGGTGGCGTCGGGCCGTTTCGGCGTCACCGCCGAGTACCTGGTCAATTCCGACGTCATGCAGATCAAGATCGCCCAAGGCGCCAAGCCTGGCGAAGGCGGGCAGCTGCCCGGTTACAAGGTCGACAAAACCATCGCCAAGGTGCGCCATTCGACGCCGGGCGTGGGCCTGATTTCGCCGCCGCCGCATCACGACATCTATTCGATTGAGGATTTGGCGCAGCTGATCTTCGACTTGAAGAACGTCAATCCGGACGGCGACGTCTCCGTAAAACTCGTTTCCGAAGTCGGCGTCGGCACGGTTGCCGCCGGCGTATCGAAGGCGCGCTCCGATCACGTCACCATCGCCGGCTACGAGGGCGGCACCGGCGCCTCGCCGCTGACCTCGATCAAGCATGCCGGCTCGCCGTGGGAGATCGGCCTCGCCGAGACCCATCAGACCCTGGTCGCCAACCGTTTACGCGGGCGGATTGCGGTTCAAGTGGACGGCGGCATCCGCACCGGCCGCGACGTGGTGGTCGGTGCGCTCCTTGGCGCCGACGAATTCGGCTTTGCCACCGCGCCCTTGATCGCCGCCGGCTGCATCATGATGCGCAAGTGCCATCTCAACACCTGCCCGGTCGGCGTCGCCACCCAGGATCCGGTGCTGCGCAAGCGCTTGACCGGCCAGCCCGAGCACGTCATCAATTATTTCTTCTTCGTCGCCGAAGAGGTGCGCGAGCTGATGGCGGAGATGGGTTATCGCACGTTCGATGAAATGATCGGCCAGATGCAGATGCTCGACCGGGTCAACGTGCTGGCGCACGCCAAGGCCAATGGGCTCGACTTCTCAAAACTGTTCACCAAGCCGCCGGTGCCGGCGGAGGTGGCGCTGTTCAATCGCGAGCGGCAAGATCACAAGATCCACGACATCATCGACCGCAGGCTGATCGCGCAATCACAAGGCGCGCGCGATGGCGGCGCGCCGGTGTGCATCGAATTGCCGATCCGCAACACCGATCGCACCACCGGCGCCATGCTGTCCGGCGCGATCGCCAAGCGCTACGGCCACGACGGCTTGCCGCCCGACACCATCGTGGCGAAGTTCAAGGGCACCGCGGGACAAAGCTTTGGCGCGTTCCTCGCCCGCGGCGTCAGTTTCGAGCTCGAAGGCGACGCCAACGACTATGTCGGCAAAGGCCTGTCGGGCGGCCGCATCGTGGTGCGCCCGCCGGCGCAATCCGGCATCGTGCCGGAAGACTCCATCATCATCGGCAACACCGTGCTGTACGGCGCCATCGAGGGCGAGTGCTATTTCCGCGGCGTCGCCGGCGAGCGCTTCGCCGTGCGCAATTCCGGCGCCGTGGCGGTGATCGAAGGTGCCGGCGACCATTGCTGCGAATACATGACCGGCGGCGTCGTGGTGGTGCTCGGCCGCACCGGCCGCAACTTTGCCGCCGGCATGTCGGGCGGCATCGCCTATGTGCTCGACGACGACGGCACCTTTGAATCGCGCTGCAACATGGCCATGGTCAACCTCGAGCCGATGCCGGACGAGGAAGACATCAACGCCAAAATCTTCCACCATGCCCGCGATCTCGAAAGCCACGGCATGGTCGATGTCATGGCGGACATGAGCCGGTTCGACGCGTACCGGCTGCATCATCTGATCGCGCGTCATGCCAAGTTCACGGATTCGCTCATCGCCGCAAAAATCCTGAGCGACTGGAAAGCCTGGTGTCCGAAATTCCGCAAAGTGATGCCGGTCGAGTATCGCCGCGCGCTCAACGAGATGAAGGCGGCGCAGATCGCCGCGGAATGAAGTACCAAGAATAAAGTGCCAAAGTAGAGCGCGCAGTGGGCAAGATCACCGGCTTTCTCGATTACGAACGCGAGGACCGCGACTACGAACCGGTCGCCGAGCGCGTGCGCCATTGGCGCGAATTCGTGCTGCCGCTGCCGGAGGCGGATTACACCAATCAGGCCGCGCGCTGCATGAATTGCGGCGTGCCCTATTGCATGGGCACCGGCGCCGTCGCGCCCGGCACGCCGGGCTGCCCTGTCAACAACCAGATTCCCGATTGGAACGACCTTGTCTATATCGGCAATTGGGACGAGGCCGCGCGCAACCTGCATTCGACCAACAATTTTCCCGAAGTCACCGGCCGCGTCTGCCCGGCGCCGTGCGAGGCGTCGTGCACGCTCAACATCGACGAGAACCCGGTCACCATCAAATCGATCGAATGCGCCATCGCCGACCGCGCCATCGCGCAAGGCTTGAAGCCGGAGCTGCCGGCGGCGCGCACCGGAAAGAAAATCGCCGTCGTCGGCTCGGGGCCCGCGGGCATGGCCTGCGCGCAACAACTCGCGCGCGCCGGCCATGAGGTCCATGTCTATGAGCGCTGGGCCAAGGCCGGCGGGCTTTTGCGCTACGGCATCCCCGACTTCAAGATGGAGAAGATTCACGTCGACCGCCGCGTCGTGCAGATGGAAGCGGAAGGCGTCATGTTCCATTACGGCGCCGATGTCGGCGTCAATGTTCCGGCCGATAAATTGCTCAAGGACTACGATGCCGTGGTGCTGACCGGCGGCGCCGAAAAGCCGCGCGACCTACCGGTGCCTGGCCGCGAGCTCAAGGGCATCCATTTCGCCATGGATTTTTTGCCGCAGCAAAACCGCAGGGTGAGCGGCGAGAAAGCCGACGACGGCGAGCCGATCCTGGCGACGGGCAAGCACGTCGTCGTCATCGGCGGCGGCGACACCGGCTCCGACTGCATCGGCACCTCGTTCCGCCAAGGCGCGGCGTCGGTGACCAATTTCGAAATCATGCCCGAGCCGCCGCTGCACGAGAACAAGGCGCTGACCTGGCCGAACTGGCCGCTGAAGCTGCGCACCTCGTCAAGCCACGAAGAAGGCGTCGCGCGCGATTTCGCCGTGACCACCACGCACTTTTCCGGCGCCGATGGCGCGGTGCAAAAGCTGCACTGCATGCGGGTCGACGACAAGCTCAAGCCGATCCCGGGCAGCGAATTCGAGATTCCCGCCGATCTGGTGCTGCTCGCCATGGGCTTCGTGCATCCGCTGCACGACGGCCTGGTCAAAAACCTCGGGCTCAAGCTCGACCAGCGCGGCAACGTTGCCGCCTCGACCGACGATTACCGCACCTCGCTCGACAAGGTCTTTACCGCCGGCGACATGCGCCGCGGCCAATCGCTCGTCGTCTGGGCCATCCGCGAAGGCCGCCAGGCCGCGCACGCGGTCGATAAATATTTGATGGGCTCGACGCTGCTGCCGCGGTGACGAACGCCTGACGTCTTGAATTTTCCAGGTTGAAAGCCATCTCTTGAACAAGGGTAACACTTGTGTTACCCTTATATCATGCCCGAAATCCGCTACTATGTTGTCCCGAGCGGCCTGCAGCCGTTCGTGGCATGGTTTGCGGATTTGGAGCCGGTAGCGAGAGCCAAGGTCACCCGCGCCGTTGTCCGGCTGGAGCAAGGCAACTTCTCCAACGTGAAATCGGTGGGCGAAGGCGTCTTGGAATACCGGATCGATTTCGGGCCGGGCTATCGCGTTTATTTTGGGCGTGACGGAGAAGCATTGGTGATTTTGCTGACGGGCGGAACGAAGAAGCGCCAACATCGCGATATCGATGCGGCTCAAGCCTATTGGCAGGACTACAAGCAAAGCAAGCGCGGACGGCGCTGACGGAGATAAAAGATGGCAAGAACAAAAAGTTTCAAAGCGCTCGTGCAGCGCCACGTCAAGAGTGACAAGAAATTCGCCGAAGCCCTGCTGCGCGAAGGCGTCGATGCGATGCTTTCCGGCGACGTGGAGACCGGCAAGATCATCCTGCGCGACTACATCAAGGCGACAGTGGGGTTTGAAAAACTCGGCGCAGCAACCGGTGCGCCGCCCAAGAGCCTTATCCGCATGTTCGGCCCGCGCGGCAATCCGCAGGCCAAGAATCTGTTCAGCGTGATCGGCTACCTGCAAAAGCGCGCGGGTATGCGCCTGCACGTCGCTGGATGAGGTCGCGGTGAATTTTTAAAACCCGCCACCCACCGGCGCCGGTGGCCGCGGT
>JBAUYI010000059.1:0-4105 GCA_049584715.1 Xanthobacteraceae bacterium
TACGCTTCGCTAATCCGCCCTGCGCGTGCTGGTCATCAAGCGCCCGCACGAACCGTATATCGCGCTCTTTCGTCGCCCAGATGCTCGCGCAGCAAGACACCAAGCCCGCCCAGCGGCCTCATGCCCATCATCTTCAGCGCATGCCATAAACTGACCTGGTTCGTCGTCAGCACTGGTTTTCCCAGATCATGCTCCAACCGATCGATGATGCCGAACGTACTCCAGTTGCCACACGCCAGCATGACCGCGTCGGCTCCCGGCCTGTTCACGCGGCGCCCGACATCGTAGGCGGTTTGCGGATCGAGCAGTCCGATCTCGAGATTGCGGGTCAACCCCAGCGCCTCTTGAGCGAGGACTTCGACTCCGTTTGCCTCGATGAACGCTGTGACGCTCTGGTTGACCGAAGCGCTCCAAGGCGCGCCGAGCACGATTCGTTTGACGGAAAGCACATGCAACGCTTCGAGGAGCGCGGTCGAGGCCGTGGTGGCCGGCTTGCCGCTTGCCGCGCTTATTCGCTTGATAAGTTCCTGGTCGTAGCCAATGCCGTTGCGCGACGAGGGGGCAGTCGCCGGAAAAATGATCACGTCAACGTCGACATCAGCCAGCTTTTGACTCTCGGTCTCGATTTCCTGGACAATCCGCAACGTCGACTCTGCATCCACGTTGCTCAGCCGCATTCGTGCAACGTGCAGCGTGATGTCTTCCGGCAGTGCTCTGCCGATATCGTGCTCCTGTACCGAGCTCGAGGATGGCACCAGCAAACCTATCCGCCGAAAGTCCAATCGCTGCGCCATTGGAATCTCCCCAAGATCGAAGACCACACCCTACCACATCGCCGAAATATCCGGCTGCGCAGCGGCGCCCGAAGCGACGATCGTGATCTCCCTCTCCCCGCAGGCGACAGGCAAAAGCCCGAGGTTTGAGCCTCGGGCTTCAGCCGAACCGATGAGATGCAGGTCAGAACTTGTAGCTGAGAGCGACGCGCCCGACGTCTTCAGTAAACCTGCTGGAGAATTGGAATGTCGTGCGGAAGCCGGCCCCAACGCAATTACCGACGCCGGGGGTGCACGCGATCGGGCCGAAACCGGTGATGCTGGCGAATTCCGTATGGAGGTATTCGCCACGCAGCAACCAGTGCTCGGCAAAGCGGAACTCGGCGCCGGCGCCTACAACCCAACCGGCCGCGTCCCTGCTGAACGAGTTGTTCGAAACGGATGGATAGAAGGTATCGATGTAGTTCGCGGTGTAAGTCAGATGGGTGGCCGAAGCGCCTGCCGAGACGTAGGGAAACCACATTCCCATGTCGGGGCCGATACGTCCGACTGCGGTGAAGAGTGACTGCGATTTGGCGGCCAGATTCCAGCCAAATCCGGTGGGCGCCGTGACGGGGTAAGGGGTGAAGCCGCTGTTGGCGGATCCCTTGAGACCGGACCAATCGAAGGCGACATCCAAGCCGACGATGGCCTGACCCGGAGCCGCCTGGTAAAGGTAGCCGACCTGCCCGCCTGCCAATCCGCCCGACTCATGGAAGCCCCGGGACGCGCCCGCGACCACGGCCGGGACATTCGCACCAGCGAAAAACGAATCAGGCCCAACGTCTGAAGCGTTCGGGCTGACTCTGCCCCATCCGCCACCGCCGTTGATGCCGATATACCAGCCGGTCCAGATCGGAGCCGGCGGCGCCGCCGGCGGTGCCTTCAGCGGCATATCCGCGGCGTATGCGCTGCCCGCGAAGAGGAACAGTGTCGCTGCCAAAAGCGCTCTTGTCATGACTCGCCCCCTTATCATGGATGAACCGACTTCATTCTAGCCGAGCGGGGCCGGGATTCATGTAACCGGCGCGACACACTCGTCGATAAAGGCCGCTTATGAGGCATTTGAACGCAATAGCCCCAAGGAACGTCCAAGACATGCCGGGTCGTCGCTCAACGGCGGGTCGAGCGTTTGGCCGGAGGCTTGAGGCAGGCGCATGAGCACGGCAAAGAAGCTGGCTTTGATCGCCGCTGGCTACGCGCTCTGCGTTGTTGCCGGCCTCGCCGCGGTCACCGTCAATGAGCTGCGCATGCCGGAAGACGTGGCGCAGGGCTCGCCCGGGATGGTCGCGTTCGGCGACATGATCCTGTTCGTGCTGGTCACCGGATTCGTCGGCCTGGTGCCGACTTGGTTCCTGCTGAAGCTGTTTATCGAGAAGGCGCCGCGCGCGCTGCTCGTCATCGCGCTCCTGGTCGCCGCGCTGGGGCCGGCGAGCTGGCTCGCAGTAACGCACATGGCCCGCGGCTTGAACCCCCCGAACTTGCCTGAGCCCGTCGGGGCGCTGCTCGGCCTGTTCATCGCCTTCGTCGCCATTCCACGCATGGTCTTCGGCCCGGTCCTCCTCGTGATCGAGGCAGCGGCCTTCTTCCTGGTCCGTGAGCGCGTCACGCGCGCGCTCCTCGTCGTGGCGATGCTGATGGACCTCGTCCCGCTCGGCATGTTCGCGCTCCATATGCTGCGCGTGACCCGCTACTAGCAAGCATAGGGTGGGCAAAGCTGCGAAGCACGGTGCCGCAGGTGCCCAGGGCCAGCTCGGTTTGGGAACAACCGGTTAGTTCGTCGGCAAGCTGCGTTTCAATTCGATGAACGGCGAAAGATCGGTGCACTGGTCCATGCCCAGCGCTACTTCTCGAAGCTGCCCGTCCTCCCAAGTCAAAACCCGGTTGTCGCGCACGACAATGCCGAGCGGATTGTCGCGGTAGATCGCGATACAGACGGCTGGCATAGTGCCGGCACGGAATAACCCGCGAGACTTTTCGTAAGGCGGAGTCATTCGCGCGTCTCGTATCACATAGCGATTATGGGAAAGAATGTACGCAGCCATGAGCTCCCGGTAGTTGTTTGGCAACCTCGTTGTTGCCGAGGCGGTTTCTTTAGGATCTACCGGCGGCGGTGGAATGAATGGGGTGTGCATCGCGTCGCTGGCACACGCACTCAGCATGAACGCGCCAAGCAAAATGGATATCGTGGCTACGGCCAGACGCCGTCGGTGCGGCGAGTGCCCCATGAGTTAGCCCTCGTGCCGCCGATTCCTAATATGTTCGCTCACCTGCGCGCTAGGCGAATAGTTCCGGAATCTTTATCATGCTTTGGATGCAGAGCGCGCAAACTTTCGCGTATCTCCGGCTTGCGGTCAGAAAAGCCCACAACGATGCGAGACGCTTTACGCGAACAATTGATTGGGGCGAGAAGAAATCTCAGCCGACAGTTGGAGATTCTACAATCTCCCGCCACCCTGACCGGTAAAGGCGGCCCTCCTGACAATCGTGGACTCATTGCGGACCTTCAACGACAGTTACGTGAGATAAACGAAGCCATCGCCAACCTAGGGTCCGGCGAGCCGTAGCCCGGATGAGCGAAGCGATATCCGGGAACAATCTGGGGGCTGTGATGCCCATCCCCGGATGTCGCTTCGCTCATCCGGGCTACGCACACCGCGTTTTCACCACCGCGGATAATAGGACGTGCCACCATACGCGCCACCATACTGGCGCGCATAACCGTAGCCGTAGCCGCCCCAGTCGTTGCCGCGCGCGACGACATCGCTCGCGGGCTTGCGGATGGCGAGGCCGCCCTGGGGCTGGTTGTTGAGCACGACGACAAACTCGGTGTGATAGTTCTGCTCGCGGTTCGGCGGCTCGTCCGAGATGATGAGCGAGGATCGCGGCGCGACGGTCGGCGCAAGCGAAGCGAGCACGTCTTGAGGAATGCTGATGCGGTCGAGCGCGTCCTTGGCGTCGTCGCCGTCGTCGATGGTGACCGCGGTCCAGCGCAGGCCGTCGCCGTTGCGCGCCATTGCGGTGAAAACGTGGGTGCCGATCGGCTTGTCGGGATCGCGGATCGCAATCGGGACCTCGATGGTCGAGGCAAAGCCGCGCCGCACATAGAGCTTCTTGGTCTTGCGGCTGATGAACACCGAGACCGGCTCGAGCGCGAGTTTTGCATCGCGCGCCGCCGCGGCCGTGTCGGCCCGCTTGGCCTCGGCCGCTTTGACGGCGTCCTTCGCCGCCGCGGCCGCGTCGCGCTTCGCCTTGGCGTCGGCCTTGGCGGCGTCGAGCTGTGTGTCGAGATC
>JBAUYI010000060.1:0-34466 GCA_049584715.1 Xanthobacteraceae bacterium
ACGTCGTTGGTGTTGAGGCCGACCGCGATGTAACCGCGGACGGTGCCGTATTCGGTCTGGTTGCGAACGTCAGCCGTGATGTAACCGCGGGCCCGCATCGCTTCGTTGCTGGTCGAACGGTTGTTAACGTTGCCGTTGAATGGGCCCCAGGTCATGTTGCCGTTGCCGCCCCAAACTGCTTCGGCGCGGACCCAGCCGCCGACCTTAATGCACAGGTCGGTGCCGGGCATATAGTAGAATCCTGCCCCGTAGAGGCTGCATATCTTCACGTACTCGACCGGCTTGGCCTTGACGGGAAGATCAGCTGCTTGCCCCGCAGTGACCGCAACCAAACCAGCTGCGGAACCGAGGAGGAGGCTTTTCACCATCTTCATTTGAACCTCCAATTGTTTGCCGTGGGAGGGTTCCGTCTCGCCGGGTGCTTGTGCCCCCTGGAAGGTCCCCTTCAGTCCCCTTTCCCCTCCGGATTTTCTAACCCCGATCTTCCGGCTGGGACGACTTGGGGTTCCCCCCTCCGTCGCATCGCCACCTTAGCCAGCGAGTTCCGACATGCAATGAAGAACAGCCCGAATCACAGGCTCCGGCTGCTGTTTTCAGGAAGGTGTTGCGCAAAAAACACGCAATCGGTGCCGCCGCGGTGTGCGGTCGGAATAGCGCGAGCCGGCCCGTTCGCGCTTTATTCTCTTTGTAAGGCAATGACTTAGAGGGCATCTCCGAGAGCCGCGATCGGAGCCCCGCGGGAAACCCACGATAATGCCTTCCCCGCAGGGTGAACCGGTGCGATCAGTCTGCAAGACGACACAGCAGCAGCTTTTTGCGTCTTGTTGGAGATTCGCGCAGGCGAATCTGCGCTGTTTTTTCTCTCGCTGCGCCGACAATGAATCGCTGAACTCAGTGCAGCGTCGAACCAACTGCTGTGCGAATCGCATGCGCACGAAAATATTCGTATTGAACGCCAATATTGGCCGCCAGAAAATTTCAACGAAAGCGCCGCGACGCAGCTTCGATCGCAAATGCCCTCGCCGGCGCTTGAAGATTTCGTCACTGTCACGTGCACCCGTTCGCGCCGCGCGTGACCACTCGGCAAATTGATTTCCAATTCAAAAAAATCGGCGCCGCTATCGTCTGCGGCGGCACGCCAAATACAGCTTGATGTTGGTCGCGTTGCCCGCACGCGAGTTACTCGCCGTAAGGCCTGATGCTGTCGGCGACTGAGTCGGCGATGTGTTCCTTGGTGATCACCCCGAGCACATCGGACGCCCGGGGGCGGCGCCGGGCTTTGGTCACCACGGCCATACTGGCGCTACGCCGACTCATCCGGGTGACGACGTCGAACACGATGTCCTCGGCGCGCGCAACCGTGAAATTGCGCTGCGCGATCTCGCCCAGGGTGAAGCCCTGATCGGGGTCGCCCAGACCTCGGCGCAGCGCGGTGTTGACGCGTAGCACGCCCACAATACGCCCGTCGTCCGTGACCACGATATGCTTCATGCGCCCGTCGTGCCCAGGCCGACGCAGGAACGTTTCCAGCCGCGTGTCTTTCGGCAGCAGAGTTACGTCGCGCTCCATCACCTCGTCGGCACGGCGCACCAGGAACATGTTGGCGTGCAGCGCCTTGGGGACGAAGTGCCGCCGCCCGACGAGCTTCACCGTGTAGATGTTCTCCTGCGACAATAGCCGCCGCACGCCGATCGCCAGCGCCACCGCGACGATGATCGGCATTACCAAGTCGTAATCGCGCGTCATTTCGAAGATCATGGTCACTGCGGTCATGGCCGCGCCGGTACCGCCGCCGACCATGGCGGCCATGCCGATCATCGCGCAGGTGGTGACGCCGAGACCTTCGATGGGATGAACGGCGCTGATCGCCGCGCCGAAGGCGCCGCCAATGGTCGCGCCCATGAAAAGCGACGGCGAAAAGATGCCACCCGAGGCGCCCGAGCCGAGGCTGATCGAGGTTGCGCACAATTTCGCAGCGAACAAGAGCGCCAACAGCCCGGGCAGCACCAGGCTGCCGGTGAGAATGGCCTGGATCGTCGCGTAGCCGACGCCGTCGACATAATATTGTCCGCTCGTGCGCAACAGCCCGTACATCATCGCGCCGATCAGCAGCATGCCAATGGCATGACGCACATAGCCGTTGTGGATGCGTTCGAAGATGTTTTCCGCAAGGCTGAGCCCTTTGATGAATGCGGTGGCGGCGAGCCCCATCAGGGCGCCGAGCAGGGCATAAAGCAGCAGTGCCGCGAGCGACGCAGGCCGGTCCGAATTGAGCAATGCTGCCGGCACATCGAAGGCCGGCTGCAGGCCGAGGAAGATGCGGCCGATAAAGGTCGCAGTGCCTGTCGCCAGCGCAACGGGGAGGAACGTGCGCGCCGAAATCTCCGGGAGCATCAGTTCGATGGCGAACATCACACCCCCGATCGGCGTGTTGAAGGTCGCGGCGATGCCGGCGCCTGCACCGGCGGCGACCAGCGTGATGCGCTGCCAGGGCGCCATGGTGATGAATTGACCGAGCGAGGAGCCAAGCGAAGCGCCGATCTGGATGATCGGTCCCTCGCGGCCGACCGCCGCGCCCGTACCGATCGAGATCGCCGACGCGAGCGACTTCACCGCGGCGACGATCGGACGGATCTTGCCCTCCCGGTAATAGATCGCATCCATCACCTCGGGCACGCCGTGTCCGCGCGCTTCCGGCGCAAAATTCTGCACGAGGAAGGTCACGATCATGCCGCCGGCGATCGGCACCAAAATGACCAAAGCGCCCCAAGGGCTCGGCGGCGTGAACAGATTGGCGTTGTAGTTGAAGGAGAAGATGCCGAGAAAGGCGGCGTTATGGATGAGCCCGATCAGGGCGCGGAAGAAGACCGCTCCGATCCCGGTGATGCAGCCAACGATGACACCGAGAATCGATAACCTGACAAGTCCAATCCGCGATGGAAACAGCTTCATAAGCTCGCCTGCCTGCCAAGCCCGGACCGCGCAGGCTGGCGGAGAGGATGGGATTCGAACCCATGATACGGCTTTAGACCGTATAACGGTTTAGCAAACCGCCGCCTTCAGCCACTCGGCCACCTCTCCGGATGCCGAAATACCTATGCTTCCGGCACTTCAACGTCAAACGGCGCAGGCGAAGACGCCGAACGGCCGGGAACCCGAATTGACCCACCTGGGCCGGTTCGCTAGCAGAATGGCCAGCATTCACTGAGCCGTCGATGAAACCATGAGCCGCAAACAACGGCGAGGCTTTGGACCGCCTGGCACCAAGCCGGCGTTCGGCATCGCCGCCGACGCGGCGAATTCGCCCGCGGCCTTGTTCAATGCCGCTGTTGCCCATCATCAGACCGGAGCGCTGATCGAGGCCGAGCGGCAGTACCGGCACATTCTTGACCTCGCGCCGAACCATGCCGACAGCCTGCACAATCTCGGTCTCATCGCGCTCCAGCGCGGCGACGCAGCGGCCGCGGTGGAGCTGTTCGGCAAGGCGATCAAGATCAACAACACGGTTGCCGAATATCATTACAACGTCGCGTTGGCGTGGCGCGCGCTCAGCCGCAACGATCACGTGGCGACGCATCTGGAGCGTGCCGTGGCGCTGCGCGCCGATCACGCGCTGGCGCATCTCAATCTCGGCAATGTGCGCCGCGAGCAGGGCCGCTTGGCCGACGCGGTCGCGTGTTACGAGCGCGCGATTGCGGTGAGCCCGAATCTGGCCGTGGCCCGCTTCAACCTTGCCAACGTTTTGTCGGATCAAGGCCGGCCCGACGCCGCGGTCGCTCAGTATAATCAGGTCCTGGCGACCGATCCGAACCATGCCGAGACCCACGGCAATCTCGGCACCGCGCTCATGGCGCTGGGCCGGCCCGCCGACGCCATGGTCCACTTCGAGCGGGCGGTCGCGCTCAAGCCCGATTTTTTCGAGGCCTACGAAAATCTCTGCCAAGCCTATATGGCGACGGGCGACGTCAGGTCGGCGATCCTGGCCGCCGGCCGTGCGCTCGAGCTCAAAGATACGGTGCCGGGCAGGATCTTTTTCGCCCAATGCCTGCGCTACGGCAGGTTCACGGCCGACAATGGCCGGTTTCGCCAATTGGCGCTCCGGGCGCTTTCGGAAGGTTGGACGCATCCGCGCGAACTGGTCGCGGTGTGCATCAGCCTGATCGCGCTCAACGGCGCGATCGTCGAGTCCATCACGCGCGCCAGCCAAGCATGGCCCACACGTATTGCCGCGGCCGACCTGTTCGGCGCATCGGGGCTCGACGCGCTCGTGCAAGACGAGTTGCTGCGCTGCCTCTTGGAATGCGCGCCGCTCACCGAGGTCGGCTTCGAACGGCTGTTGGCGAACATACGCTCCATCATCCTGACGGCTGCCGAGGCAGGCGGCGCCTGTGACGAAGGTTTACTCGGCTTTTACTGCGCCGTAGCCCGGCAGTGTTACGAGAACGATTACGTTTATTCGCTGGCTGACGGCGAAGCCGATCGAGCGCAGCGCCTGCGCACGTCGCTCGAACAGGCACTGGCATCGGGACAGGGATGCCCAGCGTTGTGGCCGGTCGCAGTCGGCGCCTATTTTCCGCTGCATACGCTTGCCGACGCACAGGCGCTGCTGCAGCGCTCCTGGCCGCCATCGTTAAGCGCTCTCTTCGTCCAGCAAATTGAAGAACCGGCGGAGGAGCGCCGGCTCGCAAAAGAGATACCTGCGCTAACGGAGATCGACGGCGAGGTGTCGCGCTCGGTCCGCCAACAATATGAGGAGAACCCCTACCCGCGCTGGGTCAAGCCGGCGCTGCCGCAACAGCACACGCTGCTTGCCGGCCGCCAGCCCGAGCAGAGTCCCGACGTGCTGATTGCCGGCTGCGGCACCGGGTTGTCTGCCATCACCTTTGCGCAACAGGCCCCCGACGCGCGCATCCTCGCCATCGATCTAAGCCTCGCCAGCCTCGGCTACGCCAAGCGCATGGCCAAAACTCTCGGCTTTCACAATATCGAATTCGCCCAAGCCGACATCACCAAGGCGGCCGCGATCGACCGCAGTTTTGATTTCATCGATGTGTCCGGCGTGCTGCACCATCTCGGCGATCCGTGGCAGGGCTGGCGCGCGCTATCGTCTCTGCTGCGGCCCGGCGGCGTGATGCAGGTCGGCCTCTACAGCCAATTGGCGCGGCAGAACGTCGTCGCCGCCCGCGCGCTGATCGCCGAGCGCGGCTACCGGCCGATCGCGGACGATATCCGGCGCTGTCGCGAGGAGATTTTGGCGGCCGCCGACGGTTCGCTGTTGAAGTCGGCGAGCACGTTCAGCGATTTCTTCACCACCAACGAATGCCGCGACCTGATCTTCCACGTCCAGGAACATCAGATGACGTTGCCCCAGATCAAGGCGTTCCTGGTGGACAACGGCCTGCAATTCACCGGCTTCGTGCTGGATCCGGCGACCGTGCAGCAGTTCGCGGCGCGCTTTCCGGAAGTCTCGGCGATGCTTGATCTCGATCGCTGGCACGCGTTTGAGACGCAAGCGCCGGCGACCTTCGCCAAGATGTACCAGTTCTTCGTCCGCAAGCCATAAGCGCAAACGCCGTGCTGGCGTCAGGCCGCCATCGCGGGCGCGGGCGCCGGCGCTGCGGCGTTGCCGCGCAGCCAATCGCGCGCGGCGCGTTGCGCCACGGCGATTTCGGCATCCGACATCTGATTGGCGATTTCGCGCCGCAGCCGGATCGCCTCGGTGTTGCCTTTCACCGCCGCGAGGTTGAACCACTTGTGCGCCGAGATCAGATCGACCGGCGCGTCGCGGCCGACCGAATACATCATGCCGAGCTCGAACAACATGTCCGGCGATGCCGGGCCTTCGCCGAGTGGTGCCATGGTACTGTCGAGAATTTCAAAACGAGCCATAACAATCCCCTGTCTACGCCTTGTTCCTGTCCGCTTTCGTTGGCCCTTATTCCCCCGGGCCGACATGCCGATAATCATCGGAAGATTTGAATGGTGGTTTAAGTAATGCGATGAATCGAATCTGAACCGCACGGCGCGGGGTTGCGTGATTTTCGGCAAGCTCGCGTTAAGCAACATGGCGCCGGCCCGCGGAAATATCGGGAAATGCCCGGCAACTAGGCAATTCGCGTCCCCTCGACTATGGTCGCGGCCGCGCGACACACAGCAATAGAGGCTCGCAATGACAACGTTTCGTTTGGCACTTTGGCTTTCGACCATCGTGCTGTCGGCGATCGCGCTTGCCCCGAGCGGGCCGGCACGCGCCGCCGATCCGCTCGGCACCTGGTACACCGCGGACAAGGACAGCCAGGTGCACATCACCAAATGCGGCGAGGCGCTGTGCGGCGCGCTGACCTGGCTCAAGGAGCCGAACGACCCGGCCACCGGCCGGCCGAAGACCGACAAGAACAATGCCGACGCCAGCAAGCAGAGCCGGCCGCTCCTTGGCGTGCCGATCGTGCTCGCCATGAAGCCGAGCGGCCCCGAACAATGGAGCGGCAACGTCTACAACGCCTCCGACGGCAAGACCTATACCGGCTCGTTCACCATGACGGGGCCGAACACCGCCGAGCTCAAAGGCTGCGTCATGAGTATCATCTGCAAGACGCAGACCTGGACGCGGGCGAATTGAGAAGCGTCGTAGCCCGGATTGCGCCAAGCGCAATCCGGGGGTCTTCGCGGCCCTCCCGGATTTCGCTCCGCTCAACCCGGGCTACAGCTCATCGCGCCCGCTGACTGAACAGCACCGCGCGCACTTTCGGGTCGTTGACGTCGACCTTCGACGCCGCCTCGACACGGATGGCGAAGGCGCGCTTGACCGCCGGTCGGGCGCGGATGGTTTCGAACCAGCGCAACAGATGCGGAAACTGCGCGAGGTTTTGGCCCTGGCGCTCGGCAAGGCGGACCCAGCCGACGCAGGCGATATCGGCGATCGAATAGCGGCCGGCCAAGAACTCGCGCTTGGCAAGGCGCGTGTTCATGACGCCGTAAAGCCGGTTGACCTCGTCGGTGTAGCGCGCCAGCGCGTAGGGGATTTGCTCCGGTGCGTAGCGGCGGAAGTGGACCGCCTGTCCCGCCATCGGGCCGAGCCCGCCCATCTGCCAGAAGAGCCACTCGTCGACCGCGACGCGGGCGCGCTCGTCAAGCGGATAAAACTTTCCAGTCTTGCGGCCGAGATATTGCAGGATGGCGCCGGACTCGAACACCGATATCAGCCGCCCGCCGGGGCCGGACGGATCGACGATGGCGGGAATGCGATTGTTCGGCGAGATCGCGAGAAAGTGCGGCGTGAACTGCTCGCCCTTGGAAATATCGATCGGGTGCACGACGTAAGGCAGCCCGCACTCTTCGAGCATGATGGAAATTTTCCAGCCATTCGGCGTCGGCCAGTAATAGAGCGCGATCGGCGCGTTGCGCGGCCGGCTGCTTGATTTCGTTCCCCGCTTAACGGCACGCTTCATGCGATGCGTCGGCGCTATAACAGAAAGAAATATGACGGAAAGAAAAACGGCGCCATGGAATTGCTCCACAGCGCCGGTATAAGTATGAGGACACCGCCAACAAACCGAGGGCGTCGGCGAGGCCTGAGGATCAAGCCATCGGCTTTGTGCCGAGGTAAGGTTCGGATTTTCCCGCTCCCCGTCTTCGCTACCGCGCGGTGCGCGCGCTCGCGAAGCCCCCGTCACGCCGACGCCCCCCGTCGATCACTTGGCCGGCCCGTCTTGGGCTGATGTCGATCCACCGTCGACGTTGGCCGGCCCGTGTGACGCGATCTTCGAGTGTCGTCGAAGACCGATAACGGCGTAGACTACTTCTTCTTCCGACGCTTCTTCGCCGGTTTCTTCGCCGCTGCTTTCTTTCTCTTCTTCGCCATTGCTGCCCTCCTAGCTTGAGTGGGTGGCGACCTCGTTCAGTGCCGTCGCGAATCGACGGACACTACGACCGGATTACTACAGCCGGGAAAAAAGAACAGTCACTCCACTAGATTTTGTGTGTAATCGCCCGATCCGGCTTTCGCAGACGGCGTGCGACCACACCATCGGCGCCGCGCCGCGGCAAAAAAATTTCTGCCCGCGCGATTTTTCGCGCAAAAGCGGATGCGATGTAGAAATGCCGATGAATTAAGGGTTTATGCGCTGTCACGAATTTCGTCACGGCGAGAAAACTCGACGCGACAGCGATATCTTGCGGTAAATTTTTTTCGCACGCGACGACGCCGGCGCCGCCAACTTCGCGACGCAAAAAAATTTTGCGCCGAATGCGTTTATGGACGCGTTGAAGGGCCTCGCGCGGCGCAAAACGCGCGAATCAGTGCCAAGTGATTCGCTGCGATGGCGCGTTCACCGACCGTGTGCGGCGACATTGCGCGGCAGATTCCGGTTCCATGTCGACTTGCGATGAGCGCGCCGCGTGTTCGCGCGCACGCGCGGGCGACAGCGACACGCCGTTGCGCTCAGATGCCGATCTTCTTCTTGAGCAGATCGTTGACCGCCT
Source organism: Xanthobacteraceae bacterium (assembly GCA_049584715.1). Taxonomy (GTDB): domain Bacteria; phylum Pseudomonadota; class Alphaproteobacteria; order Rhizobiales; family Xanthobacteraceae; genus BOG-931. The sequence continues at coordinate 8,482 of JBAUYI010000060.1, forward strand.
GCGGATTGGCCTTGCCGCCCGACGCCTTCATCACCTGGCCGACGAACCAGCCGATCGCTTTCGGGTTCGTTTTGGCGTCGGCGACCTTGTCGGCGTTCTTGGCGACGATATCGTCGACGATCTTTTCGATGGCGGAGAGGTCGGTCACCTGCTTCAAGCCGCGCTGTTCGACGATTGTTCGCGGGTCTTCCCCACCACCGTTCCAGGTCAGTTCGAATAGGTCCTTGGCCATTTTAGTGGAGATCGTGTCCTCGGCAATCAGATCGAGGATTGCGCCGAGCTGAGTCGCAACTACAGGCGAGTCGCTGATGTCCTTGCCTTCCTTGTTGAGCCGGCCGGCAAGTTCGTTGATCACCCAATTAGCAGCGAGCTTAGGGTCGCGAATTGTCGGGCGAGGCGTCCTACCGCCTGTTACGACCGCCTCGAAGTACTCTGCCATTTCGCGCTCGGCGACAAGCCTGGCAGCTTGGTGAACAGGCAGTGCATAATCCCGCACGAAACGCGCTCTTTTTTCGTCCGGCAATTCCGGCAAAGTCGCCTGGAGTTCGTCGATCTGCGCTTGAGTGAGTTCAAGTGGTAGCAGATCAGGATCCGGAAAATAACGATAGTCGTGCGCCTCCTCCTTCGTGCGCATTGGGCGCGTCTCGTCCTTATCCGGATCGTACAGCCGCGTTTCCTGAATGATCTTGCCGCCCTCCTCCAGAATGTCGATTTGGCGACGCTGCTCGTAATAGATTGCTTGGCCGATGAAGTTTATTGAATTGAGATTCTTGATCTCGCAGCGGGTTCCGAGCGGCTCGCCCGGCCGGCGCACCGACACATTCACGTCGGCACGCAGGTTGCCCTTTTCCATGTCGCCATCGCAGGTACCGAGATAGCGCAGAATGATGCGCATTTTCGCCATGAAATTCATAGCGTCATCGAACGCGCGAATGTCGGGCTTTGACACAATCTCCATTAGCGCCACACCGGCGCGGTTGAGGTCGACACAGGTCATCATCGGGTTTCGATGGTGCAGCAACTTGCCGGCATCCTGTTCCAAATGAATCCGCTCGATGCCGATCATTGCCGTACCGCCTCCCTCGGTATCGATCGTCACCTCTCCCTCGCCGACGATCGGCGATTTGTACTGGCTGATCTGGTAGCCCGGCGGCAGGTCCGGATAAAAATAATTCTTCCGGTCGAACACCGATTTCAGATTGATCTTGGCCTTGAGGCCAAGCCCGGTGCGCACCGCCTGGCGCACGCATTCCGCGTTGATCACCGGCAGCATGCCCGGCATCGCGGCGTCCACCAGCGACACATGCGAATTGGGCTCGCCGCCGAATTCGGTCGAGGCGCCGGAGAACAGTTTGGCCTGCGAGGTCACCTGGGCATGCACCTCCAAGCCGATCACGACTTCCCAGTCGCCGGTCGCGCCTTTGATCAGCTTTGACTTTTTGGCCGGTGCATCCATCGCCAATTCGCGCCCTGCTCTTTTGCGCGCGGTTCCCGCCCGCGCGCTTTGCAATATATACTGACGAAAAGCCGTTAGGGGAGGACTCGATGAAACGTCTTCTGCTCGCCGTTTTCACGCTGTTCAGCACGGCCGCCCTGGCACAACAGCCGGCGCCACCGACGGCCCCGCTCATCCCCTACGACTCGGTGCCGAACTTCCTCAAGCTGCCGAGCGATCTCAATATGGGCGAGGCTGCGGGTGTCGCGGTCAATTCCAAGGGCCACATTTTCATCTTCCACCGCGGCGGCTCGAGCCACGGGCCAGCCTTCGCCAACACCGCCGCCCAACTGTGGGAGTTCGATTCCGACGGCCGCTTCGTCCGCGAGATCGGCAAGGACCTTTACGCCTGGTCGTTCGCCCACGCCGTGCGCATCGACAAGGACGACAATATCTGGGTGATCGACAAAGGCTCCGACATGATCGTCCGGTTCAATCCGGAAGGTCACGTCACCATGGTGATCGGGCGCAAACAGGAAGCTTCCGACGCCGACACCAAACCCTATGAGCACGTCAATCCGCCACTCCCGCCGCAGAACGGCCGCTTCCGCCAGCCGACCGACGTCACCTGGGATCCGGCCGGCGACATCTTCATCAGCGACGGCTACATCAATTCCCGCGTCGCCAAGCTCAACAAGGACGGCGACTGGCTCGCGTCCTGGGGCACGCCCGGCAAAGGCGACGGCCAGTTCAACACCGTCCACAACATTGCCGCCGATGCCAAAGGCACCATTTATGTCGCCGACCGCGGCAACCGCCGCATCCAGGTGTTCGACAGCGACGGCAAATTGCAGCGCATCATGACCATCGACATTCCGCCGGAGCCGGATGCGCAGCCGGCGATCGGCAACAAGCCGGACCTGACCAATTACCTGCAGAACGGCGGCACCATGACGCCGGGCGCGCCGTGGACGCTGTGCATCTCGCCGCCGCCGAACCAGGTGCTCTATGTCTCCGACGCCTTCCCCGGCCGCATCTACAAGCTGAGCCTGGACGGCAAGGTTTTGGGCATGCTCGGCCGCTCCGGCAAGCAGCTCAAGCAGTTCGGCTGGATCCATGCCATCGCCTGCCCGAACGAGAACATGCTCTACGTCGCCGAAATCCTCAATTGGCGCGTGCAGAAGCTGATCCTGCATCCGGAGACGCGCGGATCGAGTCACTGAGACTACGGCGGCGCGAGGTCGAAGACTTGTCGCATTCAGATCAAGGCGCCATAGCGCGGCTCGCGGCGTGGCTCACCGCGTTGCGCGCCGACGATTTTCCGCAACGCGCCATCGAACGCGCCAAGCTGTTGCTGCTCGATACGCTCGGCTGCGGCTTTGCGGCGCTGGATGATGACGGCGCAAGTGCGGTGTTGGCGACGCTAGAGGCGCTCGGCGAGAAACCGCAATGCACGGTGCTCGGCCATCCCAACGGCATGAGCGCGCCAAGCGCGGTGCTCGCCAACGGCACGCTGATCCGCGTCCTCGATCTCAACGACTACGTAGCTGGCGCGCACCCGCAAAGCCGCGCCCGCGGCGGCCATCCGAGCGACAATATTCCGGTCGCGCTCGCCGCCGCGGAGCTAGCGCATTCTCACGGACGCGACCTCCTCGCCGCGATCGTCCTCGCCTACGAAATCTACGGCCGCGGCAAAGCATTGATGGATGCGGACTCGCTATGGGACGGCATCACCATTTCCGGCGTGGTCGCGCCGGCCGTCGCCGGCTGGCAGCTGCGGCTGACCGAGGACAAGGTCGCACATGCCATCGCGCTCAGCGCCGCGCGCGCGGCGACGCCGGTCGCGGTGCGCGAAGGCGGCATATCCGCGGCAAAGAACATTGCCAATGCACTGATCGCCCAGAACGGCATGCAGGCGACTCTGCTCGCGCAACAAGGCGTCACCGGCCCGCTCGATCTGTTCGAAGCCGAGCGCGGGCTCAAAGCGGTGTTCCCGCGCGGGCCCGCGGGCGACATCCTCGACGCGCCATTGCCGGACAACAGCTTCATCATGCACAGCGCGATTAAGGCCTATCCATGCTTTGCCGGCGGGCAGAGCGCCGTCGCGGCCGGCATCGCGCTGCATCGTCTGGTCGGCGGCGACGCCGATCAGCTCAAAACCATCCGTGTCGCGCTGGCCGACCTGCCCGTCGTGCGCCGCTGGCTCGCCGATCGCGGCCGCATCGACCCGCGATCGCGCGAGGCCGCCGACCACAGCCTGCATTTCCTCATCGCCGTCGCGCTCAGCGACGGCACCTTCGGGCTGCGCCAATTCGACAACGCGCGCTGGAACGACCCAAAAATACGCGCGCTGATGGCGAGACTAGACGTCACGATCGATGCCGAGCTGACCCGCCGCGCCGGCGAGGCCTATCCGTGCGCAATCCACGCCGCCGGAAACGACGGCCAGCCTTACGATGTGGAAATTCTGCAGCCGCCCGGGTTTTCGCCGGACGGCCTCGACACGCATACGGTGCTGGATAAATTCACAAGCGTCACCGAGCGTCATCTCGCGCCGGACGCCCAAAGCCGTATTGTCGACGCGGTCATGACGCTCGATAAGGCGATATCCTGCGGCGGGCTGATGTGGCTTTTAGCGACGAAGCGGACGGTCCTATGAGAACACTCGCGACGCTCGCCTTGGCTGCGACGGCTCTGATCGCCACGGTGGCCGCTCCCGCATCCGCGCAAGACTGGCCGACGCGCTCCGTGAAGATTATCGTCGCCTTCTCGCCGGGCGGCAGCGCCGATCAGTTCGGCCGATTGATCGCCGAAGAGCTGTCGGAAACGTTCGGACAGCAATTTTATATCGAGTACCACCCGGGCTCTAGCGGCACCATCGGCGCGGCGCTCACCGCGCGCGCCACGCCCGACGGCTATACGCTGATGATCGGCGGCTCCGGGCCGCACATCACCAGCCCGGCGATCAATCCCAATGTCGGCTATGACCCGATCAAGGATTTTTCCCACATCGCCATGATCGGCGCCGACGGCTTCGTGCTGATCGCCAATCCGACGCTCGGCATCGGCAACCTCGCCGACCTGGTCAAGGTCGCGCGCGCCCGGCCGACGCCGCTGACCTTCTCGTCGCCCGGCCCGGGCTCGCTCGGGCAATTGATGATGGAGCAGTTCAAACGCAAGGCAGACATCGATCTCGTGCATGTCCCGGCGCCCAATTCCGGCCTGATGGAGGTGCTCGGCAACCATATTGCGCTGTCGATGACCGGGCTTCTGACCTCGGGCGAGCAGATCAAGGCCGGCGGGGTCACCGCGGTCGCCGTGACCTCGACCGAGCGCAACCCGGTGTACAAGGACATTCCAACTTTCACCGAACAGGGCTATCCCGAGGTGCACGGCGACACCTGGTTCTGGCTGACCGGCCCAAAAAACCTGCCGCCGGAGATCGTCGAAAAACTCAACCGCGAGGTGCGGCGTATTGTGAAGACCCCAAAAGTCCGCGATTACTTCCAGCGTCAGGCCGCCTTGGCGATGGATGTGGACGTCGCCGGTCTCAAAACCTTCCTGGCCGGGGAAGTGGCCTATTGGGGCGCCTTGGCCAAAAACGTCGGATTGTCGGTACAGTAGAAGGAGCGCGAAACATGGACGCCAGAACAGAGAAGGACAGCCTCGCCGCCGCGCTCGCCGAGCCGCGCGCGCGCATCGGCCTGATCATCCCCTCGGTCAATCGCATGACCGAGCCGCAATTCAACCACTACGCCCCTGAGGGGTTGGGCATTCACGTGGCGCGCGGCCGGGTCGCCGGCCAGCCGGGCAAGACGGTCGAGGAACTGACCGACGAGATCGCCCACGCCGCCGGCACGCTGGCCGACGCCGAGCCCGACCTCATCGTGTTCCACTGCACCAACACATCGATGAAGGAAGGCGCCGACGGCGAGGCGCGCATCATCAATCTCATTCAGAAGACCACCGGCATCGAAGCGCTGTCGACGTCGAGCCTGGTGAAGGATGCCTTGCGCGTGCTGGGCCTGAAGAAGCTCGTACTGCTCAGCCCCTACATGTCCAATGCGCCGATCATCGCCTATCTGAACGCCGCCGGCTTCACCGTGGTGAAGGACGTGGCGCTCAAATGCGACACCGCCGCCGATTTCGAAGCGGTGACGCCGCAACGCTGGCTCGAGCTGGCGCGCGAGAACGACACGCCGGAGGCCGACGGCGTTTTCCTAAGCTGCACCAACACCACCCAGATCGAGGCCGTGACTGCGATCGAGGAGGCGCTGGGCAAGCCGGTGGTCAACAGCAATCAAGCGGTGCTGTGGGGCTGCCTGAAACGGCTCAAGGAAAAGCTCGGCGACGGCGAGCCGGTGCCTAACCTCGGCCGGTTGATGAAGGATCTGGAAGACTGACATGATCGTCCGCGCGCATCGCACGATGGCTGCCACGCTGATCGCATTCGCGATTGGCGCTGGCGCTCCCGTGCGCGCCCAGGACGTCGAAGCCGCCAATTATCCCAACCGGCCGATCCACATCATCGTGCCGTTCCCGCCCGGCGGCCCGACCGACATTCTCACGCGCATCATCGGCAAGGAGATGACGGCGTCGTGGGGCCAGACCGTGGTGATCGAAAACCGCCCGGGCGCCGACACCACGATCGGCGCCGAAGTGGTGGCGAAGGCCGACCCCGACGGCTACACGCTGCTCGCCGCCATGGATTCGACCATGGTGCTCAATCCGCTGGTGAAGAAGGACCTGCCTTACGACCCGGCCCGGGATTTCGAGCCGATCTCGCTCGGTGCAAAAAATATCTCGGTGCTGGAAGTGCGCGCGGATTCCACCGCGCATACCGTGCAGGACCTGCTCGACACGCTCAAAGCGCGGCCCGGCAAGCTGAATTTCGGCACCGGCACCACCAATGGCCGGCTCGCCGCGCTGTTGTTCGCAAAACTCACCGGCACGAACTTCGCCATCATTCCCTACAAGGGCAGCGCCGAGACCGTGGAGGGGCTGCTGACCGGCAGCGTCGATTTCGGCATCGACGGCATGGCGTCGAGCTATCCGCTCATCAAGGACGGCAAATTCCGCGCGCTGGCGAAATTAAGCGAACGGCCGTTGAGCCAAATGCCCGACCTGCCGCCGCTCGCCGAGGCCGCAGGCGTGCCGGAGCTCGGCGACATCTCGACCTGGATCGCGTTCTACGCGCCGGCCGGCACGTCGAGCGAAATCACCGGCAAGCTGTCGCATTTCATCACCACCATCTATGCCGATCCCGCCGTCGCCAAGCGGCTGCAAGACGCCGGCATCATCGCCGTGTCGAGCACGCCCGGAGAGCTCAAGGCGTTCGTGCGCAGCGAAACCGAGCGCTGGGGCAAGGTCATCCACGACAACGCCAGTTACATTTTCGAGTGACCTTTCCTCATTCCCCTCCCCCTTGTGGGGAGGGTTAGGGTGGGGAAGTCATCGTGATTCACAAGCGTCCACCCATGCGCCTTACCTCCCGCCCCCCCACCCTACCCTCCCCCACAAGGCGGGAGGGAACAGTGCTTTTCCTTGCTCGCGCGCTGTCGGCTGTCCTGGTTCTCATCAGCGCGCTGTCTTCGGCGTCGGCGCAGGACGCACGTGACGCGAACAATTATCCGAACCACACCATCCGCATGATCGTGCCGTTTCCGCCCGGCGGCCCGGCCGACACCATCACCCGCATCCTCGGCGCGAAAATGTCCGAGCACTGGGGCCAGCCGGTGGTGATCGAGAACCGCGCCGGCGGCAATACCGCGATCGGCGCCGAAGTCGTGGCGAAGTCGGCGCCCGACGGCTACACGCTGCTCGTCGCCATGGACGTCACCATGGTGATGAATCCCCTGGTGATGACCAACCTGCCCTACGATCCGCAGAAGGATTTCGCGCCGGTCACCTTGCTGACGAAGAACATTTCGCTCGTCACGACGCGCAGCGACGGGCCGAAGACGATGGCCGAGCTGATCGCCAAAGCCAAAGCCAATCCCGGCAAGCTCAATGTCGGCGCCGGCACGATCACCTCGCGGCTGGGTGCGTTGGCCTTCGTGCAAGCCGCCGGCATCGACGTCACGCTGGTGCCCTACAAGGGCAGCGCCGACATCACCCAGGGGCTACTGACCGGCGCCGTCGATTTCGCCCAGGACAGCGTCTCCAATGCGCTCCCGCTGATCGAGGCCGGTAAATTCCGCGCGCTGGCCAAATACTCCGATCGTCCGCTGCCATTATTGCCGGACGTGCCGAGCCTCTCGATCGCCGCTGGCCTCCCCGACATCGCTGAAAGCGCGACCTGGATCGGCATCGTGGCGCCGGCCGGCACGCCGAAGCCGGTGATCGACAAGGTCCAGCGCGAGATCGCCGCCATCTATGCCGATCCGGCCATGGCGGCGCGGCTGGAAAAGGCAGGCCTGAACGCGGAGTCGAGCACGCCCGACGAGCTCGATGCCTTCATCCGCGGCGAGAGCGCGCGCTGGGGCAAGCTGATCAAGAGCGGGATTGCGGATAAGATTTTGAATTGAACTTTTTTCCCCTCCCCCTTGTGGGGAGGGGTAGGGGTGGGAGTCGCGAGGTCACGCGCTACCGTCGACGCTCTCACGTTACCCCGCGACCCCCACCCCGCCCTCCCCACAAGGGGGAGGGAGAAGAAATCTCAATACGCCGCCGCCAACAGATCGCGCACGTCGCTGGCCAACGCCGGACGCGGCACGGTGATTACGGCGGCAGCTATCTCGCCGGCGACAAAATCAATCTTCGCGGAATCAAAGCCGACATCGCGCAGCCGCTGCGGGATTGGAAATTTCTTCAGCATGCCGGCAATCGCGCTCGCCGGATCGCCGCTGCCGAGCGCATTCTGCAAGCGCGCCTTGGCTTCAGGCGCCGCGTCGAGATTAAAGCGCATGACGTGCGGCAGCATGATTGCGTGGGTTTCCGCGTGCGGCAAACCGAGGCCGCCGAGCACGTGCGCCAGCTTGTGATGCAGCGCGGTGCCGGAGCTGAGCACGGTCCCGGCGAGCCAAGCGCCGATGAGGCACTCGCCACGCGCCGTCACGTTTGAGCCGTCGGCGACCACCGCCGGCAGGTTTTGGGCAAACCGCCGCATCGCCTCGGTGGCGAGCCCGATCGTCACCGGCGTGCGGCTATCGACCCACAGCGCCTCGACGCAATGGGCGATGGCGTTCAGGCCGCTTGAGGCGCTGACCGCAGCCGGCAGGCCCAGCGTGAGATCGGGATCGTAGACGATGGTGCGCGGCACCACCTTGACGTCGCGGCCGGTGATTTTGCGCTCGCCGTCGGTCATGCCGAAAATTGGCGTTCCCTCCGAGCCGGAATAGGTCGTCGGCAAGGCGAGGATCGGCAAGCCGGTCTCGAGCGCGATCGCCTTGGCAAGCCCGATGGCGGAACCGCCGCCCACCGCAATCAAACCGTCGGCATTGTTCTCCCGAGCCGCTTTTAGCCCAGCTTCGGCGACTGCCTTCGGCACATGCATGACCGCCTGCGCGTGCAAGCCGGCGGCACGCGCACCGAGAAGATCGCTAACTTTCTGGCCAAGCCGCGCGCCGCTGCCCGGCGTCGCGACGACGAGCGCGCGTTCGATTTTCAGCCGCGCCGCCTCGTCGGCGACACTATTGAGCGCACCGGAAGCAAAGACAACGCGTTGCGGCGGAACGTCGTGGGTGAAGGCTGTCGCCTTCACTGCTCCTCGCGCCAGATGCCGAGCGCCTTCTGCGCCGGGCGATCGGAGATCGAGAACAGCACGGCGCCGTCGGACGCGTTGTGCTGGTAGCGCTTCCACGGCGGCACCACGAAGACATCGTTGGGAGCCCAATTGAGCACCTTGCCGTCGACCGTGGTGGTGCCCTCGCCTTCGACGCAGACGAAGATGGTGCCGTCGGTGGCGCGGTACGGCTCGCCCTTAAATCCCTTGGGCAGCATGGCGAGCCAGGCGCCCATGGTCGGCAGCACTGGACCGCCGGTGACCGGGTTGGCGTAGTTCACCCGCGCGCCATGGCGCTTGTCGATGTCGCCAGCCTTCATCATGCGTTCGATGATCGGCCGGGTGCGCGCATAGGTGTAGTTGATGACCGGGGTATAGCTCTTGCTCCACGCGCCGTCGGGCAGCACGCCGGAGCCGTAGAAGTTGAGCGAATCGCCGTCCTGGCGCGTGGTCTTTTGGGTGGCCTCGTCGGCATGGTCGGCGAAGGAGGCCTCGTAGAAATTGACCGCCGGGAAGTCGAGCACGTCGAGCCACAGCATCGGCTTGTCCGAGGTGTTGCCGTGGTCGTGCGGCGCCCAGTTGGCGGTGATGACGAAGTCGCCGCGCGACATGAAGGACTTTTCGCCCTCGACCGCGGTGTAGGCGCCCTCGCCGTCGAGCACGAAGCGGATGGCGGAGGAGACGTGGCGGTGGGCCGGCGCGACCTCGTTGGGCAGGATCATCTGGATGCCGGCGAACAGCGTGTTGGTGGCCTTGGATTCGCCGTGCAGCGCCGGGTTTTCCAGGACCAGGACGCGGCGTTGCGCCTCCTCGGCGGTGATCAGGCCGCCGGATTCCAGGACCAGGGATTTGACGTCGTCATAGTGCCAGACATGGGGCTGGCAGCGTGTCACCGGCTCCTTGGTGACCACCGAGCCCATGACCTTCCACAGAGGCGCCATGTCCTTCTTGGCGATCCGGTCGTAAAAACCTTGGCGAATGGCCTCGATATTGTGCTTGGTATCGGGGCCGCTTGCCGATTTCGTCGCGGTGGCAACCGCCATGGTGTCCTCCATAGAGCTCAAAAGCCCGGTGATTTGGCCGCAATATAGTCAAACCCGGCGTCTGCGGATATAGCGCGTCATCGTAGGGTTAGCGGGCCTGCCATGCGGCCATGGCGGCCTAGTTATTGGTGGCGCCGCCGTCGACGGCGATGGTCTGGCCGGTAACGAAATCGCTGTCGGCGGAGGCCAGGAACACCAGCGCACCCAGGAGATCCTCAGGGTATTCGTCGCGCTTGAGCGCGCGCCGCGCCAGCGACGGCGCCTGCGAATGCGCGAGATGGCCTGGGTTCTCGTTGATCACGCTGTCGCTGAGCGTAAATCCCGGCGCCAGGTTGTTGACGCAGATATTGTACTCGCCGAGCTCGCGCGACACCGAGCGGGTGAACGCCGTGACTGCGCCCTTCGAGGTCACGTAATGGGCGAAATTGGGAATGCCGCGGGCCACCGTGCCCGAGCTGATATTGATGATCTTGCCGTATTTTTGCGCGATCATGTGCGGCGCGACGTGCTTGGTCATAAGAAAGACGCCGCGGATATTGATCGACATCACACGATCCCACAGCGCCACGTCGATCTCGGTGACCTTCTGCTCCTGAAGCGGCGCGAATAGAGCGGCGTTATTGACCAAAATGTCGATCTTGCCGAAGCGCTCCATGGTCTCGGCCACCAGCGCCTTCACCGCGCCCTCGTCGCTGACGTCGGCGACCGCGCTCGCCACCGAGTTGGCGCCGTGTTTTCCCGCGATCTCTTCGGCAAGCTCTCTGCCGTCGGCAATGTCGGCGATCATCAGGCGCGAGCCTTCGGCGGCGAGCCGGTGCGCATAGTGCCGGCCGATGCCTTTGGCGCCGCCGGTGAGGAGGGCGACGCGGCCGTCGAGGCGGGCCATGGCTATTTCTTTCCGTTCAACCGGCGGATGAATTTTTCAAAGCCGGCGAGCTGCTGCTTGACGATATCGATGGTCGGCTGATCGGTGAGTTCGAGCGTCTTCTCGTCGAATTTCTTGGCGGCAAACGTCACCAGAATTTCCGGCTTGCCGAACAGGAAGGCGTCGATCGAAAGCAGGCTCTGCCGCAAATGGTATTGCATGCGCGCGCCGCCAAGCACGCCGCCGGCGCAGGACTGGATTGCCACCGGCTTGTCCTTGAACGGCACGTCCTTCATGCGCGAGACCCAGTCGATGGCGTTTTTCAATCCGCCCGGGATGCTCCAGTTGTATTCCGGCGAGACGATGATGACGCCGTCGGCCGAACGGATGGCGTGAGCCCAGGCTTCGGCATCGGCTGGGAAACCCGAGCCGGCCTGAATGTCGTGATTATAGATCGGCATCTTGTCCCAAGCCGGCGCGGGCGTGATCGCCATGCCCTCGGGCGCCAGCGACGGCAGGGTGCGCGCCAGCGAGGCGTTATAGGAGCCCTTACGAAGGCTGCCGCAGATCGTGATGACGTTGAGAGTATTGTCGGCCATGGTGTTCCTACCCGTTGCAATGCAATGAATTGTAGATGGTGAAATTTGCGGTCACAAGCGCACGCCCATGCGACCGCACCGCCGGTGCGAACGCGCGACGGCGCGAGGCGGGATGATCGTTCAGTTGTTCAGGATCGCGATATCCTTCGGCGAACTCGGCCCCGGCAGCGATTGCACGAACGCATAGATGTCGGCGACGTCCTTGTCCGACAGCACCGCGTCGGAATAGGCCGGCATGTCGTCCGCCGGATTGCGCAGCTGGCCCTTGAAGCCGTCGAACGGCAGTGCGGTATGGGCGAGGATCGGCGCCGGGCCGTTATAAGCACCGCCCTGCCCCGAACGACCGTGGCAGGTGAAGCAGCCGTCGGCGAGGAAGATGCGCTTGCCGTTGGCGGCGTTGCCTTGCGGCGCGTCCTGCGCCGCGGCGAGCGAGGCCGCGCCGACGCCGAGAGCGGCTACGGCGAAGGCCGTCACCGCAATACGCTTGAACGTTTTCATCAAAACTCTCCTCAGCGCGGATCGGTTACGACGTCGACCACGGCCGGCCCGCCGGCCTTCACTGCAGCGATGGCACGGGTGAGCGCCGGCGCCAGATCTTTTGGATCGGTGATCGGCCCCTCGCCGTGCGCACCCATGCCGCGGGCGACAGTGGCGTAATCGATATTCGGATCCTTGATCGTGGTGCCGATGTCCATCTTGTCGACGCCGCGGCCGTGCCGCGCCGCCATGGCGACGAGATACATGTATTCCTGATGGTAGGCGCGGTTGTTGTGCACGATGTAGAGGATCGGGATTTGGTGATGCGCCGCCGTCCACAACGCGCCCGGATTGAACATGAAGTCGCCGTCGCCGCCGAACGCCAAGGTGAAGCGGCCGTGCTTTTTGTTGGCGAGCGCGGCACCGAGCGACGCCGGCAGGTTATAACCGACGCCGGAGCCACCGGAGACGCCGTTCCACTGATAGGGCTTCTTGAAATCCCACAGCCGATGCATCCAGGATAGCCGGATCGCCGTGCCGACCACCGACCAGTCTTCGTCCTTGATCTGGTTGTAAACCTCCGCGCACATCCGCGCCGTGGTGATCGGGCTTGCATCCCAGCCGATGGTCGCATCGGTCTTGGAGCGCTCGACCATGGCGAGGTGCGCCGCGGCGAGTTTCTTGCCGCGCTCGGCGTAGGTCGCCTTGCGGCCGTCGTCGATCAGACGCTTGGCCGCTTCGGTCAGCGCCGGTAAGGATGCCTCGCCGTCGCCGGCGATGTCGAGATCGACGTCCTGCCAGCGGCCGAAATCCTGATAGTTGGATTTCAGATAAAGATCGCGCACGCCGAGCGTGATGATTTTCGTGTCGGATTTGTAGGCCGGCCGCGACCGGCGGTTGATGCGGTCGCTGAAATGGGTGAGCGTGCCCCACAGGTCGTTCATCTCGATGGCGAGAATGACGTCGGCCTGGCCGATCATGGCACGGCGGAAACTCTGGTTGAGCGGATGCCGCGACGGAAAGTTCATGCGGCCGGCATTGTCGATGACGGCGCATTGCAAGGTCTCAGCAAGCGCGACCAGGTTGGCCATGCCGGCGGGCGTGCGCGCCATGCGGTCGCAAACGATGACCGGGTTTTGCGCCTCGACCAGCATCTTGGCCGCCTGCGCAATCGCGGCAGGATCGCCTTGCGGCGGGGTCACCGGCACGAATTTGGGAATGCGCAAAGATTCCGCATCGGGGATCGGGTTCTCCTGCAGCTCGGCGTCGAGCGAGAGGAAAACCGGCCCCATCGGCGGCGTCGTCGCGATCTTGTAGGCGCGCACCGCCGACTCGGCGAAATGCTGCAGTGAGGCCGGCTGGTCGTCCCACTTGGTGAAGTCGCGGACAATCTGCCCGATATCGACGCCGGCATGAACCCACTCGGCGCCAGGTCCGCGCTTGTCGGCCTCCATGATATTGCCGCCCACCACCAGCACAGGCACGCGGTCGCACCAGGCGTTGTACATCGCCATGGTGGCGTGCTGCAGGCCGACGACGCCGTGGCACGCCATGGCCATCGGCTTGCCTTCGATCTTGGCGTAGCCCTGCGCCATGTGGACGGCGATGTCCTCGTGCACGCAGGTGATGATCTCGGGCTTGTTGTTGCCGTGATTGACGATCGCCTCGTGCAGGCCGCGGTAGCTCGAGGCGCAATTGATCGCCATGTATTCGATGCCGAGCGAATTGAGCACGTCGGTCATGAAATCGCCGCCGCTGGTCGACTGATTCACCGGATCGTTGGCCGGCGGCATGGTCTCGGCCGCGACCTGACGCGGGCCTGGCAGCGCGGCCTTCAACTTCTCGGCAGGCACCGCCGGCATCGCATTGGCGGCAACCGGCGCGGTCACCGCGGCGGCGGCGCCGACGAGGCCCGCGCCTTTGAGGAAATTGCGGCGGCTGGCGTCAGGCGACTGACGGCGTTTCGGCATGGCGTCCTCCCAGGGGAATGGCTTGTTAAGCCAAGAGACTTGTAAGCCAAGAGAAAAGCAGCGGATTTTTGCTTGGGTCGATTCTCGCCTGCGGCCAAGCGAGCGTCAAGCAGGCCCCTGCAAGGGGCAGCTATGTGCTTGGCGAGCTTAAGAGCGCCGGCGCGACGATGTCCCTCCAGCTTTTCGGCGGTGTTTTGAGCTCGCCGTGCCGGCCCATGAAATCGGCAAAAGCCTGCACGCCGTAAACCGCGCTGCCGAACTCGTCCTTGATCTCGCGCAGCACCGCTTCGATGAGGGGGCCGCTGAGCGACATCGACGGCTCATGGGTCAGGTAGATTTGCGCGGCGCGGCGCGGATCGCTGCGGATGATGCGCGCGGCATCCTCCATCGCCTTGCCGACCGCGTCCGGCATTTGCGGATGCGCCTCGATATAGGCGCGGGTTGCGCCCATGATCAGGAACGAAGCCTTGCCGTTGATCACATCGGCCGAGCTGAGCACGCGGTGAACTTTTGCGTCGTGCAACGCCAATTGCGTGTACGGCGGCGACGCGAAGTAAGCCGTCACCACGCCCGAACCGTCGACCAGCGCGGTGACGGCTTCGGACGGCGGCATGGCGACGACCTGATCTTGCAATTTGTCGTAGGCCTTGAGTGTCTTTTCCGATTGCATTTGCAAAAGATACATTTGCGGCGCGGTCAATGACGGCATGGCGATGCGATCGGTCGGCTGGAAGTCGGCGATGGTCGCGACGTTGGGTCGATTGCTGACCAGCGTCAGCGGCATGGTGGTGATGCCGGATACGGCAAGGATTTGCTGTGGCGTGTCCCTCGCTTTGTCCCAGGCGGCAAGCAACGGCGCGGTGCCGTACGGCCCCATGTCGATCGCGCCCGAGGCGATCGCATCCTGCATCGGGCCTGCGCCGACGAAACGCTGATAGTTCGCCTTGACGTCGAGATGCAGCTCCTTGGCGCGCTTCTCGACGAGTTTCAGGTCCTGGCAAATGTAGAGCGGCAGAAACGCCAAGCCAAAACCGAGGCCGATCTTGACCTGCTCTTGCGCGCGCGCCGGCGCCGCTGTCGCGCAGAGCACAGCAAGCGCCACAAGCCCAAACACAAATCTGCGCAAAGCTTTCACTCGTCCTCGGAAGGCGGCAACTATAGTTCACCCTCCCCCTGCAGGGGGAGGGTTAGGCTGCATCATCGAGAAAATACTCTTTCAGCCGCTCGCGCGCCGCAAGCGCCTTGCCGAGATCGAAGCCGTTGACGATGGCCAGGCGGAAACCGCCGGGCGGCATGGCGTGCTGTTCCGGCGCGCGATCCTCGTGGAAGGTGATCTGCACGCTGGTGACGCCGGGCGTGCGCTTGATCTCGTCAACGAACGCCTGCGGCGGATGCCGGTAGCGGCGGCCGTTCGGGCCGAACAGCACGACGCTGTAACCCTCGCTGCGGTCATCATCGTAAAAATCCCAGTCGCCATTCTCATAGAGGCCAACCAACGCATCAACCCAGCCGGGGCCGTAGAGATCGGGCCATTGGTCGGCGAAGCGCAGGTGCGCTTCGATGATCGTGCCGCCGATGGTCTCCAGATTGAGCATGCCGGTATAGCCGGCGATATTTTTTTGCGTCCAGGCGCCGCAACGACTCTCGATCTC
Source organism: Xanthobacteraceae bacterium (assembly GCA_049584715.1). Classification (GTDB taxonomy): domain Bacteria; phylum Pseudomonadota; class Alphaproteobacteria; order Rhizobiales; family Xanthobacteraceae; genus BOG-931. The sequence goes on from JBAUYI010000060.1 coordinate 24,246, forward strand.
GGCATCCGGCTCGGCACGCACGGTCCAGTAATCGAACGTGCCTTCGCCTGCCGGCTTGCCGGTGGCGTGGCGCCACCAGCGCGGCTCGCCGTCGACCACCGCCAAGTCGGAAGAGACGTGGCGGCCGTCGAGCAGCGTCATCCAGAAATGGCCCGGCGCGTAATGCCGCTCGTAGTCGGCCGCCGTGTGCAGCACGCGGCTGCCGACGCCCATGCCCTTGAGATTGACGATCGGCTTGGAGAAGACCGGAAAGCGCGGCGGCTCGATGCCGTGCGGGCCGGCGTCAAGATTTTGGCTCAGCGCAATCGCAAGCTTGTCATAAATCCAGCGGTGCGCTGGGTACCACTGCCAGGCGTCGGAGTCCTCGGTCGGGATATTGGCAGTCGTTTTGACATGGTCGAAATACTGCAAACGCCAAGGATCGACTTCGCAGATAGGCATGGTCAGACGACGGACGACGGACGACAGACGACGGAAGAAACGAACCTTGATCTGTCGTCTGTCATCTGTCGTCCGTTGTCTGATTCACGTCGCCTGATTCACCAGCGCGTGAACGCTGAACAAACCATCCGTCCATACTTTGAGCGGCGACCAGCCGCTGCCGCGGGCCAGTGCCTGGAATGAATCGATGGTGTATTTGTAGCTGTTCTCCGTGTGGATGGTCTCGCCGGCGCGGAAATCCACGGTCGCGCCGTTGAGGCGCACCTTCTGCCGCCGCGTCGAGGCGAGATGCATCTCGATCCGGTTGTGGGCGCTGTTGTAGAGGGCGTGATGCTCGAAGGCGCCGAGATTGAAGTTGGCGCCGAGCTCGCGATTGATGCGCGCCAACAGATTGAGATTGAATTTCGCCGTGACACCCTCGGCGTCGTTGTAGGCGTCGTAGAGAATTTTCGTATCCTTCACCAGATCGACGCCGATCACGAACAGCGCGCCGGCACCCAGTATGCCGCCGGCATGGCGCAAGAACTTGCACGCTTCGTGCGGCTCGAAATTGCCGATGGTGGAGCCCGGAAAGAAGCCGACCCGCGGCAGCGCGGCAATCGCCGGCGGCAGCGTAAACGTTTTGGTGAAATCCTCGACCAGAGGATAGACGCCGAGATGCGGAAAATCCCGGCGCAATTGGGCGGCGTCCTGCTGCAAAAAATCGCCGGAAATATCGACCGGCACATAGGCCTCCACCGTCGCCGCAACGCCGAGCAGGATGCGCGCCTTGCGGCTCGAGCCGCCGCCGAATTCGATCAAGGCGCAGCCGGGCGGGAACAACGAAGCGATCGCCGGGGCGTTGTCCTGCAGAATGCCGATCTCGCTTCGGGTCGGGTAATATTCCGGCAGCGCCGTGATGCGGTCGAACAGCGCCGAGCCGGCGAGATCATAGAAATATTTCGGCGGCAAGCTTTTCGGCTTCGCGGAAAGACCGGCAACGACGTCGGCCGCGAACGGATCGTTCGTCGCGACCGGGGCCGCGCGCCGCGCGGTTTGGACAGCTCGTGTCATGGCTTTGCTCAGTGTTCGTATTCCGCCAGGCGCAGTCCGCTGAATTGCCAGCGTGCCGACGGATAAAAAAAGTTGCGATAGCTCGCCCGCGAATGGCCGGCCGGTGTCGCCAGCGACGAGCCGCGCAACACTATCTGGTTGACCATGAACTTGCCGTTGTATTCGCCGATTGCACCGGGCGGAGCTTTGTAGCCGGGATATGGGGTGTAAGCGCCGCGAGTCCACTGCCAGACGATGCCGAAAGCGTCATTGAGCACGCCGCTTTTGGCGGCGACTTCCCATTCGCCCTCGGTCGGCAGGTCCTTGCCCGACCAGCGTGCGAAAGCGTCCGCCTCGTAATAGCTGACGTGGCACACCGGTTTTGCGGCATCGACCCGGCGCAGGCCACCGAGCGTCATGACATGCCAGGCGCCGTCGATCCTGCGCCAATAGCCGGGCGCTTCCCAGTGTTGCGCCTCGACCGCGTCCCAGCCGTCCGACAGCCACAGGGTCGGTGTCGTGTAACCGCCGTCGGCCATGAATTCGAGCCACTCGCCGTTGCTGACCAGCGACGGCGCCAACCGCACCGGCCGCAACACGACCTGATGCGCCGGCTGTTCGTTGTCGAAACAAAAACCGCCGTCGCCGTGGCCGATCATGTGGATGCCGGCAATCAGCGCGCCTGCGGCCGGGCCTTCGCTCGCCGCCTGCGGCCATTGCCAATCCGGATCGTAGGCCGGATGGGTTTCGTTGAATGAAAACGCGTGCAGAATGTCGGTGAGCAACAGCTCCTGGTGCTGCTGCTCGTGGTTGAGACCGATCTCGATGATCGGAATCAATGTCGCGAAATTTTCCGCCGAATCGATCAACGCGCCCACGGCGGCGTCGACGTGAGCGCGGTATTCGGCAACTTCGGCGGCGTTGGGCCGGGTGATGAGCCCGCGCTGCGGACGCGCCTGCCGCGGTCCGGCTGCGACGTAATAGGAATTGAACAGATAGGCAAAGCGCTCATCGAACGGCTTGTAATTTGGCGCGAACGGCCGCAGCAGAAATTGCTCGAAGAACCACGTCGTGTGCGCCCGATGCCATTTGGTCGGGCTCGTATCAGGCATCGACTGGATGACCTGGTCCTCGGGCGACAACAGCGCCGCGCGCCGCTCGGTCTCGCCGCGCACCGCCTGGAAGGCATTCAGCCAGACATGGCGCGGATCGTCCGACGGCTGCGCCGCCGCAACGGAATCGCTTGCCGGATCGGCTATCCGAACACGCTTGGCGGCGGCGGCACGTGGCATTGCAAGGGTCCGCAAAGGGCGGGGATTAATGACAGATTCGCAAAGGCTGGGAAGATAATCGGCCCCCGGTAGCTTGGTTCCATACATGATCTATTCGCCGCAGACTGCAATGCGATTCGGCGGCCGCTAACAAGGATGTGATCGCGCCACGACGATTGCGTAAAATGACGGCAGAGTTGGCGTAAATACCGCTATCGACGTATGATTTTGCACCTGACACGGCGCCGGCCGGGGAGGACGCGCCCAATGAAAAAACGCATGACCCGTCAGCGCGGCAAGCCGATGCTGCCGCGCGAGCGTGCCGGCTTTTCGGCGATTGTCGACCGGCCCCCGCTCAAACTGCCGGGCCGCGGCCGGCTGGTGTTCTGGACCATCGTCAATCTCGAAGTCTGGGACATCGGCAAGCCGATGGCGCGCCAGGTGCTGGCCCCGCCCACCGGCCAGACGCTCATTCCCGACGTGCCGAACTGGAGCTGGCACGAATACGGCATGCGGGTCGGCGTGTGGCGTTTTTTCGACCTGTTCAAGCACCTGAAAATCCAGCCGACGCTCGCGATCAATGCCCGGGTTTGTGAGGATTACGCGCGCGTCGCGCAAGAAGCAAAAAGCGACGGTTGGGAATTCATGGGCCACTCCTACCAGCAAGGCCCGATCCACGTCGAACCCGACCAGAAGAAGATGATCGCCCGCTCGCTCGACGTGCTCGAGCGCTTTTGCGGCAAGCGGCCAGTCGGCTGGCTTGGGCCGGGACTCACGCAAACGCTGGAGACGCCGGATTTGCTGACCCAAGCCGGCGTCAAATATATCGGCGACTGGGTCTACGACGACGAGCCGACCACGATTCGAACCACCCATGGCCCGCTGGTGACGCTGCCCTACACCATGGAGCTCAACGACATCCCGATGATGGCCGTGCAGCACCACGAAAGCGATTATCTGTTGAAGCGCACCATCGATCAGTTCGACCGGCTCTATGCCGAGGGCGAGAAGCGCGCCAAAATTCTGGCGCTGGCGATTCACCCGTACCTGAGCGGCCAACCGCACCGCATCAAATATCTCGAAGCGATTTACGAGTATGCACGCCGCTTCGACGGCGTCGAGTACTGGACCGGGGAGGAGATTTTGCAGTGGTATTTGCAATCAAAAGCGCAATAGCGGGCACAGCACTGTTGCTCGTCGCTACGCTCGCAAGCGGCGCGGCGAGCGCTGCCGCGCCGTGCCGCACCGGCGGACCCTACGAGGCTTGGCTCGCCGCATTCGAGCGCGAGGCGATTGCGGGCGGCGTATCCCAGCGCACGGTCGCCGAGGTCGCGCCTTACCTCACCTACGACCAGCGCATCGTCAACATCGACAGCGGCCAGCGGGTGTTCTCGCAGACGTTTCTGGAATTCTCCGACCGCATGGCCGCGGCCTATCGCATTCAAACCGGTGCGGCCAAGATCAAGACTTATGCGCAAGTATTTGCGCGGATCGACCAGCAATACGGCGTGCCGGCGCCGGTCATCGTCGCATTCTGGGCGCTGGAAAGCGATTTCGGCGCCAATATGGGCAAGGAGAAAACGCTGAGCGCGCTGGCGTCGCTGGCTTACGACTGCCGGCGCGCCGACCGGTTTCGCGCCCAGCTGCTCGACGCGCTGCGGTTGATCGAGCGCGGCGATCTGCGGCCCGAAGACATGATCGGCTCGTGGGCCGGCGAGCTCGGCCAGACCCAGATGATGCCGTCGGAATATTTGCAATATGCCGTCGATTACGACGGCGACGGCAAGCGCAATCTCTTGCGCAGCGCCCCCGACGTACTGGGCTCGACGGCGAACTATCTGCTCGGGCTCGGCTGGAAGCGCGGCGAGCCGTGGCTCACTGAAGTGCGCGTGCCGGCGAATCTGCCGTGGGATCAGGCCGACCTCGCCATCCAATTGCCGCGGTCGAAATGGGCGTCATACGGCGTCACGCTCGCCGACGGCCGCGCACTGCCGGCCGACAATCTACCCGCTTCGCTGCTCTTGCCGATGGGGCGGCTCGGACCCGCGTTCCTGGTCTATGCGAACTTTCAGATTTATCTGCAGTGGAACAACTCGCTGGTCTATTCGACCACGGCGGCGTATCTCGCCACCCGCATCGCCGGCGCGCCGGCGCTGCACCGCGGCTCGCCGCCGCCGGCGCTCGCCTTCGCCGACATGAAGGAGATGCAAACCATGCTGGCGCGCGCCGGTTACGACGTCGGCAAAATCGACGGTTTCGCCGGCCTGAAAACCCGGCAGGCGGTCAAGGAGATGCAAAAGAAATACGGCCTGCCCGCTGATTCCTATCCGACGGCGGAGCTGCTCGCGCGCATGCGCGCGGGACGGTAGAAACGTTCGCATGCGTGCGGTAGCCGCTCTCGCCTTTCTTTGTGCATTGGTGGCGCCGGCCTCCGCGCAAAAGATCACCATCGCGGTGGTGCCGAGCGTGCCCGGCGGCGCGACCTATGTGGCGCTCGACAAGGGCTACTTCCGCGACGCCGGCCTCGACGTCGACATCGAGCGCATCGATTCGCTCGGCAAAGCGGTGGCGTTTCTCGCCACCAATCAAGTGCAGGTGGCGCAAGGCGGCATCAATGCCGGCTTCTATAATTCGGTGGCGCAGGGCCTGCCGGTAGCGCTGGCGCTCGAAAGCGGCTCGTCGCCGACCTATCACCAGATCATCGTGCGGACAGACCTGAAGGATTTGATCCGCACGCCCGCGGACATGAAAGGGCGCACTGTCGGCTTGAGCTCCGCCGGATCGAGCTCAATGTACGAAGTCGCGTCCGTGCTGGCCTCGGCCAAGCTCAGCCTCAAGGACATCGAGGCGAAGAACCTGTCCTTCGCGCAGATGGCGGCGGCCATGAGCAACGGCGCGCTCGACGCGGCGATGGAAGTCGCGCCTTTCACCGAGCGCATGATCGAGCAAAAAATCGGCGTACCGTGGATCGACCCCGACGACTATATCCAGCCGCTGCCCATGACCAGCGTCGGTTACATCGTCAATCTCGATTGGGCGCGGCAAAATCGCGACCCCGCAAGAAAACTCTTCATCGCGCTGGCGCGCGCCGGCCGCGATTATTGCCAAGCCTATCATCACGGCCCGAAGCGCGCCGAGATCATCGATATCTTTCTCAAATACCGCATCGGCACCGACCGCGATTTGCTCGACCGCATGGCCTGGCAATCGCGCAACCCGGACGGCGCGTTCAATGTCGCGAGCATCGTCGACATGCAGGCGTTCTTCCAGCGCGAGGGCGTGATCGCCAAAACCTCGCCGGCGGACAAGCTGGTCGATCCGAGCTATGCCGCCGATGTCGCCAAGGAGCTTGGACCGTTCGACCTCATCAACAAGGCAAGCCCGCTCAAGGGCTGCCGATAGCGAGACAAAAATGTCAAGAAAAGTTCGTCGCGTGGTGACCGGTCACGATGTCGATGGCCGTTCGACGTTCCTCATCGACGGCCCTACTCCGCACGTCTTCAGCCGCAGCAAAGGCAGTGCCATCGTGCACGAATTGTGGGAGACGACGCGCACGCCCGCCGATAACCGGGGCAACAGCGACGCCATCGCCCGCTGCCACCGCCTGCCACCGCCGCAGGGCGGCTCGGTATTCCGTGTCATCGAATATCCGCCGGACAGTGAGCGACTTGCCGCCATCGCACATGAAGAAAAACTTCCCGACGACGGCTCCGGCCGGGCTGCTGCGACCGACCGCAACAATCCGCGCCATCCCGGTTTCCACAAGACCGCGACGATCGATTACGCGATCGTTCTTTCCGGCGAGATTTTTGCCATGATGGACGACGGCGAAGTGCTGCTGCAAGCCGGCGACGTGCTGATCCAGCGCGGCACCAATCACGCCTGGAGCAACCGAACTAGTGAGCCGGCCGTGGTCGCCTTCGTGTTGATCGACGCCGAGCCGGTTTGATCAATTGTCATGCCCGCGAAGGCGGGCATCCAGTAAACGCAAGAGCCAACAAACGATGCCAGTCCTCGCCGATTACTGGATCATCCGCCTTCGCGGATGATGACAAGTATTACCGTCGCCCGTTAAGCTCCGGCACCTCAAAATCCTCCCAGCCCGGCACGTCGGCGACGTCGTAGAATTTTTCGCCGAACGGTCGCGTTGCGTCGATGCCGATCGACGACGAGACCCGCATGGTGCGGTCGCGGGTCAGATCGACCGAGGGATCGGACGGCCCGGCCGGCACATTGTCGATAACGATGACGTCGCGCGCCGGCTGGACGCGGAAGGCAAGTGCCCATTCCACTTCGGTCGAGGAATGCACGTCGATGTCGGGATCGACGATCACGGTCCATTTCGGCCGGATATTGCTCGACATCGCGTTGAGGATCACCTGCCGTGCCTCGCCGGCGAAACGCGGCTCCATGGCGATCACCACACAGAACGACACGCCGGCGGACGCGCGCACCGACACTTGCTTGATGGTCGGGAACTGGCGCTTGAGCGCGCGCAGGAACGAGGCTTCGAACGGAATCTGCTTGAGGATGTGGTTCTCGGTCACCGGCTTGCCGGTGAGGAGGCCCTGGAAGATCGGCAGCTTGCGATGCGTGATCGCGGTGATGCGCGCCACCGGCTTTTGCGACGGCCGCGTGTAATAACCGGTATATTCGCCAAGCGGGCCCTCAAGCACGGTATTGTTGAGATCGACTTCGAACTCGATGACGACTTCCGCGGTCGCCGGCACTTTCACGTCGCAGGTCTTGCAGCGCGTCAGCTCGACCGGCGCGCCGCGCAGGCCGCCGGCCAGTGCCCAGTCGTCGGTGGTGTCGGGCACCTGCACCTGGCAGGTGTAAGCGATGATCGGATCGACACCGATGATCAGCGCCGCCTTGGGCACGATGCCGAGCTTTTTGCACTTCGCCAGATTCTTGCCGAAGCGGTGGAACGGCTGCGCCGAGAACGACACCGTGTCCTTGCCGAGAATGAGGAAACGATAATGGCCGACGTCCGGCACTCCGGTCTCCGGATCCTCGGAGACGACGATGCCCGGCGTGATGTACGGCCCACCGTCCTTGGGGCTGTATTGCGGCACCGGGAAATTGCGGATGTCGATGGCCTCGCCTTCGATGATCTCGTCGTGGCAGGGCGCGCCGTTGGCAGCAAAAGTCGGCGGGATCGGGTTGTCGAGACCGTGCAGCACTTTGTCGAAAATCGTGTCCTCGTCGGCCTCGAAGGCGAGCAGCGCCTTGCTGCGCGTCGAGTAAATGCCGGCGACCAGCGGATAATCGGTGCCGTTATTGTTGAACATGATGGCCGGACCGTTGCGGACGTAAGCCTGCTTCATGGCCTTGCCGACGTCGTTCAAAGCGACGGGGCGGTTGATATCGATCAACTCGCCATGCTGGCGCAGCACATCGAGAAATTGGCGGAAGTCTTGGAAGGGCATTAGCGATTGTCCTGAGCAAGTACCATCACCCTGAGGTGCGAGCGAAGCGAGCCTCGAAGGGCGACGGCATCCAAGTCGGTTATAGCCGACTTGGCTATTGAACATTCCGAAATCGGGCAAGCCCGATTTCGGTTGGCGCCTCGGCCGGCATCCTTCGAGGCCCGCCTTCGGCGGGCACCTCAGGATGTCGGCACACGATTATCATCACATCACATCGCCCATCACCACTTCGCCCTCGCCCGGCGGCCGCTCGTAGAATTCCGGATTCATCCGGCTCGGCAGGCCTTCGCGCTTGAGGATCGCTTCGAATTCCTGGCGGATCGCCGGATCCTCCTGGTGATAGGGAATGGCGCTGCCGCCCTTGCCCAGATCGATGGCGCCGTAGTCCATCAACTGCTCGCCGGGCACGCCCGGCTTGCGGGCGCGCTGGTTGTTCGGGCCGTGCCAGGCGGTGATACGCAAGCCTTCTTTGCCGATGCCGAAATGCTGGTGATACCAGTCGCCGCTCATGGGCGCTGCGGAAACCAAGCCGACCGGCTCGTAATCCTGGCGCAAGACTTTTTCCGCCTTGCCATTCCGCCACGGCGTGGTGCCGAGCGCTTCCGGCCACGTGTACGTGTAGCCCTTGCCTTTGACGCAGACGAGCACGGCGGCGGAAGCGTGCTTGTGCGCCTTGGAATAGCGGCCGGTCTCGTGCTGACCGATCCACAGATAGAAACGGTTTTTGGCCATCGCCGGCTCGACCCGCCGATAGCCGGGAGAGCGGCGATTGTCGAGCGGCAGATCGCAATTGACGATGTCGGGAATGAGATTAGTGCGCCGCATGGCCAGCCCGCGGATCGGATCGGGCTCGACATCGTCGTTCGGCTTGAAGAAATCCTCGGCGCCGGAAAACCGTTCGCTGAACGTATATGGGCAGTTGAAAATAAAATCGTTGTTGTCGAGCACGTTCATCACGTTCGGCGCCGTGGTGCCGCACAACAGCAAGGCCGGCGAGCTCGCCGCGTTGATGATGCGGTGAAAAGCGTTGAGCGGAATGGTGAACAGCGAGCCCTTCTGCCATTCGAAGACGTGGCGCTTGGTCTGGCCTTCCTGCCACACTTCGGTGGTGCCGCGGCCTTCGACCACCAGCACGACTTTTTCGTAGAGATGCCGCTCGACATTGAGCGCGCCGGCGCCGGGCACTTCGACGACGTAGAGGCCCCATAATCCTTCGGTGCCGAACAGCTGGATGAACGAGCCGCGGCCGCCGAGCCGCGGCCACGACACCAGCGGTAAATCCTGCACCCGGCGCACGCCGATGCCGCGATAGCAGGGTACGCCCTCGGCCTCCATGAAGCGGTCATAGGGCAACGGCTGGCGCTTGAATTGTCCGAAGCCCGCGTTCTCGCCCGCTTGGGGCTCGTGCCAGTGGGCGCCGTCGGGGGTGTCGTGCATGAAAACTTCTCCGGCTATCGCATCTGCACGTCGCCCCCTACCACACAATACTATGGGCGAACCGGCGCGACCCGCCAAACCACGGCAATGACGCCCATTTGACGACAAGGCGTCGCTCAGCCGTGGACGGCGGCAGGCTCTTGGTTGTAGACGGTGGCGGCAGCCGAGCGGGGCGACACCTGCCTTCGGACTCCAATCTGATGCTTTCGCGCGGTTTTCGCATTCAGCCCTTGACCGCACCGGCCAAAGCGGCGGAAGATTCTGAAAAGAGTGCAGTTTTTCATTATTCCAAAGTAAAACAAATGACCCCGGACGCGCCTCTGTTCGATTGGACCTGCTTGAGCGAATGTAACATTATAACGTCACATTCGCGCGGCAGCGTGCCGATTTGGCGTAGGCCGGGGGCGCGTGCAGCAGAGCGGACCGTTTGAAATGCAAAAGACTCCTCGCGCAAAGCGATTTCGTCACGTTGCCGCGCTCGCTGTCCTCGGCAGCGCGCTTTTGATCGCCAATCCGTTCGCCCCATCGGCGCGCGCGCAAAACGTCGCCCCCCCTGCCGCACCGGCGGCCGCGCAACCGGCGGCGCCACCGGCCGCGGCGGTACCGGC
>JBAUYI010000061.1:0-6561 GCA_049584715.1 Xanthobacteraceae bacterium
CTTCTATTCGCTGCACTACCTGTTGCCGTTCGTCATCGCCGGCGTGGTGGTGCTGCACATCTGGGCGCTCCATATGGTCGGGCAGAACAATCCGACCGGCGTCGAGCCGAAGACCGAGAAGGACACCTTGGTGTTCACGCCCTACGCAACCGTGAAGGATGCGTTCTTCGTCGGCGTGTTCTGCATCTTCTTCGCCTTGTTCGTGTTCTACATCCCGAACTATCTCGGCCATTCCGACAACTACATCATGGCCAATCCGGGCCAGACGCCGACCCATATCGTGCCGGAATGGTACTACCTGCCGTTCTACGCCATCCTGCGCGCCATCCCGAGCAAGCTCCTCGGCGTCACGGCACTCGCAAGCTCGATCATCATTCTCGCCTTCCTGCCCTGGCTCGATACGTCGCGGGTGCGTTCGGCGAATTACCGGCCGCTGTACCGGCAATTCCTGCTGATCTTTTTCGCCGCCGTGATCGGGTTGGGCTATCTCGGGTCGCAAGAGCCGTCGGGTGGCTATGTGATCGCGGCCCGCATCCTCACCGTCTATTACTTCGGCTTCTTCATCATCATCCTGCCGCTGCTCGGATTGTTCGAGAAGACCAAGCCGCTGCCGAATTCAATTTCGGAAGCGGTGTTGTCGGCGCCGCCGGGCGCCAAGACTTCAGGCGCCCAGGCTTAGCGGAGGCGGATATGATTTTCCATCGCATCATCACCGTCTTTGCGCTCGCGGCGTCGCTTGTGGCGACCGCCGTGCAAACGGCAACGGCAGAGGACGCGCCGCCGCGGCAAAAATGGTCGTTCTCCGGTCTGTTCGGCATCTACGATCCGGCGCAGCTGCAACGCGGCTTCCAGATCTATCGCGAAGTCTGCTCGACCTGCCACAGCATAAAACTGTTGGCGTTCCGCAATCTCGCCGATCCGGGCGGCCCCGCTTTCACCGAGGCCCAAGCCACGGCGGTGGCGTCGAGCTATCAGGTGACCGACGGCCCGAACGATCAGGGCCAGATGTTCCAGCGGCCCGGCACGCTGGCCGACCATTTCCCGCCGCCATTCCCCAACGACCAGGCGGCCCGCGCCGCGCTCGGCGGCAAGCTGCCGCCCGACATGTCGGTGCTGGCCAAGGCGCGCAGCCACGAGTGGGGTTTCCCCCGGTTCGTGTTCGATGCCTTCACGCTGTATCAGGAGGACGGCCCCGACTACATCCACGCCCTCCTCAACGGCTACACCGACCCGCCGGCCGGCTTCGCGCTGCCGCCGGGCGGCCAGTACAACAAATACTTTCCCGGCGGCGCCATCGGCATGCCGAAGCCGCTTTCTGACGGCCAAGTCCAATACACCGACGGCACGCCCATGACGGTCGATCAATACGGCCGCGACGTCGCTGCCTTCCTGATGTGGGCTGCGGAGCCGACGCTCGATGCGCGCAAGCGACTCGGCTTTCAGGTGATGATCTTCCTCATCGTGCTGACCGGGCTCTTGTACTTCACCAAGAAGAAAGTCTGGCACGACGTGCATCATCCTGAGCTGACGGGATCGCAACCGCAGGCTTGATGTCGGCGCTGGGCTTGATTCAAGCCACAATCGTCCGCGCCGCCGCAACGACCTTGCCTCGATCCTGAGAGGCAAGTTTCCCGGCGCGTTTGAGGATCAGGTCGTTTGGCAGCGTAAAGAGCTTCCATCGGACGACGCAAGGACGATTGAGGCCGGCCGGTTTCAGGTCTTCGATAGCAACGTCGCTGCGCCATTTGGACCGCGCGGCGGTGGTAATCATTGCGCAGATCGAATGACCGTGTGCTTCGTTGAACGTCGCATGGGAAAGAACGAGAGAGGGTCTGCGTTTATCTGCGGCGAAATCGACGAAAGGAAACGGCACGACGACCACATCGCCGAAATCACAGATCACGGAACGCCTCTTCGTCCTCCGGCGAATTCCATTCGGTCATCGTCTCGCTTAGAGCCGCCAGATACGCGTCGGCCGTTCGCGCCTGGCGGACTTCAACGACTTCGCCCCGCCGCGACTGCAGTCGCTTCCAAATTTCCTTCATGGGACCGATCGGCTTTAGGCCCATGGTCGCACGGCCGTCTCTGCCGTTACGCATCTTCTCCCAACTGCCGACGATGCCATCGACTTCCAATTCGATGACTTCGCCGGGGGCAAGCGAGAGGATCTTGTCCTTCAGCGCTTTGCCGCCCTCGATCTGCTTGGCCCAAATCGTGTCATCGCTGATTTCCACATAGGCCATGTCCGGGGCTCCAAAATCCGCGAATTTAGGCAATATAGGGGTGGGGTGGGGGTGGGGTCAAGACGCCCTGTTCAACAATGATCCTGCCGGCAAGGGCGCGCATGTTGCGCCGCTGTGATATGCGAGACGCTGCCGGCATCGAGGGGACACATTCGACCATGACCACCGCCGCGTTCGAGAATGATCTCAAAGCCGCGATCCGCACCATCCCGGATTATCCCAAGCCGGGCATCATGTTTCGCGACATCACGACATTGCTCGGCGACGCACGGGCGTTCCGCCGCACCGTCGACGAACTGGTGCAGCCCTGGGCCGGCGGCAAGATCGACAAGGTCGCCGGCATCGAGGCGCGCGGTTTTATCCTCGGCGGCGCGGTCGCGCACCAGGTCTCGGCCGGCTTCGTGCCGATCCGCAAGAAGGGCAAGCTGCCGTTCAAGCGGGTGAGCATCGGCTATTCGCTCGAATACGGCATCGATGAAATGGAAATGCACGAGGATGGGGTGCTCGAGGGCGAGCGCGTGCTCCTGGTCGACGACCTCGTCGCCACCGGCGGCACCGCGGAAGCCGCCTGCAAGCTATTGCAGCAGATCGGCGCCAATGTGCTGGCGGCCTGCTTCATCATCGATCTGCCCGATCTGGGCGGCGCCGAGAAGATCAGGAAGCTAGGCGTGCCGGTGCGGACGCTGGTGAGCTTCGAAGGGCATTAGCGAACGGACGCGTGGGGGGCCGTGTTCAAGCCCCGCGAACGTCGTCGGCCAAAGCGGCGGCGACGCGGGTGATCACGCTGCCCCAGTCACGGCTGCCATCCTGGCGAAACTGCCGCGCGGTCGGGTACCAGGGGCTGTCGTCGCGACCGAGCAGCCAGCGCCAACAGGTGCCGTCGCGATTGAGCAGCCAAAACGGCTTGCCGAGCGCGCCGGCAAGGTGGGCCACCGACGTGTCCACCGCAATGACGAGATGCAGATTATCGAGCAGCGCGGCGGTGTCGGAAAAATCATGCAGCTCGTCGGTCCAGTCGATCACTTGGTGACGCAGAGGGCTCTCGCGCAGCTGCGCCACCGCGTCGTCGCCTTTTTGCAAGCTGTAGAATTCGCAACCGGCGATCCCAAACAGCGGCTCTAACCGCTCGAACGCCATGCTGCGCAGACGATCGATCCGGTTCGATCCCGGCAGCTCCTTGCGCGGATTGCCGGCCCAGACGAGACCGATCCGCTTTTTTGTGTGCGTGCCGAGACGATCGCGCCACGCGCTCGCCTTGGCTTCGGGCGGGCCAAGATAAGGCACCCACGCCGGGACCGTCTCGAGCGTGGTGCCGAACGCCAGCGGCAGGCTCAGCAGCGGGCAATGCATGTCGAAATCGGGCAATGGATCGCCCATCGAGACAATCTGCGCACCGCCACCGAGGCTTCGCATCAGTTCGTGCAATGGTTTCGGCACTTCCAGAATGACCCGCCCGGCGCGCGCCGCGACCAGCGGCACGTAGCGGCAGAACTGAAGGGTATCGCCAAGACCCTGCTCGGCGTGGAGCAGAATGGTCTTGCCGGTGACGGCATCCGACCCGGTCCACAGCGGCTGGGCAAACGTCCGCTTGTGGTCGCCGAGCTGCGTGGTCTGCCAGCGCCACTCGTACTTTTCCCAGCCCCGCGTAAAATCGCCGGTGACCAGCCGGCACAGCGCCTCGTTGAAATGTGCGTCGGCAAAATCCGGCCGCAACGCGACCGCGTTGTCGTAGCTCGAAAGCGCCTCGCCGAAGCGCTTTTGCGCCTGCAACGCATTGGCGCGATTGTAATGGGCGTCGGCAAAGTCCGGCCGCAGCGAAAGCGCGCGGTCATAGGCGACCAATGCCTTATCGAAGCGCTGCAGCTCTTGGAGCGCATTGCCGCAATTGCAGTATGCTTCGGCAAAATCCGGCCGCGTCGCGATGGCGCAGTCAAAGCTTGCGAGCGCGTCCTCGAACCGGCTCAGCTCATGCAGCGCGGTACCGCGATTGCAATGCGCCTCGGCAAAATCCGGCCTTAGCGCCAATGCGCGGTCGAAAGCCGTCAGGGCCTCGGCAAAGCGCTTGAGACCGCACAATGCGTTGCCGCGGTTGGAATGCGCCTCGGCAAAACCCGGTCGCAGCGCCAGCGCCCGGTCGGACGCACCGAGCGCTTCAGTGAAGCGTTTCAACGCGTTCAATACGTCACTTCGATTGGAATGTGCGTCGGCAAAATCCGGCCGCAGCGAAACCGCGCGGTCGTAACTCAACAGCGCCGCGTCGAACCGCTTGAGTTCCTTGAACACATTGCCGCGATTGGAATGCGCCTCGGCGTAATCCGGCCGCGTCGCGATGGCGCGGCCGAAGGTCGCCAGCGCCTCGTCGAAGCGTTTGAGCTCGACCAGGGCGGTGCCGCGATTGTTCAGGGCGAAGTGGTTTTGCGGGCTGCGCTTGAGCGCCAGGTCGATCTGCCGGACCGCCTGCGCATGGTTGCCGCGCTGGTGGAAAACGACGCCGAGCAAATGCAGTGCATCGAAATGATCGGGAATTTTCTTGAGAATGCGCTGATAGATCTTCTCGGCGTCCGCCAGCCGGCCGGCCTGATGCAGCGCTAAAGCTTCGGCGAAAGGCGACAATGCTGACATCGCGGCGGTCTTTGCGGGTTGTGATCATTCTTACCGGAGACCCGTATACAGAAAATTAACTACGCCGGGCGACCATCGATTTTCGCACCGCGCTGCAGAATCGGTCGATTTGACCGGGAGCTGGCGATGAAGCTGTACCTGCCCGACGTAACACTCGTCATGATCGATACGCAGTGTCACGAGCTGGCGCGCTTGGCGATGGAAGATTCGCTGCGTGAGGTGGAGTTCGGTGACGCCATCATATTTTCGGACGAACCCATCAAGGTTGCAGGCACGCGTTGGATCAAAGTACCGAAATGGCCGAATATCGCGGAGTGTTCGCATTTTATGTGGTACGAGTTGCCCGTTTACATCGGCACAAAATGGGCGATCAACGTTCAATGGGACTCCTGGATCGTTAATGCCGATTGCTGGACCGACGAATTTTTGCAGTTCGACTATGTCGGTGCACCCTGGTGGTATGACGACAATCTGAACGTCGGTAATGGCTGCGCATTACGCTCGCGTTCGCTGATGCAGTTCCTGCGGGCGAACCGAGAACGATTTCCTCTGTCCATAAGCCAGGAAGATCATCTTATAGGCCGAGTTTACCGGACAGCCCTTGAGGAGAATGGCTTCAAGTGGCCGACGGAAGCCCTTGCTTCGCGATTTTCTCTGGAGTCCACGCGGCCGTCCAGCGACTCTCGTCACTTCATGTTTCACGACAGCTTCAATTTTCCGGCTGTACTCGAAGGAGAGCGTCTCGCCGAGCGGCTGCGGCTGATGCGGGCGAATCCTGCGATCGCCCGCAAGGTCGCCGAAATCGATAAGGGCCGGCGCGCGATTATTCTGCCCCGCTTGAGTGTCGCCTCCGAGAAGGCGCACGATCGCCCAGCCGAGGTCATCCAGGAGAATGCCCATTTGCCCAATGGCGGAGCGGGAGCGGCGCCGACTTTTCGCGAATTTCAGAAAAAACGAATCGACGAGCTTCTCACGACTCGGCGGTGTCTCTATCCTGGCGATTCAGCCGACGTGCATAACTTCTTGCCCGGTCTCGTCGAGCTCATCCTCCGCGCTAAACCGCGGACCGTTATTGAAATCGGCTCTGATCGGGGCGTTTCGACAGAATTGTTTCTTTTGACCTCGGCACGAGTCGTTGCGGTCGACCCGTGGGAGAACCGGAACTCCTTGCAGGAGTTCGCCAACCGCTGCGGTGCCTACCCTCACCTCGAAATTTGCCGCGGCAAATGCCCCGATGCACTCGACCAGTTCGGCGCCGAGTTCGATCTTTGTTACATCGATGCCGATCACAGCTATGAAGCCGTCCGTCGCGATATCCTGGCCTGCACAAGGATTGTAAAGCCCGACGGATGGCTCGCGGGTCATGATTATCACCAGCCGCAAGTCGAGAGCGCCGTCTTATCGATGATCGATGAGCCAATCGTATTTCGCGACGGGTCGTGGCTGGCGAAGAACCGCCTTTCAGATCGCGTTCTGGCTGGGCAAGCGAGGGAAGCGCCATCTCTTGCTGAGCTCGCCTGTGCGGTGTAGCCCAACCGAGCGGTCCGGTCGCTAACGGGGATAGCGGACCCTAGCGCCCCGAGCGTAGCGCCGCGCTCAGTTTGCCAACGACGCTGTCGCTCAGCGACGCGCTGAGCTTGCCCATGAGCAGGCGCAATTCGAGCTCGCGAAACTCGGTGAAAATGGTGCCGATCCA
>JBAUYI010000062.1:0-45333 GCA_049584715.1 Xanthobacteraceae bacterium
CCGCCACGGCGTGGGCGGGGCGCTTCGTCCTCGTCCGCCTCGAGCGCGGGACGCGCGCCGGGCTTTGCTGCCGTGGTCGCATCGGTGCCGAAGCGCTTTTTGGCGACCTCGTCGGCCTTGCGCTTGGTTTCCTCGTCGTGCTTGCGGCGGCTTTCTTCGTTGACCTTGCGCGCTTCCGAAGCCGCTCGCTCGGCGCGGTCGGCTTCCTCGCGGGTGCGGCGAACGAGGGCTTCTTGCTCGGCGCGCGAGCGCTCTTCGTGTTCGCGCAATTGTGCGCCGGCGAGCGCTTGCGCCCGTGCGCTGCGCTCCTCCTCGGTGAGCGTGCGTAGCACGACGCCGGAGGTTTTCGGCGAAGCGGCAGGCGCGGCCGGAGTTGCCGTCGCCGGAGCTCTTGCGGTCGCGGGCGCGACGGCTTGTCTCGGTGCTGCGCTACGTTCGGGAGCCACGGGCTCCGCCTTGCCCTCGCCCGGGCCGATGCGGCGTTTGACCTTTTCGACGACGACAGCCTTGCTGCGGCCGTGGCTGAAGCTCTGGCGCACGACGCCTTGCTCGACGCCGCCCCGCTTGAGCGTCAGCGTCTTCGTCGAGCTTACGCTCAGCTTGTCACCGGTATTTTTGGTCGTCTCAGTCATCCGTATCCATTTCTAAACGCGTCGATTTCCCGGGTCGGCCTAGTTCGGAAGCGAAGCCGCCGCTATAGCCGGCTCACCGGTCCGAAACCGCTCCAGGCGCCGCAAGCGCGCCAAAAACGTGTCGCTCGGGGGGCCGGCAAGCAGGGCTGCATGTATCACATTTGGGCGTGCCAATGCCAAATCCAATTGCGCCGAGGTCAGGGTGCCGATCGTCACGATCGGGCCGTGCTCCGGCCGGCGCCGCCGTGCCGCATCGAGCTTGCGGACGCCGTCCGTAGCGGCCTCGGCCGCATGGAGGAGGGCGATAACCTCCTCCTGTGCCAAAGCCGCCTCGACCCTGGTGAATCCGGTTGCGACCAGCCCCGCTTTGCCCGCCATGGCTAGTGCGTCGAGGGCGGAACGTTCGAGCAGTTGCCCGGTGCGGGCGACGAGGTCCGCCGGTAGGCGAACCTCCCGCTTGAAACCGCGGGCGAGCGCCTTGCGTTTGACCGCGTCGGACAGCGCATCCTGAGTTGCCGTCACCCAGACGCCGCGCCCGGGCAGCTTGCGCTTGAGATCCGGGACCGCCTCGCCGTCGGGCCCGACGACGAAGCGGATCATGTCGGCGATCGGCCTCACCGTGCGCGTTGCCACGCACATCCGTTCGAGCTCTTGCGCTCGCGGTCCGGTGTCGAGCTCGATATCGCGGGATGGGGCGATCATGCGTGCGCGGCGTCCTTACGGCTGCGCCTCGACGGCGGGCGCCTCGGCAACGGGCGGCGGCGCCAGATCGGCCTCGGTGACCCAGCCGGCCTTCAACCGCGCCTGCATGATGATCGCTTCGGCATCTTCGCGGGACATCTCGAAGCCGTCGAGGATGCCGGGCTCGCGCTTTGACTCGCCGTCCTTGCGTTCGGTCCAGCCGGCAAGGTCGTCGGTGGCGCAGCCGGCTAGGTCCTCAACCGTCTTGATGCCGTTCTCGCCGAAGCGAACCAACATGGCGGTGGTGACGCCCGGTATGTCCCTGAGCGCGTCCTCGACGCCAAGCTCGACACGCTTGGCATCGAGCTCGGCCTCGATCTTGGCAAGATATTCGCTGGCGCGATTTTGCAGCTCGGCCGCGGTGTCCTCGTCGAAGCCTTCGATGCTGGCGATTTCCTTGACATCGACCATCGCCAGCTCTTCGACGGAATTGAAACCTTCCGACGCCAGCAATTGGCCGATGACCTCGTCGACGTTGAGCGAGTCGATGAACATCCGCGTGCGGTTCTCGAACTCGGCCTGGCGGCGCTCCGACTCTTCCTGCTCGGTCAGGATGTCGATGTCCCAGCCGGTGAGCTGCGACGCCAGCCGTACGTTCTGGCCGCGCCGGCCGATGGCCAGCGAAAGCTGCTGATCCGGCACCACCACCTCGATGCGCTCGCGCTCTTCGTCGAGCACCACCTTGGCGACTTCGGCGGGTGCCAAGGCGTTGACGACGAAAGTCGCGATGTCTTGCGACCAGGGAATGATGTCGATCTTTTCGCCTTGCAGCTCGTTGACCACCGCCTGCACCCGCGAACCGCGCATGCCGACGCAGGCGCCGACCGGATCGACCGATGAATCGCGCGATTGCACGGCGATCTTGGCGCGGGAGCCGGGATCGCGCGCTACCGCCTTGACCTCGACGATGCCGTCGTAGATTTCCGGCACCTCCTGGGCGAACAGCTTCGACATGAATTGCGGGTGTGTGCGGGACAGGAAAATCTGCGGTCCGCGCTGCTCGCGCCGCACGTCGTAGATATAGGCGCGGATACGGTCGCCGTTGCGGAAAACCTCGCGCGGCAGCATTTCGTCACGCCGCACGATCGCTTCGCCGCGGCCGAGATCGACCACCACGTTGCCGTACTCGACGCGCTTGACGATGCCGTTGACGATGTCGCCGATGCGATCCTTGTATTCGTCGTATTGCCGGTCGCGCTCGGCCTCGCGCACCTTCTGCACGATCACCTGCTTGGCCGATTGCGCGGCGATGCGGCCGTATTCGAGCGGCGGCAATGGATCGGCGATGGTGTCGCCAATCTGGGCTGCGGGATGGCGCCGGCGCGCATCTTCGAGGCTGATCTGCATCGCCGGATTTTCGACGGTCTCGACCACCAGCATGTGGCGCGACAGATGCAACTCGCCGCTCTTCGGATCGATCTCGGCGCGCACTTCGGTCTCGCTGCCGTAGCGTGAGCGGGCGGCCTTGGCGATCGCGTCCTCCATGGCGCCGAGCACGATCTTGCGATCGATGGCTTTTTCCCGGGCGACCGCGTCGGCGATCTGCAAGAGTTCGAGTTTATTGGCGCTTACGGTCGCCATAAGTCAGTCTCCCTTGAGTTGGCTTGCGGGCTGGTCTTGTTCCAGCGCGGTATGGCCATGTCTTGTTTGATGTTCTGGTCTTGTTTGATGTCTGCTTTGGTGTTCGTATCTTGTTTGATGCGGCGCGTGGTTGCCGTTGCCCGGCCCGCGCGTTTCGCGTTCGCCATGCTTGCTCCGCCGCAGCGATTGCGCAATCAGCGCGTCGGTCAGCACAAGCTTGGCTTCCATCATGTCGTCGATCCGCAGCAAGTCGTCGGCGCCGTCCACGGTCGCGTCACCCCGGCGGATGCGGACGGCCTCGCCTTCGGTGCCGAGGAGCAGGCCGCGGAATCGCCGCCGACCGTCGACCGGGACGGTCATCTCCACCTGGGCGACATGGCCGGCATAACGGTCGAAATCCGAATGCCGCACCAGCGGCCGGTCGATGCCGGGCGAAGAAATCTCCAACTGATACGCACTCTCGATCGGGTCGGCGACATCGAGCACCGGTGACAGCGCCCGCGATGCGGCCTCGCAATCCTCGATCGCCATGGTGCCGTCCGGCCGCTCGGCCATGATCTGCACGGTACAGCCGGCGGCACCGGAAATGCACACCCGCACCAGCCGATAGCCAAGCCCAGCCAGCACCGGCTCGGCGAGCGCGGCGACGCGCGCAGCGCGCCCCGGCTCGGTGATGAGCCGCGGCTCGTCGGCAAAAGTCGTGGGCGCGTCGTTCATGCTCGTTAGGGCCGTGAATTCCTGCAACATGCGTCCTGCAAGTGAACCGCTTGGCCTCAGGTAACAAACCGGCTTTCAGGTAACAAAAAAGAGCGGGTCCCGGGGGAACCCACTCTCAAAACCGTTCGGTTATGAGGTATCCATAACGGACAGCGGGAATATAGCGCTTTATCAGGCTAAGGCAAGAGGCCTTCAGGGAACAGTAATCAGTAACCAGTAACCAGTAATCAAGAATGTGCCGAAGACGCCTAAGTCTGGATCCTGATTTCTGATTACTGATACCTGAAATGGGTGCAATCGTCTCGCTGATCCCCGAGCTGGAAGACGTCATCCGACACGGCACCAGCGAAAAGCGCGCCGATGCGCTGCAGCGCATTACGGCTCTCTTCCTTGACGGCGCCAAGAGCTACAGCGATGCGCATGTCGATGTGTTCGACGACGTTTTCGGCCTGCTGATCGAGGAGATCGAGACCAAGGCGCGTGCCGAGCTGTCGCGCCATCTCGCACCGATTGGCAACGCGCCGGTCAAGGTGCTGCGCACGCTCGCCAACGACGACGAAATTGCCGTCGCCGGCCCGGTGCTGAAATATGCCCCGCGGCTTGCCGAAGCTGATCTGGTCGGCGTTGCAAAAACCAAAAGCCAGGCCCATCTGCAGGCCATCTCGGCGCGCCCGGCGCTCGGCGTGGCGGTGACGGACGTGCTGGTGCGGCGCGGCGATCGCGAGGTCGCGCGGTGTGTTGCCGACAATCGCGGTGCCCGGATTTCGCAAGACAGCTTTGTCAACCTCGTCAGGCGCGCCGAAGACGACGGCATCCTGGCCGAGAAGGTCGGCCTGCGGCCGGATATCCCCGAGCCGATGTTCCGCGAATTGCTGACCAAGGCGACCGCGGTGGTGCGCAATCGCCTGCTTGTCGCGGCGACAGCCGGCGGCAAGGCGGAGATCTACCGCGTGCTAGCGAAAGTCTCCAAGGAGGTCGGTGCCCGTGTCGGTCCGCGCGACTACGGTGCCGCGCAGCGCGTCGTGCTCAGTCTCGGTCGCGCCGGCAGGCTGAACGAGACGGCGCTGGCGGCGTTTTGCAGCGAGAACAAATTCGAAGAGACGGTGGTCGCGCTGGCAACGCTCGCCAAGGTGCCGATCAATGTTGCCGACCGGCTGCTGGGCGGCGAGCGGCCCGATCCGGTGCTGATTCTGTGTCGGGCCATCGGCCTGAACTGGTCTACGGTGAAGGCGATCATCATGCTGCGACCCGACGCCAAAAGCGCATCTCACGGGCTCGATTCCGCCTTCGCCAACTATGAGCGGCTTTCGAATTCGACGGCGCGCCGTGTCGTGCGCTTTTGGCAGGTCCGGCAGGCCGGCTAGATCAAACTTTACGGAAAACCAGAAAGCACGACGCGCGCTCTTCGCGCGCGGCTTTGGCGTGGTATCGCGTACGGATGAAGCTGGGCCAGGCTTTTCGCCAATCGTCGGCACATTGCGCCGTCCACTCAAAATCCGCCGAGCGCAACAGGCGCTGCAAGGTCCAGGCGGCATAATCGGCAATATCGGTCACGAAGCGGAATTCGCCTTTCGGACGCAAGATACGGGCGAGCCGCGACACCATCGCGTCCTGTACAAAGCGCCGCTTCCAATGCCGCCGTTTCGGCCATGGATCGGGATGAATCAGATCGATGCGCGCCAACGCGTTTTGCGGCAGCCACGCCATCAGGTTCACGGCATCATCGAAATGCAGCCGGATATTTTGCAGCTTGCCGCTTTCGATGGCCGCGAGCGCCTTGGCCATGCCGTTGACGAAAGGCTCGATGCCGATGAAGCCGGTGCGCGGCCGCTCCTGCGCTTGCGCGATCAAATATTCGCCGCCACCGAAGCCGATCTCAAGCTGAATGTCGTCGACCGGAACAGGAAACAGCGCGCTGAGTTCGGCGGGAGCGGGATTGCTGAGATCGATGGCGAGCCGCGGTAATAACGTTTCGATCAGCCGCGCGTGGCGCGGGCGCAGCTTGTGGCCCTTGCGCCGGCCGAAGAAGGCGCGATCCTGGTTCTGTTCCGGACTCATAGGTCATCGTGGCCGCGCTTGTCGCGACCATCCACGTCTTTATTCAACTGTATAGCAAAGACGTGGATGGCACACAGGCGAGCGAAGCGACGCCGTCCTTCGGACGGCTATGGCCGGCCATGACGATGGAGGTGGCGTAAACGCAATCAGCGCAGCGCGCGTTTGAGCGCGTCTGCGAGATCGGTGCGCTCCCAGGAAAAACCGCCGTCCTTTTCCGGGGCGCGGCCGAAATGGCCGTAAGCCGCGGTGCGCTTATAGATCGGCCGATTGAGCTTGAGGGCGCGCCGGATATTGGTCGGCCGCAGCGGGAAAATCTCCTGCAGCGTCTTGGCGAGCTTTTTTTCGTCCGCTTTGCCGGTGCCGTGGGTGTCGACATAGAGCGACATCGGATCGGCAACGCCGATCGCATAGGCAACCTGGATGGTGCACTGTTCGGCGAGACCGGCCGCGACCACATTCTTGGCCAGATAGCGCGCCGCGTAGGCTGCCGAACGGTCGACCTTGGTCGGGTCCTTGCCGGAGAACGCGCCGCCGCCGTGCGGCGCATAGCCGCCGTAGGTGTCGACGATGATCTTGCGCCCGGTGAGGCCGCAATCGCCGTCCGGCCCGCCGACGACGAAGTTGCCGGTGGGATTCACCAGGAAGTCGGAATCCTTCTTCGGCATCCAGCCTTTCGGCAGCGCCGACGCCACCGCGTCACCGATCAAATCCTTGACCATGCCCGGCGTGTATTTCTTGCCGTTGCGGTTCTGCGCATTGTGCTGCGTCGAGACTACGACCTTGGTGCAGCCGACCGGCTTGCCGCCGATATATTGCACCGTTACCTGACTCTTAGCGTCCGGTTGCAGGTCGAACAATTGCTTAGCGCGGCGCTTGTCCGACAGCACTTTGAGAATCTTGTGCGCGAAATAGATCGGCGCCGGCATGAACGAGCCCTTCTCGTAGACCTCGCTCTCGGTGCAGGCGTAACCGAACATCATGCCCTGGTCGCCGGCACCTTCATTTTCTTCGCCCTTCTTTTTCTTGGCGTCGACACCCATGGCGATGTCGGGCGACTGGCCGTGCAGCAGCACTTCGACATCGGCGCCGTGGTAGGAAAAGCCGTTCTGGTCGTAGCCGATATCCTTCACCACGCCGCGCGCGATTTCAGTGATCAGCTCGCGATCGACGACCGCCAAGCCGTCTATCTTGCGGAACAACTGGCCGCGGCCTTCGCCGGCGACGATGATCTTGTTGGTTGTGCACAGCGTCTCGCAGCCGAGCCGGGTATTGACCAAGCTGTCATCGGCGATACCGAGCTTGACGTCGCGCTCGATGAAGGCGTCGAGAATGGCGTCCGAGATCTGGTCGCAGACCTTGTCCGGATGGCCTTCCGACACGGACTCGCTGGTGAACAGGTAATTTGCACGTGACACTGCGAAATACTCCCCTCGTGAGGCGGCCCCGATCGCCTTGAACTTTATCTGTTTTGGCGGCCCGGGCTGCCGGCGCCGGTGAACTGCCGCGCCGATCCATAGGGGGTTTTTGCAGCGTCGCCCTGCGCGGTCAAGATGTGGGCTGAGAGTGGGCGGCTGTGGGCACCGCGCTGCGCGTCAGAGCACTAGCGGCGAAACCTATGCTTCAGTGCTTGTCGTCGGCGATTTGCTCGACCAGGTCGACGATGCGCCGTCGCAGCTTGGAATCATTGATGCGCGTAAATGCCTTGGTGAGCGCCAGCCCGTCCGAGGTCGCGAGAAAATCGGAGACATAGGCGGGCGAGGGCGCCTCACCGACGTGGTCGTGGCGCGTTGCCGACTGAACGTTCGGCGCGCCCTCGAAGAAGAACGCGACCGGCACCTGAAGGATGTTGGAAATATGCTGCAGCCGGCTGGCACCGATCCGATTGGTGCCTTTCTCGTATTTCTGGACTTGTTGAAAGGTCAGGCCGAGAGCGTCGCCGAGTTTTTCCTGGCTCATCGACAGCATCATCCGGCGCATGCGCACGCGGCTGCCGACATGTTTATCGATCGGATTCGGCGCCTTTTTGGCGATCATAATAGCCCGCTCCTCTATCACCCCTGTTTATGGGTAATGGCCATCGATAGTAATTCCGTTACAATCGATAGCAACTCCTACGCGATCCATATTCCGATGGTTCAGCATCAGGTCATGCGTAAATGTGATAAACTTCCCTTTCTGCGTGTTGCACCGCCTCAGCTTGCCCGCGGCAGTTGCGACGAAGACTTAGGGGCTGCGGCCCATAACCTTTATTTATGGCCGCGATAGGCGTCCGCCCCGTCTTTTATTCCGCGGTGCCGGATTGGAAGCGGCGGCGCACGACGAGAAACAGCGCGATCGCGACCATGACAAAGGCCGGAGCGTCGCCGACACGGGCGTAGAGCGGCGCCCGGTTTGTTGACCGCGGCAGCGGCGAGTCGATCACGCCTTCTCGGCCCAGCGGCAATGAATTGACGATCCGGCCCAGCGGATCGATGACCGCGGAGATGCCGGTATTGGCCGCGCGTACGACCGGCAGGCCTTCTTCGATGGCGCGGATGCGCGCCTGTTGCAAATGTTGATAGGGTCCGGTGCTGTTTCCGAACCAGCCGTCATTGGTGACATTGACGATCCAGCCGGGCCGCTGGCCGCGCGGCACCACATCGCCCGGAAAAATGATCTCGTAGCAGATCAATGGCAGCGCAACCGGCGCGCCTGGTATAGCGATCAGCCGGCGCCGATCGCCGGCAAGGAAGCCGCCGCGCTGCTTGGTCAGCTCCTGAAAACCAAGACGTGCAAGGATCCTTTCGAACGGCAAATATTCGCCGAACGGCACCAGATGGATTTTGTCGTAGAGCGCGACGATGGAGCCTGAATGGTCGATGGCGTAAATCGAATTATAGACCGCCGGTGCGGCGGGATTGACCGGCTCGGCGACGCGCACCGCGCCGGTGATCAGCACGGCATTCGGAGACAAGAGCTGCGTGATTTGGGCAAGCGCGTCAGGCTCGCGGGCGAGGAAGAACGGAAACGCGGATTCCGGCCAGATCATGTGCGTCACGTCTTTCATGCCGGGAGCATCCGGACCTGACGCGCGATTGGAGAGCGCGATGTAGCGGTTCATCACCTCGTGCCGGGCTGCATAATTGAATTTCACGTCCTGCTGCAGATTCGGCTGCATGATGCGCAAATGTACTTTGTCGACGAGCTGCGTCGGCAGGCGCAAAAGCCGCAAGCTCCCCCAGCCGCCTAGTCCAACGAGCGCTGCGATGCCGAGCACGAACGGCAGCCACGGCCGTGGATTTTCGGCGCGGTCGTCGGCGAGCGTGGCGGGGCTGGCAAATACGACGATGGCGATGAAAGTGAGGCCCCACAGCCCGATCAACGACGCGCCTTGCGCCAGCGGCAGCGGAGCGGCAAGTGCGTAACCGAATGCGTTCCACGGAAACCCCGTAAACGCGTGGCCGCGCAGCCATTCCGTCGCGGTCAGCGTCACGCCCAGAGCCAGAATGCGTAGTGCGCCACGGGTCCAAAGAACGCGGGCAAGGGCAACGCCGATCGCCGTATAGACGGCGAGCAATGCCGGCAGGCCGATTACCGCGAACGGCAACAGCCAGCCGAAAGTCGGCGCGTCGACCAGAAAGGCGTAGCCGACCCAATAGAGGCCCGCGACAAAATAGCCGAAGCCAAAGCACCAACCGGTCGCGGCCGCCACACCCACGCCGCCCCAGCGGCCGACGCCGGCGCCGTCGATCAGCCAGACCAGCGTCGGGAACGTCAGAAACAGAATTGGCCAGAAATTGAACGGCGCCATCGCCAGCGCCGACAGCGCGCCGGCGACGAATGCGATCAGGCCGCGCCGCCAACCCCAGGCCAGCACGATCGAATTGTGCAGCCCCTTAAGCTTCACGGCGTGCGTTGCGCGTTCGTATTCGGCCGATTGGCCTCGGGCGATGGCGTCGAACGCGCCAGCGGCGTCTTCACCACGGTGGGCTGTTCGCGCGCCGC
Source organism: Xanthobacteraceae bacterium (assembly GCA_049584715.1). Lineage (GTDB taxonomy): Bacteria > Pseudomonadota > Alphaproteobacteria > Rhizobiales > Xanthobacteraceae > BOG-931. The sequence continues at coordinate 9,714 of JBAUYI010000062.1, forward strand.
AGCCGGCCGGCGGTCCTTGCGGCGGTAAATCCTGGCGCGCTTGACCCGGCGCGGATCGGCATCGAGCACCTCGGCCTCGAACGTTTCCGGCCCAGGCACCAATTCGCCGCGCACCGGAACATGGCCGGCGCGGATGACCAGATAGCCGCCGAGCGTGTCGACCTCCTGTGCGGCGTCGCCGACGTCGAATTCGTCGCCGATCACGGCGCGGACGTCGTCGAGGCTGGCGCGGCCGTTGGCGAGAAACGAGCCGTCGCTCTGGCGCGTGACCGCGGGCATCTCGCGCTCGTCATGCTCGTCGGCGATATCGCCGACGATCAATTCGACCAGGTCTTCCATCGACACCAGCCCGTCGGTGCCGCCGTATTCGTCGATGATCAGCGCCAGGTGGATGCGGGTTGCCTGCATCTTGGCGAGCAGATCGAGCACCGGCATGGATGGCGGCGCGTAGAGGATTTCGCGAACGATCTTCGCCGCCGACAGCGGCATCGCCAGATCGACATTGCCGAAGTCGAGATCGGCCGGTTGCGGCGTCTCGGCCGCCGGAGCCATCGCCGGATTTTTGCTGGAGGCACGCGCCGCCATGAACGCAATCAGGTCGCGGATATGGATCATGCCGGCCGGATCGTCGAGCGTGTCGTTATAGACCACGAGCCGCGAATGGGCCGCGACCTCGAACACGCGAACCAGCTCGCCGATCGCAATGTCCTGCTGCACGGCGATGATGTCGGCGCGCGGCACCATGACGCTCTCGATGCGGCATTCGCGCAGCCCCAGAATATTCTTGAGCATGGCCGCTTCTTCCGGCGAGAAACCGGACTGCGGCTGCTCGGCGGTGAGAACGTGCTCGAGGTCGGCGCGCGTCGCCGCGGCTTTCCAGCCGAACAGGATGCGCATGACGCGCGTCAGCCAGCCTTCCTGCGGCTCGTCCGGCTGCGCCACGACCATCGGCAGACCGCGATGTTCGCTGTCGGGCGGGTCGCTGCGCGTCGGGGTTTGGGACATGGCTCCGGGCTTTGGCTTTGGGTCGAAACTTGCGGCAGATATTAGCGCCTGCTTCCAGCCTTTTTCACGGCCTTGCCCGGATGCTGATAAGGATCCGGGATATTGAGGCGCCGCAGGATTTTACGCTCGGTTTGCTCCATGGCCTCAGCGTCGGCGTCTTTGTCGTGATCGTAGCCGATGAGGTGCAAAAAACCATGCACTGTAAGATGGGCGAGATGATGAGCAAACGGCTTGCCCTCGGCAGTGGCCTCCCGGGCGATGGTTTCGTAGGCCAGGACGATGTCGCCGAGATGCGCCGGCTCGTCCGCGGTTTGCTTGCTCGGAAATGACAACACGTTGGTGGCGGCGTCGGTGCCGCGCCAAAGCCGGTTGAGCTGACGAATCGCCGAATCATCGGTCAGAACGATAGCAAGCTCGGTCCCGGTTGTTGACGCCGTGGCAGCGGCCTGGGCGACGGCACGCCGCACCAGCGAGCGCGCCTTGCCGGGTTCCTGCCAATGGTCGGAGTCGACCAGCACGTCGATCTTGAGTTTTGCCCGCGGCGTGGGCGTCATTCCGGCCGCTCGCGCTTGCGCGCTGAGGCTGCGTCATAGGCTTCGACGATGCGCGCGACGAGCTCGTGGCGGATCACGTCGGCGGACGTGAAGCTGACGTGGCCGATGCCCTCGATACCCTCGAGTAGCCGCACCGCGTCGGCAAGCCCCGAAGTCTGGCCCGGCGGCAAATCCACCTGGCTTGGATCGCCGGTCACTATCATGCGGCTGTTTTCGCCAAGCCGCGTCAGCAGCATCTTCATCTGCATCGCGGTCGTATTCTGCGCTTCGTCGAGAATCACGGCGGCGTGCGCCAGGGTGCGGCCGCGCATGAAAGCGAGCGGCGCGATTTCGATCTCGCCGCTTTGCATTGCGCGCTCGACGATGCGCGCGTCCATCAGGTCATAGAGCGCGTCGTAGATCGGCCGCAGATAAGGATCGACCTTCTCGCGCATGTCGCCGGGTAAAAAGCCGAGCCGCTCGCCGGCCTCGACTGCCGGCCGCGACAGCACGATGCGATCGACGTCCTTGCGCTCGAACAGTTGCACGGCATACGCGACCGCAAGCCAGGTCTTGCCGGTGCCGGCCGGGCCGGTGGAGAACACGAGCGGATGGCGCTTGAGCGCCCGCACGTAAGCGTCCTGCGCCTGGGTCCGCGCGCGGACTCGGCGTTTGCGCAGATTGATTTCCTCAAAGCTGTCGCGCACCGCTGCGGGATCGAAATCGAACAGCGAGCCTTGCGACAGCGCCAGCCGGACCGCGCCATCGACGTCGCCCCGCACCAGCTCGTCGCCGCGCTTGAGCCGCTCGTAGAGGCTTTCGAGCACGCGCCGCGCCAGCTCGCAGGCCTCGTGGGTGCCTTCCAGCGTGACGTGATTGCCGCGCGAATTGGCGACGACGCCGAGCCGGCGCTCGATCAAAGCGAGGTTCTGGCCGTATTGACCGAACAAGGTGGAGGCGAGGCGATTGTCGTCGAAGGTCAGCGCGATCTGCGTCGCGTTGTTCTGCGCGACGACGACCGATTCATCCGTTCCGGGTGTTCGCAATTCAGGCTCCTGCGCCGAGCAAGGCTGGTTGTTGCCGGTGTTCAGGCTTTTGCACAAGCACGCCGAACAGACTGTTGCTGGACACTTCGGTGACTGCGACCGGGGCAATGGTGCCGATCAGTGATGACGGCGCCGTGACTTGCACCGGTTGCAGATAAGGCGAACGGCCGACCAGCTGATCGGTATGGCGGCCGGGACGCTCGAACAGCACGTCCATCGTGCGACCCACACAGTTAAGATTGAACGCCGCTTGATTGCGGTCGATGGCGTCCTGCAAGCGCTGCAGGCGATCGGATTTCACGTCGTCTGCCACCTGATCGTCCATGTCGGCGCCGGGCGTGCCGGGCCGCGGTGAATATTTGAAGGAGAATGCGCCGGCATAGCCGATGTCGTTGACGAGGCTAAGCGTGGCGGCAAAGTCCGCTTCGGTTTCGCCGGGGAAGCCGACGATGAAATCGGAGGTGAGCGCCAGATCGGGCTGCGCCTCGCGCAGGCGATCGATGATTTCAAGGTAATCGGCGCGGCTGTGACGGCGGTTCATGGCGGCGAGCACGCCATCGGAGCCTGACTGCACGGGCAAATGCAATTGCGGCATCAGCTGCGGCAGATCGCGATGGGCGGCGATGAGATCGTCGTCCATGTCGCGCGGATGGCTGGTCGTATAGCGCAGCCGGTCGATGCCCGGCAGTCCGGCGACCTGTTCGAGCAGCCGCGCCAAAGACCACGGCCGCCCGTCGGGCCCGTCGCCGTGATAGGAATTGACGTTCTGGCCGATGAGCGAGACCTCGCGCACGCCGGCATCCGCGAGCCGCTCGATCTCGGCGAGGATTTTGTTCGCCGGCCGCGACGTCTCCATGCCGCGCGTGTAAGGCACGACGCAGAAGGTGCAGAACTTGTCGCAGCCTTCCTGCACCGTGACGAAGGCGGATACGCCGCGGCTGCGGATCGCGGCGCGGTCCGGTGCGGCAAGATGATTGAATTTGTCGTCGACCGGGAACTCGGTATCCATCGCCTTGCCGTCGCGCGCGGCGCGCGCCAGCAAGTCGGGCAGGCGGTGATAGCTCTGCGGCCCGACAACAAGATCGACCGCCGGCGCGCGGCGGATGATTTCCTCACCTTCGGCCTGGGCGACGCAGCCGGCGACCGCGATCATGACCCGCCGGCCGCTGGCGGCTGCCGCGTCCTTCATGCGGCGCACGCGGCCGAGCTCGGAATAGACTTTCTCCGCCGCCTTTTCGCGGATGTGGCAGGTGTTGAGTATCACCAGGTCGGCGTCGTCGGCGCTTGCGGTCTCAACATAGCCTTCCGGCGCCAAAGTGTCCGCCATACGCTGTGAGTCGTAGACGTTCATCTGGCAGCCGAACGACTTTACGTAGAGTTTTTTTGCTCCGTTCATGCCGTATGGTCGGCCTAAGACTTTGTATAAGCTCGTTAATTTTGCTCGGTGGCGACGTCGCCACGCCCTATGGTCTAGCCGGATTCCGGGCAAAAAGGAATTGGTTAGTCCATCGGTTGGATATTGGCGTCCTTGATCACTTTCGACCACTTGGCGATCTCGGACTTGATATAGGCATCGAGTTGCTCAGGTGTACTGCCGCCCTCACCAGTGCTGACCATGCCAACGTCGGCATAGCGCTTCTTGGTGTCGTCGCTGGCCAGCGCGCGCTGCGCTGCGGCGTTGAGCTTATCGATGACGGCGCGCGGCGTGCCAGCCGGCACGACGATGCCGAACCAAGTGTCGGCGGCAAAACCCGGCAATGTCTCTGCCACGGTCGGGATATCCGGCGCTGATGGCGCGCGTTGCGGACTGGTGACCGCAATGGCACGCACTGTGCCGGCCTGGAGCTGGCCCGTGATCGCCGAGAGGTTGGCGAACATCGCCGGGATCTGTCCGGCAACGAGATCGTTGATCGCACCGGCTTCGCCGCGATACGGCACGTGGGACATCTTGATGCCGGCAACATATTGGAACATTTCCGACGCGATGTGCGGCGTGGTGCCGACGCCGCCGGTGCCAAAAATAATCTTGCCCGGATCGGCTTTGGCCATGGCGATCACCTCGGCGGTGGTGTGCGCCGGAAACGAGGGATTGACCACCAGCACCAGCGGGGAGGCTCCGCAATACGCCACGGCGGCAAAATCCTTGACCGGATCGAGCGTGACTTTGCGATAAAGCCGCGGCGCGACCGCGAGCACGGTCTGGCTGGCCATCATCAACGTGTAACCGTCGGGCTGCGATTTTGCCACGTCTTCGGCTGCGAGCATGCCGCTCGCGCCGGTGCGGTTCTCGACCAGGATCGTCTGGCCGAGAATTTCGGACATCTTTTGCGACACGAGGCGAGCCGCTACGTCGGTACTGCCGCCGGCGCCGAAGCCGACCAGCATTTTGATCGGCCGGTTGGGATAGGTGGCATCTTGGGCGTGAGCAAGGTCTTGGACGTGAGCAACGATTTGGCAAAAACCCAACGCCAGCGCGGCAGTGAGCGCGACGCGCAACGATCGCGTGGCCGTCATGACGTTCCCCTCCCATGTCTCCCGAACGCCGGGCGCATTTTGTTTTCCGGATGCTGACGGGTCGCTATTTCAGCCGAGATCACGGCGCAGTATCAGCGCCGATGCCCCGCTTTGATAATAGCTCCGGCGCCGCCCGACGTCGCGGAAGCCGGCGCGGCGATACAGCGCACGCGCGGGGGCGTTGTTTTCATCGACCTCGAGAAACACGGCCCGGGTACCGAGTCCGGCGAGGCGCCGCAGGTGTAGATCGAGCAGCGGTCGCGCAAAACCGCGGCCGCGCTGACGTGGTGCGATGGCGACCGAGAGAATTTCAGCTTCGCCCGCCGCCATGCGCGACAGGATGAAGCCGCTCATGGTCGCGCCGCTCATGGCGCGATGGGCGACGACGGTTTTTTCGATCAACAGCCGATAGACTTCGTCCTCGCCCCAACCGCGCTGGAACGAGGTGGTGTGCAGGGCGGAGATCGCTGAGGCATCGTTCGGCCGCGCTTCAGATAACGGGGGGGCGGCCCGGCCGAACAGACGGGCGACGAAGCGCATCATCGGCGCGGCAGTTGCGCGGCATTTTGCGGCTGCGCATCGGGCGCGCGCAGATATTGCGGTTTCGGCGGCGACTGACCTTCCGGCAGCGCGGCGCCCATCCGCGCCACCCAGTCGATGTCGGGCGCGCCACCGGCATCGACGCGCAGCGGCGCTGCGTCGGTGACCGCAAGCCCGTCGGCGACCAGTTGCGCGGCCGAGCCGACGATACGCGCCGGCGCCGCGGCCGCCGCGCGCACTGCTTCACTGAGCGGCGCCAGCCGCGGACCAGTGACGGTGCGGCCGCCGGCAGCAAAAACTTGGAGATAGACGTGGCTGTGCCGCGCATCGATGGCGACGACCACCGGAGCATTGTCGTCGTCGGCAAGATACGGCGCCGCATAAGCGGACAGCGTCGACAAGCCCGCCGCCGGTTTGCCGATCGCGAGCGCAATACCTCGCGCTGCCGCAATGCCGACCCGCAAACCGGTGAAACTGCCGGGTCCCGTCGTCACCACCACCCGGTCAATATCGCGAAAGGCCGTGTGTGCTGCGTCCATGATCCGGCGGATGAGCGGCATCAGCGCTTCGGCATGGCCGCGCAGCATCGGCAGGCTCTCGCGCGCAATGATGCCGCCGTGCTGGGTGTCGAACACGGCCGCCGAGCAGGCCGCTAGCGCCGTATCGATCGCGAGTACGCGCATGGCGCACTTAATCGCCGCGTGCAGCGACGCCGATCACATCGGCCGGACTTCGGTGACGTCGGGAACGAAATGTTTCAGCAGATTCTGGATGCCGTGGCGCAGTGTCGCCGTCGACGACGGGCAGCCCGAGCAGGCGCCTTTCATGTTGAGATAGACGACGCCGTCCTTGAAGCCCTTGAAGGTGATATCGCCGCCGTCGTTCGCCACCGCCGGCCGCACCCGGGTCTCGATCAAATCCTTGATGGTGGCGACGGTGTCGGCATCGGCCGCATCGAAAAACTCATCGCCGTCGCTCGACGTGCCGCCGCCGCTGCCGTTGAGCAAGGGCGCGCCCGACATGAAATGCTCCATGATGGCGCCGAGGATCATCGGCTTGAGCTGTTGCCACTCGCCTGAGTCCTTGGTCACCGTGATGAAATCGGACCCAAAGAACACGCCGCTGATGCCGGCGATGCCGAACAGCCGCTCGGCGAGCGGCGATTGCGCCGCCTGTTCGGCGTCGCGCAGATCCAGCGTCGTGCCTTCCAACACCGCCCGTCCGGGCAGGAATTTCAAGGTCGCCGGGTTCGGCGTCGCTTCGGTCTGGATGAACATTTTTGTTTGTCCTCAGTCACTTGGCGTCGGCTCGATCCGGCCGCGCGATGACTCGTGTAAGTCCATACTAGCATACTACTACGTGGCAAATTGCCGTGGAAGTTCAAGTGCGGACGCGGCCGGCCAAGCCGGTTAAGAGCGCACGAAACCGACGATATCCTTGACCGCCTTCATGGTTTTGCCGGCCAGTTTCTGGGCGCGGGCCGAGCCGTCCGCGAGTATCGCATCGATTGCGGCGGGGTCGTTGAGGAGCCGCTTCATTTCCGAATTGATCGGGCTGAGCTTTGTGACAGCGAGATCGGTCAGCGCCGCCTTGAAGGTCGAGAACTGGGCATTGCCGAATTGCTTGAGCACCGCGGCGCGGGTCGTGCCTTCGAGTGCTGCATAGATGCCGACCAGGTTGTCGGCTTCGGGTCGGGTCTCGAGACCCTTCTCCTCGGTCGGCAACGGTTCCGGATCGGTCTTGGCGCGGCGGACTTTTTGCGCGATGGCGTCGGCGTCATCGGTGAGATTGATGCGCGATTGGTCGGACGCATCCGACTTCGACATCTTTTTGGTGCCGTCGCGCAGCGACATGACGCGTGTCGCTTCGCCGGTGATCAGCGGTTCCGGTTGCGGGAAGAATGCGTCGCCAAAGCCCTTGTCTCTGATCGATTGGCCGAAATCGTTGTTGAATTTTTGCGCGATGTCGCGCGAGAGTTCGAGATGCTGTTTCTGATCCTCGCCGACCGGCACGTGGGTGGCGCGATAGACCAGAATGTCGGCCGCCATCAATGTCGGATAGGCGTAAAGGCCGACCGACGCGTTCTCACGGTCCTTGCCGGCTTTCTCCTTGAACTGGGTCATGCGGTTGAGCCAGCCGAGGCGGGCGACGCAGTTGAACACCCAGGCCAGTTCGGCGTGCTCCGCGACCTGGCTTTGGTTGAACACGATGTGCTTCTTGGGATCGATCCCACAGGCGATGAATGCCGCCGTGACCTCGCGAATGGCCTTCGGCAGCTCGATGGGATCCTGCCACACCGTGATCGCATGCAGATCGACGACGCAATAGATGCAGTCGTAGCGGTCCTGCAGCTCGACGAAGCGCTTGATGGCGCCGAGATAGTTGCCGAGGTGCAGATTGCCGGTGGGCTGCACGCCTGAGAAAACCAGTTCTTTGAACGCCAATTCTTCAACCACCATGCGCGATCTCCGGAGCGACGCCTGAGTCAATTGCCATGGTCCCGCCTTGCCCTGCAAGACCCGGCCGTTATAGTGCCGCGTCCCAGCGCGAGATTTCTCATGGTTTCAGCCCGTTACGACGTTCTCGGCATCGGCAATGCGATCGTCGATGTGATCGCCCGCACCGACGAAGACTTCCTGCTCAAACAGGGCATGAACAAAGGCGCCATGGCGCTGATCGACGAGGCGCGCGCCGAGCTGATTTACGACGCGATGGGCCCGGCGGTCGAAATCTCCGGCGGCTCTGCCGCCAATACCATCGTCGGGCTTTCGAGCCTCGGCGGGCGCGGCGCGTTCGTCGGCAAGGTCAAGGACGACGAGCTCGGCCGCGCCTTCAGCCACGATATCCGCGCCGCCGGCGTGACGTTTGCGACGCCGCCGGCGTCCGACGGCGCCTCGACCGGGCGCTGCTACGTGCTGGTGACGCCAGACGGCGAGCGCACCATGAATACGTTTCTCGGCGCCGCCCAGGATCTGCATTCCGCCGATATCGATACCGACATGATCGCGGCGAGCCGCATCATCTATCTCGAAGGCTATCTGTGGGATCCGAAGAACGCCAAGGACGCGTTCCTCAAAGCGGCGAAAATCGCGCACGCGGCGGAGCGCACCGTGGCGTTGTCGCTGTCGGATGCGTTTTGCGTCGACCGCTGGCGTGACGAGTTTTTGCAATTGATGCGCTCGCGCACCGTCGATCTCATCTTCGCCAACGAGGCCGAGCTGGCGAGCCTTTATCAAACCGCGGATTTCGATACGGCGATCAAGGCGCTACGCGCCGATATCGATACCGCGGTGGTCACGCGCAGCGAGAAGGGTTGTTTGGTGATCGGCCCCCACGGCATCGAGGCGGTGCCGGCGTTTCCGGTCGAGCGTGTTGTCGACACGACGGGCGCCGGCGATCTATTCGCCGCCGGCTTCCTGTTCGGCCTCGCCCGCGGTGCCGATGATCGCACCTGCGGCCGTCTCGGCGCGCTGGCCGCCGGCGAAGTGATCCAGCATATCGGCGCACGCCCGGAAACCTCGCTCAAGGACTTGGCCGGCGATAACGGCTTGTCGGATTGAGGGCCGTACGTTGCGGCGCGGCGGCCCGCGGTAACCAATTGCTAACCATAATTCGTTAACGACGGATCAACCGCAAAGCGGAGGATCCGATATGGGCGAGCGCGCGGACGAACCCGACAAGATCGAAAAACCCGAGGCGTCGAATTCGCCTACGGGCGAGTCGTCCGCGGGTCCGGGCGACTCGCCCGAGCACAAATTACCGGTCGTGTGGTCGCCGAAGCTCAATGCCGGCGGCGGCATCGAGGATGAATTTTTTGATGCCGATCCCGCACCGCCGCCGCCGGACGACGAGGCGGTGTACGGCGAAGCGGCCAAAGAAGAGCCGAGCGCAACCGCTGCTCCCGCCGCGCAACCGCGGTCATGGCGGTTTGCGCTGCTCGCGGCAACGATCGCGCTGGCCGCGGGCGTCGGCTCGTTCGTCGGATCGTTGACCGGTGCCGGCGTCGGGCGGCTCGTGCCTGAAGCGACCCCGAGCGCGAATACGGCGGATGCGGGCAGCATTTTGCGCGCGGTGAAATCGGAGCTCGCCGAACTCTCCGCCATGAAATCCAATCTCGACGGCTCAGTGCGCAACGCCAACACCCAATTCGTCGCGATTGCCGAGCGTCTCGACAGGGTCGAGCGCGCGGCGACCAATCCGGCGGCGCAACTCGCCCACATCGCCGACGCCGTCGACCGGCTCAATAAGATCAACGCCGGGCCCGAAACCACGGGTTCGATCGCACCCATGACCACCGCGCCAATGACCACGCCGCCGGCCGAGCCGAAGATCGTCGACCGCATCGTCGAAGACTGGGTCGTGCAGGACGTCCACGGCGACCGGGCGCTGGTCGAAGGCCGCAACGGCAGCCTGTTCGAAGTCGGCGCCGGCAGCATTTTGCCCGGCGTCGGCAGGGTTGAGGCGGTGAAGCGACAGGACGGCCAATGGGTCGTCGTCACCGCGCGCGGCGTGATCACGTCGGCGCACTGACCGTTCAGCTGCCGCGCGGCCGCAGGAACGGAACCAGCATCGGCACGCGGCGTCGGTAGGCGTCGTAGGCGTCGGCGCCGAGTTCTCCGGCCAGGAAGCGCTCCTCGATGCGCGCCTTCAGCCAAAGGCCGAAGGCGGCAAGCACGGCGCCGACAATCGCGGCCACCGTCGCCTCGGCGACCGCCGTCGCGACAATCGCTGCGATGAGCCCGGTATAGATCGGGTGCCGCACCAGCGCGTAAGGACCGGTTTCGACAATCCGGTGATCCTGCTTGCGCGTTATCGTCCCGGACCACAGCCGGCCGAGGTGAATGCGCGCCCACCACGTGAACACCAGGCCGGCAAAGGCCAAAGCCGCGAGTGCATAAGCGCCGCCATAGCCGACAAGCCAGAGCCGGTCTTCATTGAACGCGCGGCCGGTCTGCGGCCACAGCAGGATCGAGCCAACCAGCATGACCGTGCGGTAAATCCACGCCTCCGCGCGCGCGCCGCGCTTTTCCGTTGGCGCGGACCAGAAGGCTGCAGCGAGCCAGCTGACGATCCATCCGATCCATATGATGGTAAAGATCTGGCCCGAATAAATGTCCACGGGTCAACGCGCTCCTGCATGAGCTCCACGTCACGCGCCTCGGCACGCCGGTAGCTTTGCGGCGACGTTCCATGTCAAACTTTGCTATTGTATGGCGTTTCCGATCGGAATGAAACGCATGCGCCTGGACCGGTTGTTCGGCATCGCGGCCGTGGTCGTGGCGTTGGCGGCCAAGGCAACCTTCGCGTGGGCGCAGGCGCCGGAAACGCCGAAAGCTTCGCCGCTGGAAATGACCGAGAGTTGCCCGGGCCTGGTGGCGAAAAATCGGCCGCCAGTCATTCCCGCCGCCTTCGATCTCGCCGCGCTCAACGCCGACCAGGTACGGCTTACGTTTATCGGCCACGCCACGTTCCTGATCGAGAGTCCGCAACTGGTGCGGATCGCCACCGACTACAACGACTATGTGCGGCCGCCGGAGCTGCCCGACATCGTCACCATGAACCACGCCCACGATACCCACTTCACCGACCATCCCGATCCGGCGATCAAATACGTGCTGCGCGGCTGGGGGCCCAGCGAGAGCGAGCCGGCGATCTGGGACGTAAAATATCGCGACGTGCGGGTGCGCAACGTGCCGACCAATATCCGCGGTATTGGCGGCGGCACCGAACGCTACGGCAATTCCATTTTCGTGTTCGAGATCGCCAATCTGTGCATCGCCCATCTCGGCCATCTAAACCACACGCTGACGCAAGCGCAGCTCAATGAGATCGGCCGGGTCGACGTGGTGATGGCGCCGGTCGACGGCGGCTATACCCTCGATCTCGACGGCATGATGGAGGTGCTGACCGCGCTAAAGGCGCCGCTCATCATCCCGATGCACTTTTTCAGCCAATACACGCTGGCGCGCTTCCTCGACCGGGCGCGGCAGCAATGGCCGGTCGAGCAGGCGGAAATTCCTTCCGTTCTGCTGTCGAAATCGACGTTGCCGGAGAGCCCGAAGGTGCTGGTCCTGCCGGGGCATTGAAGCTAGGATTGGCGAAACAACGAGGCAATCGCCAATGCTGAGCGCAGAACAGAACGATCTCATCACGCGCACCGCGTCCGGGACCATGGCCGGCAATCTGATGCGCCGCTACTGGCAGCCCGCTACGCTGATCGATGAGCTTGCCGGCAATCGGCCGGTAAAACCGGTGCGGCTCTTCGGCGAGGATCTCGTCGCCTTCAAGGACGACAAGGGCCGCTACGGGCTGATCGGGCGGCATTGCCCGCATCGTGGCGCTGATCTCGCTTATGGCCGGCGCGAAGACGGCGGGCTGCGCTGCGCCTTTCACGGCTGGCTGTTTGATGTCGACGGCAAATGTCTGCAGACGCCCGCCGAGCCGGACAACAGCAATCTGTGCGCCAACATCAAGCAGAAATCCTATCCGGTGGTGGAGAAGAGCGGCATCCTGTGGGCCTATCTCGGCCCTGGCGAGCCGCCGGCGTTCCCGCAATTCGACTGCTTCATCGCGCCGTCGACCCACACATTCGCTTTCAAGGGCATGATCGATTGCAACTGGCTGCAGTCGCTCGAAGTCGGCATCGATCCGGCGCACACCTCATTCCTGCATCGCTTCTTCGAGGACGAGGATCCGGACAAAGGCTACGGCCGGATGTTCCGCGACACCTCGAAAGACTCCGACATGCCGATGACAAAAATCATGCGCGAGTTTCCGCGGCCGCGCATCGAGATCGAGCCGACCGATTACGGATTCCGCCTGATCACGCTGCGCCAGATCTCGGATGCCAACGCCCATGTGCGCGTGACCAATCTGATTTTTCCCAACGCCTTCATCATTCCGATGAGCCGCGAGATGACGATCTCGCAATGGCACGTGCCGATCGACGACGTGCGGCATTATTGGTACGCGATCTTCACCTCGTTCGGCACACCGGTGAACAAGGACGAGATGCGCCGCCAGCGCCTCGAGCTCTATGAATTGCCCGATTACGCGCCACGCAAGAACAAGAACAACGATTACGGTTTCGACGCCCACGAGCAGGAGCACACGACCTTTACCGGCATGGGCGCCGACATCAACGTGCACGATCAATGGGCCTGCGAATCCATGGGCGCGATCCAGGACCGCACGGCAGAGCATCTCGGCACCTCCGACAAGGCGATCAGCGCCTACCGGCAGCTCCTGCGCCAGGCACTCGATCAATCCGGCAATGGTGGCAAGCCGAAGATGGTGCTCGATGCCGCGGCGGCGAAAAAAATCACCGGCCCGGCCTGCGTCGACGGCATCGGCCCGGTCGGCGATTGGCAGGACTATTGGCAGCGCACCGACTCCAGCCGGCAAGAGACCAAAAGCTGGGCCAACGGGCACTGAATGGCCGGACGGGCCGCTGCGAAGAGTTTTGTCGAGCGGCACGGCCTGTGGACCGGCGAACAAGCGCGTGCCGCCAAGGCGGCGGCGCTGGCGATCAAGAAACACAAGCTCGAACTGGTGCGGTTCTCGTTTGCCGACCAGCACGGCGTGCTGCGCAGCAAAACCGTACTGGCCGAAGACGCGCCGGGCCTGATGCAAGCCGGCGTCACCATGACGACGACGCTCTTGGCCAAGGATACCGCGCACAAGACCGCCTATCCGGTGTTCACGCCGGGCGGCGGCTTCGACATGGCGGAGATGCAGGGCGCCGGCGATTTCGTCATGGTGCCCGACCCGGCGACGTTCCGGGTGCTGCCGTGGGCGCCGAATACCGGCTGGTTTCTCTGCGATATGTTTTTCCCAAACGGCAAGCCGGTGCCGTTCTCGACGCGGCAGATTCTTCGCGACGCGCTGGCGCGGCTCAAGACCGCCGGCTTTGATTACCTCGCCGGCCTGGAAGTCGAATTCCATCTGTTCAAGCTGGAAAACCCACGGCTCATGCCGGAGGACGCCACCTGGCCGCCACGGGCGCCCGAGGTGAGCCTGCTCAACCAGGGCTACCAGTATCTCACCGAAAGCCGCTTCGATCAGATCGACGCGGCGCTCGAGCCGATCCGCCGCGGCATCGCAGCCCTCGGCATGCCGCTGCGCTCGGTGGAAGTCGAGCTCGGCCCGAGCCAATGCGAATTCACCTTCCGCCCGCAGATGGGCCTCGACGCCGCCGACACCATGATCCTGTTCCGCGCCGCCACCAAACAGATCGCGCGGCGCAATGGTTGTCTGGCAAGCTTCATGTGCCGGCCGGCGCAGCAAAATCTTTTCTCCAGCGGCTGGCACCTGCATCAGTCGCTGATTGAGCGCAAACGCGGCAGCAACGCCTTTGCCGGCAACGCACGCGAAGGACTCTCCGCAATGGGCCTGAATTTCCTCGCCGGACTCTTGGCCCACGCCCACGCCGCTGCCGCGTTCTCGACGCCGACCATCAACGGCTACAAGCGCTACCGCGCCTATACGCTGGCGCCCGACCGCGCCATCTGGGCGCGCGACAATCGCGGCGTCATGGTGCGCGTGCTCGGCCAACCCGGCGATCCGGCGACGCATCTGGAAAACAGGATCGGCGAGCCGGCGGCGAACCCGTATCTCTACATGGCATCGCAGATTTACGCCGGCCTCGACGGCATGGCGCACAAGCGTGACCCCGGCCCTTCGGCGGATACGCCGTATGAAACCAAGGCGCAGCTTCTGCCAAAGGACCTCGGCGAAGCGCTCGCGGCGCTGCAGGCGAGCGAGATGTTTCGAAAAGCTTTCGGTGAAAGCTTCATCGACTACTACGCCCACATCAAAGAGGCCGAGTTGGCGCGCTTTAAAGCTGAGGCAGGTGGCGAGGCCGAAGTGACGACGTGGGAGCAGAACGAGTATTTCGATCTGTTCTAGGTGTCATCATCCGCGAAGGCGGATGATCCAGTACTCACCGAGCGCGCAGCATTTACTGGATGCCCGCCTTCGCGGGCATGACAGGCTTACACATCCACGCTCGCCACCAGCGCATTCGCCTCGATAAACACCCGCCGCGGCTCGACCTTGTCGCCCATCAGTTCGTCGAAGATCGTGTTGGCCTCGTCGATCTCTTTGACGTTGACCTGCAGCATGGTGCGGGCGTTGGTGTCGAGCGTGGTTTCCCACAATTGCTGCGGGTTCATCTCGCCCAGCCCTTTGTAGCGCTGTAGCGCGATGCCTTTGCGGCCGGCCGCCATCACCGCTTCGAACAGGCTGACTGGGCCGTGGATGGCGGTTTCCTCGTCCTTCCTGCGCAGCATGGCGGGCGGGGTCGGGCGCGGGAAGACTTTCTGCAGCGACGGCGCAAACTCGTCGAGCTTGCGTGCATCGGCGGAGCCGAGCAGCGCCTGATCGATCACGGCGACCTCTTTGACGCCGCGCACGGTGCGCTCGAACTGGAAGCCCGCGCCCTCGGTGAATTGGCCTTGCCAGCCGCGTTCGGTTTCCTCCGACAGAGCGTCGAGACGCTTGGCGATATAGGGCACCGCGGCCACGGCCTTCTGCGGGTCGCCGAAAATGTCGCGGTTGAGCACGCTCATGATTGCCGCCTGTTCGACGACCTGGCGATTGTACCGGCTGTGCAGGCCGCGCAGCAGATTGCGGATCACGCGCGCGTCTTCGACGAGCTGGCGCAGATCGTTGCCGGCGCGCACTTCGCCCGATGACAGGCGCAACGCGGTGTCTTCGAGGCCGGTGTCGATCAGATAATTCTCGAGCGCGTGTTCGTCCTTGAGATATTGCTCGGACTTGCCGCGCGAGACTTTGTAGAGCGGCGGTTGGGCGATGTAGAGGTGGCCGCGGTCGATGATCTCGCGCATCTGCCGGTAGAAGAACGTCAACAGCAAGGTGCGGATATGGGCGCCGTCGACGTCGGCGTCGGTCATGATGATGATCTTGTGGTAGCGCAGCTTGTCGGCGGTGAATTCGTCGGTGCCGATGCCGGTGCCGAGAGCCGTGATCAGCGTGCCGATCTGCTCGGACGACAGCATCTTGTCCATGCGCGCGCGTTCGACGTTCAAAATCTTGCCGCGCAACGGCAACACCGCCTGGAATTCGCGGTTGCGGCCCTGCTTGGCGCTGCCGCCTGCGCTGTCGCCCTCGACGATGAACAGCTCCGATTTGGCCGGATCGCGCTCCTGGCAATCGGCGAGTTTTCCTGGCAGCGAGGTAATGCCGAGCGCGCTCTTGCGCGTCATCTCGCGCGCTTTGCGCGCAGCTTCGCGGGCTGCCGCCGCCTGGATCACCTTGCCGACGATGATCTTGGCTTCGCTCGGGTGCTCCTCCAGCCAGGCCTTGAGCATGTCGTTGACGATGCCCTCGACCGCCGGCCGCACTTCGGACGAAACCAGCTTGTCCTTGGTCTGCGACGAAAATTTCGGGTCCGCGACCTTCACCGAAAGGACTGCCGTCAAGCCTTCGCGGCAATCGTCGCCGGTCAGCGCGACTTTTTCCTTGCGCGCGGTGCCGCCGGATTCGGCATAGCCGGTGATCTGCCGCGTCAGCGCGCCGCGGAAGCCGGCCAGGTGTGTGCCGCCGTCGCGCTGCGGAATGTTGTTGGTGAAGCAGAGCACGCTCTCGTGGTAGCCATCGTTCCACCACATCGCGCAATCGACGCTGACGCCCTCGCGCTCCGCCTTGATGACGATCGGCTGGGGCACCAGCGGCGTCTTGTTGCGATCGAGATATTTGACGAACGCCTCGACGCCGCCTTCGTAGCGCAGCTCCTCGCGCTTCTCGACGGCGTGGCGCATGTCGGACAGCACGATGGTGACGCCGGAATTGAGGAAGGCGAGTTCACGCAGCCGGTGCTCCAGCGTGGCGAAGTCGAACTCCGTCATGGTGAAGGTTTTCTTCGACGGCAAAAACGTCACTTCGGTGCCGCGCTTGTCCTGGGCGTCGCCGACTACGGCGAGCGGAGCGACCGCGTCGCCGTCATGGAACTCCATGAAATGCGCCTTGCCGTCGCGCCAGATGGTGAGCTTGAGCCAGGCCGACAGCGCGTTGACCACCGAGACGCCGACGCCGTGCAGGCCGCCGGAAACCTTATACGAGTTCTGGTCGAATTTTCCGCCGGCGTGGAGCTGGGTCATGATGACCTCGGCGGCGGAAATGCCCTCACCCTTGTGGATGTCGACCGGGATGCCGCGGCCGTCGTCGCGCACGGTGCAGGAACCGTCGGGGTTGAGCGTGACCACGACGTCTTTGGCGAAGCCGGCCAGCGCCTCGTCGATGGCGTTGTCGACGACCTCATAGACCATGTGGTGCAGGCCCGAGCCGTCGTCGGTGTCACCGATATACATGCCCGGGCGCTTGCGCACGGCATCGAGCCCCTTGAGCACTTTGATCGATTCGGCGTCGTAATCGGAAGGCGCTGCAGGGGTTTTGCGGGCGGGTTCGGCCATGCCTAAAGGGCTTTCAGATGAGCTTTCGAAGCGCTTGCGAAAAGCGCGCAAGAATCGCTTTTCGTTGTACACGAAAACGGGGTTGGATACAGCACAAAGTGGATGCCGGTAAGATATTGTCAAATCGCTATTTTTCAAGGATTCCGCGTGGCGATTCCGGGGCTCGAATCGAGGCCTGAAAATAGCCGTTGCGGCGGCGGTAAAATGGCGGTGTCGGGGTGTCTTTTGGCGGCAATAAATTTGTGCCCGGAAGCAATCTTCGATTTGCGACTAGACAGGAGCGTCCCGGCGCTGCGGCCGGGTGGGCAAAAGATAACGCTCGCCCGTTTGATAATCGGGAACCGGACGCTGGAAACAGTTCAGCGCCGCAGTCCAAAGTTCCACGCGATCCAAATCCTCGTGCAGCCGCTCGATGGCCTTGGCGAGATTGCGCACGATCTGGTCTTCCGCCGGGTCCGGCATGGTAATTGGGCCTTGTCCTGCAATCGACGTTTCCGCTCTTTGAGAGGTTAAGAGCCTCCTTGGCACTCTGGTTCCGGTGCTGCCGGGCGCGCATGACAGATTGGCAAACAAATCTTAGTGGAACCACATCAGGTTCCACCGTCAGCCGTTCGGCCGCCGCGGTTCCAACCGGCCTGACGCCACTTCGATGATCATCGCGTCATCGCCGATCTCGGCAAACAGCGCCGGATCGGCACCCGTCATCCAAACCTGGCCGCCCAGTTGCGCGAGCTCGACATGCAGCGCGGCGCGCCGGGCGGGGTCGAGATGGGCGACAATTTCGTCGAGCAGCAGGATTGGAGCAAAACCCGTCATCTCGGCGATCAAGCGCCCATGGGCGAGGACGAGGCCGATGAGGAGTGCTTTCTGCTCGCCGGTGGAAGCGTCCGCGGCGGGGATGCCCTTGTGCGCGTAGGTCACTTTGAGATCGGTGAGGTGCGGGCCGTCGCTGGTCCGGCCCGCGGCGGCGTCACGGGCGCGATTGTCGCGCAGCACGGTGCGATAGCGCTCCTCGATCTCGATGGCCGGGTGCTCGGGGACCAGCTTTTCCATCCAGCCGTCGAGCGCGATCTCCGCCGGCGGAAATGCGGAACCCTTACGGCCTGCCAGCACGCCGTCGAGCCGGTGTACCGTTTCCACGCGCTGTCCGGCGACCGCGACCGCGAGTTCCGCGGTCTCGTGCTCGACGGCGTCCAGCCAATGGGTATCGGGTCGCGCTTCCTCGAGCAGCCGGTTGCGCGACCGCAGCGAGCGTTCCAGCGCGTTGACCCTGCTGCCGTGCTCTGCATCGACCGCGAGCGCGAGCCGGTCGAGAAAGCGCCGGCGCTCGGACGGAGCGCCGACAAACAGTGTGTCCATGGCCGGCACCAGCCACACCACGCGCAAATGATCGGCGAAGGCCGCGGCGGAGCCGACCGGCTCGCGGTCGATCCGGCATTTGCGCAAGATCGTTGCGCCGTCTTCGAGCGGTCGCTCGATGCCGGTGCCCAGCGTGGCAAGGCCGAGCGCGCCTTCGATCTCGGCCGCGGCCGCCCACGAGCCGTCGCCCTCGCTGAACGCCACCTCGTCGAGATTGGCGCGGCGCAGGCCGCGGCCCGGCGCGAAGAACGAAATGGCCTCGATCAAATTGGTCTTGCCGGCGCCGTTCGGCCCGACCAGCACGACAGTCTTCGCGCCGGTTTCAAGCGAAGCCGCGTGATAGTTGCGGAAATTGTTGAGCGTCAGGCGGCGGACAGTCATCAGGGATCAGCAATCAGGGATCAAGATAGCGCTTGATACCTGATCCTTGATACCTGATCCCTGTCAAACCCTCATCGGCATCAGCACATAGAGGGCGCCGTGCGGATCCTTGTCCTGGATCAGCGTTGGCGAGCCCGGGTCGGCGAGCTTGAGCACCGCGGCCTCGCTCTCGATCTGCGCGGCGATGTCGAGCAGGTAGCGCGAATTGAAGCCGATATCGATCGGGTCGGACGCGTATTCGACCTCGAGCTCCTCGTTGGCGCTGCCGGAATCCGGGTTGGTCACGGACAACAGCAACTTGCCGCCGGTGATCGACAGTTTGACGGCGCGGCCGCGCTCGCTCGAAACCGTGGACACACGATCGACCGCTGCCTCGAACTCCTTCTTGTCGACTACCAGCTCCTTGTCGTTGGCCAGTGGGATGACGCGGGCGTAATCGGGGAACGTGCCGTCGATCAGTTTCGAGGTCAGAACGGCGTCGCCGATGGTGAAGCGAATTTTGCCCGACGACAGCTCGATCGCGACCTCGGCCTCATTATCCTCCATCAGGCGCAGCACTTCGCTGACGGTCTTGCGCGGCACGATGATGCCGGGCATGCCGGCGGCGCCCTTGGGCAACTCGAACTCCATCTGCGCCAGCCGATGGCCGTCGGTCGCCACCGCGCGCAAGGTTTGCGCCTTGGCCGAGCCGGCCGCGTGCAGGTAGATGCCGTTGAGGTAGTAGCGCGTCTCCTCGGTCGAAATCGCAAACTGCGTCTTGTCGATCAGGCGCTTGAGGTCGGCGGCCTTGAGCGTGAATTTGTGCGTCATCTCGCCCGGCGCGAGATCGGGAAAATCGCTCTCCGGCAGCGTCTGCAGCGTAAAGCGCGAGCGGCCAGCGCGAATTGCCAGCGCCGCGCGATCGCCCGAGGACTCCAGAACGATCTGCGCACCCTCGGGCAGCTTGCGCACGATGTCGAAGAACATGTGGGCTGGCACCGTGGTCGATCCGCCAGGGCCCACCTCGGCCGCGATCGTGTCGGTCACTTCGACGTCGAGGTCGGTGGCCTTCAGGCTGAGCTTCGAACGGTCGGCGCGCAGCAGTACATTGGCGAGGATCGGAATGGTGTTGCGTCGCTCGACCACGCGGTGGACGTGGCCCAGCGACTTCAATAATTCGGAACGCTCAACAGTGATCTTCATCGCGAAATCCGTTCACGCGGCGGATGATGGGCGGATGGCAAAAGTAACGTGATGACGAAAGTGACGTGGCGAACGGCGTTGCGCAAGGCCGGCCCGTCCCCGACCCGGCCTTTTCCCGGCCTTTCGCCGTTTTCGTGGGGGATTGCCATCAGTCCTGAAGCTGGCGTTTGAGCCCCTCGATCTCTTCGGCGAAGGTGGTGTCGTTGCCGGCCAGCGCCTCGATCTTGCGCACGGCGTGCAGCACGGTGGTGTGGTCGCGGCCGCCGAACCGGCGCCCGATCTCAGGCAGCGACCGCAGCGTCAGGATTTTCGCCAGATACATCGCCACTTGCCGGGGGCGCACCACGTTGGCCGTGCGCCGGGACGACAGAAGGTCGGCGCGGCTGACATTGTATTGGCGGGCGACCACGCGCTGGATGTCCTCGATCCGCACCCGCTTCGGCTCCTGCGGGCGGATCAGGTCGCGCATCTCGCGCTCGGCCATTTCAAGGGTCACCGGCTGGCCGGTGAGCTTGTTGTGGGCGAGCAGCCGGTTGACGGCGCCCTCAAGATCGCGCCCGTTATGGGTCACCGCCTTGGCGATGTAGGCAAGCACCGGCGCCGGCACTTCGAAGCCGGGATGATAGAGGCGGGCGGCGGCGGTCCGGCTCTTGAGGATTTCGAGCCGCAATTCTTCGCCGAGCGAGCCGATCTCCACCACCAGCCCGCCGGCAAGCCGGGAACGGACGCGGTCGTCGAGGCTTTCCAGTTCCGACGGCGGCCGGTCGCTGGCGATCACGACCTGCCGGCCGGCGTCGATGAGCGTATTGAGCGTGTGGCAGAACTCGGCCTGGGTCGAGCGCCCTTGCAGGAATTGCAAGTCGTCGATCACCAGCACGTCGATGGCACGCACGGCTTCCTTGAACGCCAGCGTCGTCTGGGTCTTCAGCGCCGAGACGAAGCCGTACATGAAGCGCTCTGCGGTCAGATAGAGCACTTTGCGGTCGGCGCCGTTGCCGGCCCAGGTGATCGCCTGCAGCAAGTGGGTTTTGCCCAACCCCACGGCGGCGTGGATATAGAGCGGGTTGAACATCAGCTGTTCGCCGCGCCGGCTGGTCGCGACTTGCTTTGCCGCGGCGTGCGCCAGCGTGTTCGAGCGGCCGACGATGAATGTATCGAAGGTCAGGCGCGGATCGAGCGGCGAGCCGCCGAGCGCTTCGTGCACACTCATGAACGGCCCGCTGGCGCGGCTTTCGGCGCCGTTCATGTCGCGCGGGTCGCGTGACAGCGCCGCCGGCTCTGCCGGTTTGGGCTTCACCACCGGCGGGCGGATTGCCGCCGAGCGAACGCTCAGCTCCAAGCGGCTGATGGTTGAATCCTCGGCCTGCCATTTGGCGAGCACGTGCTCGCTATAATGCGCCTGGATCCAGGTCCGCAGGAAACGCGTCGGCACCGATAGCCGCACCGTGCCATTTTCCGCGGCGTCGAGTTCCATGCGGCCGAACCAGCTGGTGAAAACGTCCTCGCCGAGTTGATTACGGAGCTGGTCCTTGACCCGCTGCCAGCGCTCCCGGTCGGTGCTCGTCATTTTGGCCTGCTTTTTTTCTTCGGAGGTAAGAGTTCGACCGAGCAACTCAGGCGAGGCAGGCCCCACCATGCCGGACATTGGCAACGCAACTGACATTTCGAAAGGGATGGTGCTGGCGCGGATGCGGATCAATCGATCGCAGCCGCCGATCGATGGCGAGGCGGGTTCAGCCGCTGGGCTTGGTGGTGCCAGGCTGAAACGAGAAGACAAGAGGCCAACGGACTCTGGGCCAACATACCCTGGGCAAAGACGCGCCCGCCGCTATCGCCAATGGATGGATTGTCGTCATCATGCCCCCACCTCCATCGCTCCCAGTCCGATGGTTGTCACCTGACTGCCGCGCTGGACGTTGTGCGCGACCGTCAGAAGCTGCCTGCGTGTTTCACCTGCTTTACAACGCTCATAAGCAGGTTTTCTCGTTGAGAATTCTCGACTATGGTAACGCTAGAGCCGCAGGCAGTTGGACACAGCTCTCCCGCACCCATTTTTTCGATGAGCTTCCAATCAACCCGTTTGTGATGACCCTCGAAACCTGAGGGAAGAAAAACGTAGCACGCAGTTTTCGGCTCGCAATAGGAAAAACCGCGCCAACATTGGACTTCTTGCCAAGGCGCGGCCGAGCGGCGTTGCCGATGACTCCCACAAGACATTGACTCAACGGGCTGATTACAGTTCGATGACAGCCGAAAACAGCCCAAAAATGCGCGCGACCAAACAACGGACCAAATAAAACTCGACTCGACGGAATCGGGGATGACTCCAACCCCCGAAATTCATCTTGTGGATAAGCCTTTCATCGCACAACAATTCTCGTTTTCAAATTTCCAGGGTAACCCTCGCAGCCTGCGCGCGGAGCAAACAAAAACCGACAAGGCGGACACCCGCAAAAAGCGAAGATAGCTTTCGCAGCTATTTTCACGGGCTTAAATGACGATTCTGCAAAGGTTTAATGGCGATCCACTGCCAATCGCGTGGATTGGGAATGATCAGCGCTATCCGTGAACGTCTGCGGACTGTCGGACGCCGAGCGCTGACCCGCCAAGTTCGGATGGTTGTCCGGCGTTGCGCTTTACGCGCCGCGCGCGGACTTGGTCACTCTAATGGCTATTTGCCGAGCTTGGCAATGCGGTGGGCGAGCCGCGAGACTTTCCGGCGGGCGGCGTTGCGATGAACGATGCCTTTGCGTGCCGCACGCACGAGTGCCGGCTCGGCTTCAGCCATGGCGGCGACGGCCGCGGTGCGGTCGCCGGCCGTGATCGCCTCCTCGACTTTGCGCACGGCACTGCGCATGCGGGTGCGCCGCGACTTGTTGATCACGGTGCGGCGGGCGATTTGGCGGGCGGCTTTCTTGGCGGACTTGGTATTAGCCATGGGGTATCGCGCGAGACCTGTTGAACCAGTGTTATCGTGAAGAAGCGCAGGCTAAACGCCTGACGCCTTGGGTCGCGCTTATAGGGGGATGGGGCGGCGGCGTCAACGCAGGGCTATTTTCCCAACTATGCCACGCGTTTGGCGCGTACCGCCTGGTAGCCGGCAATGACGGCCGCGCGGTCGGCCGCCGGGAAAGCCGAGAGCGGCGGCGCCATGCGCGCCCATTGCGGCTCGTCATGAATATGGGCGACCAGCGCCTTGATGCCGGACACCAGCGCCTTGCCGTCGAACAGCTTGCGGATCGTGACCGCTTCGGCGAGCGCCGCGGTGTCGCCCGAGCGATAGGCGCGGGCGCACAGATCGGCATTGAGATTGGCGGTCGCCGAGATACAGCCGGCGAACGGGCCGGAACGGGCTTCCGGCAGCGCCGCCTCGGTCGAGGGGAACACCTTGAAGCGCGGCGAGATACTCGCCGCCTCGCGGGCGAACGCCATGTCGCCGGAGGAATCCTTCAAGCCGACGATACGCTCGCTGTAACCCTCGAGCAGTCGCCGGATCAACGCGACATGCCAGTGCAGGCCCGACTGGGCCGGGAAATGATAGAGGTAGATCGGGATCGGAAGCGCCGCGGTCGCAGCGACGATCGCATCGATATAGGCGACCAGGCCGTCGTCGGCCACGCCTTTATAATAGAACGGCGGCAGTACCAGCGCGCCGGCAAAGCCGAGCTCGGCGGCATGCCTGGTCAGCGCGATGGCGTCGGCCAGCGCGGCGGCGCCGGTGCCGACCATCATCCGATCGAGCGGCAGGCCGCTTGCCGCGTAAGCGCTCATGACGCGCTTGCGTTGATCCAGCGAGAACGAGGTTGCTTCGCCGGTGGTGCCGAGCACGTTGAGCCCGTCGCAGCCGTTGGCCAGCAGGAAGCGGGCCAGCGTGGTCGAGCGGGCGCTATCGGGCTCGCCCTTGTCGTCGATCGCGGTGGTGATGGCGGCGATCACGCCGCCGAGCGTCTTTGTCGTCGTCATGGCTACTCCATACCCCGCCTTTTTAACGGTCGTGGTCGTTTCGGTCGATAGACAATCGGCTTATGATCTGTGGCTGTTGCCGCGAAAATTTTGGCCGGTCCGGAGTCGAAAATGCACGAGGTCACCAGCGATCATTGGCACGAACCCGAAGGGCTCAAGAATGCCGGCGTCGGCGTCTGGCAGCGACCCAACACGCCCTATGACAACTTTATGGCTGCGCAAGGCATTCCGATCTTCCGCGGCATCGGCGTGCGCCGCGTGCAGGACATGCCGCTTGAGCCATGGCCGCGCATGGGCGGCCGCGGCACCTTCATCCAGCTCTACGGCACCGAGGGAAAATGGGGCTGCTATGTGATCGAGGTGCCCGGCGCCGGCGCGCTCAACCCCGAAAAGCACATGTACGAAGAGATCATGGTGGTGGTCGAAGGCCGCGGCACCACCGAGATCTGGGCCGACGGCCAATCCAAGCCGCACACATTCGAGTGGCAGCGCGGCTCGATGTTCTCGATCCCGCTCAACACCAATCACCGCATCGTCAACGCGGCGTCGTCGCCGGCGCTCATTCTGGTCGCGAGCTCCGCGCCCAACGTCATGAACATTTTTCGCGATACCGACTGGATCTTCAATTGCCCGGTCGCCTTTCCATCGCGTTTCGACGGCAGCCAGGACTTTTTCAAGCCGAAGGACGACATCGTGCCCGATCCGCTGCGCGGCCTGGCGCTGCGCAAAAGCAATTTCATCCCCGACATCATGAATGCCGATCTCTATCTCGATAATCGCCGCTCGCCCGGCTATACGCGGGTCGAGCCGCATATGGCCAACAACGTGTTCTACGGCTTTGTCGGCGAGCACCGCACCGGGCGTTATTCCAAGGCGCACGCCCATATGTCGGCTGCGGTTCTGGTCTGCCTTAAAGGCAAGGGCTACACCTATACGTGGCCGCGCTCTGATGGCATGACGCCGTGGCGGGACGGCAAGACGCAAAACATCTACCGGCAGGATTACGAGCCGGTCGGCCTGGTCACCGCCGCGCCTTACGGCGGCGACTGGTTCCACGCCCATTTCGGCATCAGCAAAGAGCCGTTGCGCCTGATCGGCTGGTACGGTCCCAACAATCATCGCAAGGACAAGCCCGGCGTGCCCGGCGAGAAGGATACCGACGAAGGGGCGATCGACGTCACCGAGGGCGGCACCGCCATTCCGTATTGGCTCGAGGACCCATTCCTGCGCCGGGAATATGAGGAGACGCTCAAGAGAGAGGGTGTCACATCGCAAATGGACGAAGAGCTGTACCGCCCGCCTGCGGGCGATCGCGCGGCGGCTGTTGCGTGACGGCGCACCGGCGCGGCGGTTTTGTGTGGTGCCTCACGCTGGCCGGTGCGCTGATTTTTTCCGCCGGCGCGGTTCGCGCCGATGACGCCGCGAGTTTTTATTCCGACAAGACGTTGAAGATCGTCGTCGGTCTGCCGCCTGGCGGCGGTGCCGACGCCTATGCGCGGCTGGTGCAGCGCCATCTGCCCCGCCACCTGGCAGGCACGCCGTCGATCGTCGTCCAGAACGTGCCGGGTGCCGGCAGTCTCAAGTCCGTCGTCTATCTCGACGCGCAGCCTGAAGACGGCACCGTGCTGGCCACCTTCAGTTCGGGCCTCTTGACCGAGGCGCTCACGTCGCCCGAGCGCGTCAAGATCGATTTCCGCAATTACGCCTGGATCGGCAATGTCAGCGCGGACGTCCGCGTCTGTTATCTTTGGCATACCGCCGGGGTGCGCAACTGGCAGGATTTTGCCGCGCGCAAGGAGGTCGTGTTTGCGGCATCGGCCGCCGGCACCGCCGGCAATGTCGATATCGCCGTGCTGCGCGAGCTGCTCGGCATCAAGGTGCGGCAGGTCGACGGCTATTCCGGCAGCGCCGACAAAAGGCTCGCGGTCGAGAAGGGTGAGGTCGATGGCGATTGCGGCGGCTGGACCGCCATGCCGCAGGATTGGCTGCGCGACGGCAAAGTCGATGTGATCGTGCGGCTGTCGCCGACATTGCTGCCGGATATGAATGCGAAAATTCCGTTCGCCGGCGATCTGCTCAATAGCCAGCGCGACCGTGAGATTTTCAATTTCCTCATCGCGCCGGAAAAGCTCGGCCGTCCATTCATGACCTCGGGGCGAGTGCCGGCGGAGCGTGTCGCGGTGCTGCGCCAGGCGTTCGGTGCCATGGTCGCCGATCCGGCTTTCTGCGGCGAAGCGGCAAAACTCCGCCTCACCGTCACGCCCATGAGCGGCGAAGACGTTGCCCGCGACGTTGCCGCGCTCTACGCCGCGCCGCCCGATCTCCTCGCCAGGGCGAAGACCATAATTGGCCAATAGCAGCGACAAGCGTCCGGCGGCGGACTATGGCGAGCCTAGTGCACCACGATCGTGGTGCGGCTCATGCCCTCGCGCCCGACCAACTCGAACAAGATGGCAGCGTGGTCCGGATCGAGCCGCACGCAGCCATGCGAAGCCGGTCCGCCCAGCCGCGAGATCTCGTAGGTGCCGTGAATGGCGTAGCCGCCATGGAAGAAAATCGAATACGGCATCGGTGAATTGTAATACAGCCGCGAGAACCAACGCCGCGCCATCATTTGCGGGTGATAGGTGCCGGGCGGCGTGATGTAGCCTTGCTGGGCGGTCGAGACCCGCCAGTTATAGCGCGGCATGCCGTCAACGCTGACCTCCATGGTCTGGCTGGCGCGGTCGATGTTGACGACGACCGAGGCCTCGGCGCGCTCGCAGCAAAGCCCGAAAGTCAAAAACCATGCGGCGATGACAGTCGCGCAAAGCAACCGGCGCATTGCAATCCCCCGGCTCGTTTCTCGTCGACAGTGCGGTAGCATTGTAGCGCCGTCGGAACTTGCGAAAAAGCGGGCTCGACAGCGACGGTTAATCATCTGCCATGCGCCAGCAGCCATCAAACTGCTGGGCTTTTCCGCTAGAGTTTCGGCGATGTCGTCCTTCGATCTGTTCAGCATCGGCCATTCGAATATCCCTGCCGAGCGCTTCGTTACCTTGCTACGCGACGCCGGCGTAGACGCTGTCGCCGACGTCCGTTCGAGGCCGTTCTCTCGCCGCTTTCCGTGGTTTTCGGGCAAGAATTTGGCTGCGACGCTGGCGCAGCACAGCATGACCTATCTGGCGTATGGCGAAACGCTCGGCGGCCGTCCGCGGGATGCCGCGCTTTATCGCGACGGCGTCGCCGACTACGAGGCCATGGCGCGGCAGCCGGACTTTCAAGTCGCACTCGATCGACTGACGGCCGAGGGGGCGCAGCGTCGGATTTGTCTGATGTGCGCGGAACGTGAGCCGCTCGATTGTCATCGTTGCTTGCTGGTGGCGCACTCGCTGGCCGAACGCGGGCTCACCATCGGGCATATCTTCCACGACGGTACGGTCGAGCCGCACGCGGCGACGGAACAGAGGCTTTTGGCGCTGACCGGTGCAAGCGATGACTTGTTCGTAACTGGACAGGACGAACGACTCGCGGCAGCGTATCGCCGCCGCGCCCGTGCGGTGGCGTACCGGGCAACGGCGGGGGCGAAGTCTGTCGTGGAGAACAAATAATGCTCGCTCCGGTCCGCGCGCTCGCCGTGCTGCTCTTTCTCGGCGCCGGTTCGGCGCTGGCCCAACAGCTAGCCCAAGACGCCGGCACGCAGAACCGAGCAGCCAGCACCGTCGATACCACGCCGCCGGGCACGCTCGAGAAGGTGCCGCTGCCGCCGCTCGCCAATCCCGACGCCCCGAATATCCCGGCGAAAGAATTGTTCGCCCGCAAGCTGACACCGCTCGCCGGCCCGGCGCGCGCCATCGGCGGCTATGCCAAGGGCTGCATGGCCGGTGGCGAGGAACTGCCGATCACGGGCTCGACCTGGCAGGTGATGCGGCTGTCGCGCAATCGCAATTGGGGCAACCCGGAGCTGATCGATTTCATCAAGCGGTTTGGTGAGAACGCCAAGAAGGCCGGATGGAACGGGCTTTTGATCGGCGATATGGCGCAGCCCCGCGGCGGCCCGATGCTGAGCGGCCATGCCAGCCACCAGATCGGGCTCGATGCCGATATCTGGTTCAGCCCGATGCCCGACCACGTGCTCAGTCGCGAGGAGCGCGAGATGACCGGCGCCGTCAACATGGTGGCGCCGAGCGGTCTCGACGTCGACCACAGCGTCTGGACGCCGGTCCACACCGCGCTGGTGAAGGCTGCCGCCGAGGATCCCGGGATCGCGCGCATTTTCGTCAACGCGGCGATCAAGAAGGCAATGTGCAGCGAGGCCGGTTCGGATCGCGCCTGGCTGGCCAAGGTGCGGCCGTGGTGGGGGCATGCCGAGCACTTCCACATTCGGCTCAATTGTCCGCCCGACAGCCCGCAATGCGAATCGCAGCCGCCGGTGCCGGCCGGCGACGGGTGCGGCCATGCGCTCGATTACTGGTTCACCGCCGGCGTGCTGCATCCGAAGCCGCCGGAAAAGCCGGCCGGACCGCGGACCGGGCCGACGCTCGCCGCGTTGCCGGCGGCGTGTAAGCAGGTCGTGAAGGCGCCTTAGGCCTTTGCCTAAAATGCGGTGTTGAATACCGCGTGCTGAGTGGCAGCGGCGCCTAGCGTCAGCGCGGCGGCGCAAACCATGATGACGAGGGCGTAGGGGTAAGACTTCTGCTCCGGCGCTTTCATCAGCCGCGGCAGGCCGAGCAGCAGCCCATAGGCGCCGTAGAAGCCGAGCAAGGTCAAAAAGCGCAGGCCCGGCAGCACCAGGAAAATTCCGGCGAGCCACACCGGCGTGTAGGAATAGACCGCAAGCTTGAATGCGCTGTCGAAATCCTTCTGCGCGCCGAACAGCGGCGCCAACAGATTGATGATCAGCGCCAGCACCAGCACGATGGCGAAGGCCAGCGCATAGGCGAAGATCGCGCCGAAGCCGCCATTGAAAAGTGATGCCCGCACCAGGCCGGTTCCCGGGACGACCATGCCGATGAAATTCGAGCCGATGAAGCCGACCACGGCGGGAATAAGCGCCAGCACCGCAACGTAACGGCTCAACAGATAAGCGGGATCGCCGGACTCCCGCGCGATCAGCGCCCATTCGGCCGTCGGGTCGATCAGCATCGCCTTGGCGCGCGCTGCGGGGTTCATGACGGTTTAAGCCCCGGCATCGGCGCGGATCAAGGCGGCGCCCTTTTCCGCGATCATCATGGTCGGCGCGTTGGTATTGCCCGACGTGATCGTCGGCATCACCGAGGCATCGACGACGCGCAGCCGCTCGATGCCGGCGACGCGCAGGCGGTCGTCGACCACCGTCATCGGATCGCTCTCAAGCCCCATCTTCGCGGTGCCGATAGGATGAAAGATGGTGGTGCCGATGTCGCCCGCGGCCTTGATCAAGGCCAGTTCGTCGTCATCGTGCAGCTGCGGCCCCGGCAGATATTCGTCGGGATGGAAATTTTTCAGCGCCGGCTGCGCCACGATCCGCCGCGTCAATCTGATCGCGTTGGCGGCGATGCGGCGGTCCTCGTCGGTAGCGAGATAATTCGGCTTGATGCGCGGCGCGTCGGCCGGATTGGGCGAGCGTAGCCGCACAAAACCGCGGCTGGTCGGCCGCACATTGCACACGCTCGCCGTGAAGGCGGGGAACGTGTGCAGCGGCTCGCCGAAACGGTCGAGCGACAGCGGCTGGACGTGATACTGCAGATTGGCGCGTTCCTGGTCGCGGTCGGAGCGGGTGAATAGCCCGAGCTGCGATGGCGCCATGGTCAGCGGTCCGCGCCGCAACAGCGCAAATTCGGCGAGCATGCGCGTCATGCCGAATCGCGCATGATAGCGCTCGTTGAGCGTGGTGATGCCGTCGACTTTGTAGATCATGCGCAGCTGCAAATGATCCTGCAGATTGGCGCCGACGCCCGGCCGGTCGAGTACGACGGGGATGCCGAGCTCTTGCAATTGCTGCGCCGGGCCGACGCCGGACAAAAGCATGATGTGGGGCGAGCCGATCGAGCCGGCGGCGAGGATGACTTCGCCGCGACACCGCGCCATCCGCGCTTGCCCGCCTTGCGTCCAGCGCACGCCGGCGGCACGCCGACCGCCGAACACGACGTTTTCGACCAGGCAGCCGGTCTCGAGCCGCAAGTTGGCGCGGTTGAGCACCGGCCTGAGGAAGGCGCTCGCCGCCGACCAGCGCCGGCCGCGCTTCTGGTTGACGTGGAAGGCGCAGATGCCTTCGTTGTCGCCGCGGTTGAAGTCGGGGATCGATTTGATGCCGGCCTGTTCGGCGGCGGCGCGGAAGGCATCGAGCAGATCCCAGCGCACCCGCGGCGCCGCGACGTGCCATTCGCCGCCGACCGCATGGGCCTCGCTCGCGCCGAGGAAATGATCTTCGTGGCGCTTGAAATACGGCAGCACGTCGTCCCAGCCCCAGCCACTCAAGCCGAGCTGGCGCCAGTGATCGTAGTCGGCGGCCTGGCCGCGCATATAGATCATGGCGTTGATCGACGACGAGCCGCCGATCACCTTGCCGCGCGGATAATTCAGGCTGCGGCCGTTGAGGCCCTCTTCGGGCTCGGTCTTAAAACACCAGTCGGAGCGCGGATTGCCGATGGCGAACAGATAGCCGACCGGAATGTGAAACCAGATCCAGTTGTCGCGGCCGCCGGCTTCGAGAATGAGCACGCGGTTACCGGCATCGGCCGAGAGCCGGTTGGCGAGAATGCAGCCGGCCGAGCCGGCGCCGACGATGATGTAGTCGTATTCGCCTTCGATCGGCTCTGCCGCGCTCATTGGCCCTCGCTCCTGCGCGCAAGGATAGCACGGCTCTCGGCCGGCGGGGCGAGGGCGGCCGTTGCGGTGCGACA
This sequence comes from Xanthobacteraceae bacterium, assembly GCA_049584715.1. GTDB lineage: Bacteria > Pseudomonadota > Alphaproteobacteria > Rhizobiales > Xanthobacteraceae > BOG-931. The sequence continues at coordinate 40,532 of JBAUYI010000062.1, forward strand.
GCGGCGTCGCTTGTCCACGTCCGGCCGGCGGCTTATTGTTCCGGCACGACCGACGGTGCGCTGAGCGCGCCCCGTAAATGCCCGGAACGACGGTTCCCCGAGGCGGTCGTGTCTATCTTACGGATCATGTGATCCGGCGCGCAGTGTTGGCGCGCCCAAAAGCTGTTGGAGAACCGTCGTGCTCACAAGAAAATCCATCCTGGCGGCCATGGCCGCGGCCATCGCTATTGCCTCCGTGCCGTTTGCAGCCCAGGCGCAGGACAAATCCATCACCGTCTTTGCCGCGGCCTCGATGAAGAACGCGCTCGACGACGTCAATGCCGCCTTCACCAAGCAAAGCGGCATAAAAGTCGTCGCCAGCTATGACGCCAGCTCGGCGTTGATGAAGCAGATCGAAGGCGGCGCGCCGGCCGACGTGTTCGTGTCCGCCGACCTGAAATGGATGGACTACGGCTCGCAGAAGAAACTCATCAAGGACGACACGCGAGTGAATTTGCTCGGCAACACGCTGGTGCTGATCGCGCCCAAGGATTCCAAGATCGATAAGGTGACGATCGCGCCGGGGTTCGATCTCGCAAAACTTGCCGGCGACGGCCGGATCGCAACCGGCGACGTGAAGGCGGTGCCAGTCGGGATATACGCCCAGGCCGCGCTGGAAAGGCTCGGCGTCTGGTCATCGGTCGAGCCGAAGATGGCCATGACCGCAAACGTTCGTGCGGCGCTGGTGTTGGTCGCGCGCGGCGAGGCGCCGCTCGGCATTGTTTATTCGACCGACGCCAAGGTCGAGCCGGGCGTGAAGGTCGTCGGCGTCTTCCCGGATGATTCCCACGATCCGATCATCTATCCGGTCGCGGCGACGACGGGCGCCAGGCCCGATGTGACGCCGTATCTCGCATTCCTGCGCTCGCAGGCGGCCAAGACGATCTTCGAATCCTACGGCTTCGCAGTTCTGATGAAGCCGACGTCGTGAGCGTTCTTCCTGCTTCGCCTGCCCCTGCAGGGGAGGGCTGAGTAACGTGCTCGACCTCACTCCCGCTGAATGGACTGCGGTCGAGCTGTCATTGCGCATTGCAATGGTGGCGACCGCGTGCGCACTACCGTTCGGCCTCGCCATCGGCTGGCTGCTGGCGCGCAAAAAATTCTGGGGCAAGACCATACTCGATGGCCTGGTCTTCCTGCCGCTGGTGATGCCACCCGTCGTCACCGGCTATCTCCTGCTCATATGGTTCGGGCGCAAGGCGCCGATCGGCGCCTTTTTGGACAGTCATTTCGGCATCGTCTTTTCGTTCCGCTGGACCGGCGCGGCGCTGGCGTGCGGCATCATGGGCTTTCCCTTGATGGTGCGCCCGATCCGGCTGGCGCTGGAGGCGATTGACCGCAAGCTCGAAGATGCCGCGGCGACGCTCGGCGCCAACCGTCCTCGGGTGTTCCTCACCGTTACGCTGCCGCTGGCGTTGCCGGGCATCATCGCCGGCGTAGTGTTGTGCTTTGCTCGCGCCTTGGGTGAGTTCGGCGCGACGATCACCTTCGTGTCGAATATCCCCGGCGAGACGCAGACGATTTCGGCATTGATCTACACCTTGACCCAGGTTCCCGGCGGCGACGCGGCAGCTGGGCGGCTGGTCCTGATCGCCATTGTACTGGCATTTGCAGCGCTGCTCGCCTCGGAATGGCTCGCCCGGCGCGCCACCATCCGCTTTCACGGAGAGTGATGGTGCTGGCCGTCGACGTGGAGAAGCAACTTGGCGCGCTGAAACTTGCCGTGCGCTTCGATGCGGCGCGTGGCGCCACGGCTTTGTTCGGGCCGTCCGGGGCCGGAAAGACCTCTGTCGTGAACATGATCGCCGGCCTGCTCACGCCGGATCGCGGCTCGATCGCCATCGAGGGCACGGTGCTGTTCGACGCCGCCCGCGGCATCAATGTGCCGCCGCATCGGCGCCGCATCGGCTATGTGTTCCAGGAGGGCCGGCTGTTCCCGCATCTCAACGTGCGGCAAAACGTTGACTATGGCCGGCGGATGAGCGGTCGGCCGCGCGATGCGTCCGAATTCGAGCGCATCGTTGCACTCCTCGATATTGGGCATTTGCTCGATCGCCGGCCGCGGATGCTGTCAGGCGGCGAGCGTCAGCGCGTCGCCGTCGGTCGTGCGTTGCTGATGGGGCCCCGGCTGTTGTTGCTCGACGAGCCGCTGGCCTCGCTCGACGTCGCGCACAAGCGCGAAATCCTGCCCTATCTGGTGCGGCTGCGCGACGATGCCGGAATCCCGATGGTCTATGTCAGCCACACCGCCGCCGAGGTGCGCCGCATCGCCACCACCGTGGTGCGGCTGAACGCAGGGAAGGTCGTGGCGGCGGGCGGGCTCGATCTGCTCAACGACGCCGACATCGATGAGTTGGACTGAATTCGGCTTCGCATTTGGCGAAGCCAGCCGTGAATTTTCATGCGCTGTTGTCCAAAGCCGCAACAGACTATGATTCGCGGCTGAATGACCCTTGCTCCATCTCTGCCGGTTAAACACGCGACGGCGTTGGGCGTGTTGTGCGGCGCCGGCTCGGCCTTTTTTTGGTCGCTCGGCTTCGTTGCCGCGCGCCACGGCGTCCTCATCGGACTGTCGCCGCTGGTGCTGTCGCTGCATCGGTTCGTCTGGTCGGGCCTCATTTTGTTCCCCTTCATGGCGGCCAGCGGACTGCGCGATCTCGGCGGCGTCGGCTGGCGGCACGGCATTCTGCTGACCGCATTCGGCGGCCTGCCGCTCGCGCTGTGGAGCTATTTTGGCTACGTGTTCGTGCCGCTCGGTCACGGCGCCATCATCCAGCCGTCCTGCGCCGCGGTCGGCGGGCTGATCCTGGCGCGGATCGTGCTCAAGGAGGCTTTGCCCTGGCGCCGCGTCGCCGGCGCGTTGACCATCGTGCTCGGGCTTTGCGTGATCGGCATCGAAGCGCTGAGCACCATGGGCGCGCAGGGCATCACCGGCGACTTGTTGTTCGTGGCCGCGGGAATTTCGTTTGCGATCTTCGGCATGCTGCTGCGGCGTTTCCGCATTGCGCCGATGCGGGCGGCCGCCGTCACCAGCATCCTGTCGCTCGCCGGCCTGCCGCTGCTGCTGCTGTGCTTCGACAACATGGTGGCGGCCGGATTTTGGGAAAATTTCATGCAGGCCATGGTGCAGGGCATTTTCGCCGGCGCCGGCGGCATTTATCTGTTCACCCGCGCGGTGGAGCTGCTCGGCGTCAGCCGCGCGGCGCTCTATCCGTCGCTGGTGCCGGTGTTTGCGCTCGTGGTTGGCGCCGTGACGGTGGGCGAATTGCCGAGCGTTTGGCAGCTCGTCGGGCTTGCCATCGTCATCGCCGGTTTCCGGCTGACGCAGAGGGCCTAAGCCTCCGGCCCGGCATATTTGCCGGCGGTGTGCGGAAACATCGATTTGACGATCTTGAATTTTGAAATATCGACGGTGGCGTCCATGTGCAAAAAGATCGCGGCGTCGCGGAAAATCTTCTCGACGCCGAAATCGAGCATGACGCCGTTGCCGCCGTGCAGTTCGAGCGCATGCTGCGCGACTTTGAGGATTTCCTCCGAGGCGAACACTTTTGCCATGTTGCACAGGGTGTCGGCGTCCGGCGCATTGTCGTCGACGGCCTTTGATGCGCGCGCCAGCAGCGCGCGCACGGCTTCGACCCGCGTCGCCATGTCTGCAAGCCGCAGCGCCACCGCCTGATGCTTGATCAGGATGCGGCCGCCCTGCACGTAGTTCTGCGTGTAATCGGCGGCGAGCTCGAAGGCGCGCACGCCGACGCCGAGATTTTTCGCCGCCTGGATGATCTTGCCGGGCTGGAAATAGACCGCGGCCTTGCCCAGTGCGTCGCCCTCGACCAGGAGATGATCCGCCGGGACCCGCATATCCTCGAACACCAGCTCGCCGTTGTTCATGAAGCGGCAGCCGACGGTCTCGTTGCAGCGCGCGATGGTCAGCCCCGGCGTGCCTCGCGGCACCAAGAAACTCGACGTGCCCTTCAGCATGCCGACTTGCGGATTGGTGTTGGCATAGACCACGAACAGGCCGGCGTCATAACCATTCGAAATGAATTGCTTGCGCCCGTTGATCACCCATTCGCCGTTTTGCTGCACCGCCCGCGTCTGCATCGCGGCTTCCGGCACGTTGTAGGGCAGCCAGCGGTCGGAGGCGCCGCGCGGCTCGGTCAGGCAGTGGGCGAGCAAAAATTGCGGCTCGGCCATCAGCCGCTTGAACCATTTTTCCTGCAAGTGCCGCGGCGCCAGATTGCGCAACAGTACCGACACTTTCCAGTTCTGCACCAGCTTGTCGGCGAGGCCGGAATCGCCGCGGGCGATCTCTTCGGCGATCAGCGCAAAAGTCTGCACCTCGCTCGCCCGGTCGAGCTCGATGCCGCCGAACTCTTCGGGCACGCCGAGCGTGCGGATACCGACCTTCTCGGCGCCTTGCAGGATTTCCGGCGGCAGCCGGTCCTCCGGCGTCATCGACCATTCGCGCTGCCAATTGCCGCGGATGAAGGGAATGATGACGTCGTCGACGAAATCGCGGCAGGATTGCCGCATCAGGCGCTGTTCTTCGGAAAGTTGAGACATTGAACCATCCTCGTCATGCCCGGCTTCATGCCGGGCATCCATGTCTTCATACCCGCAGAGCGTAAAGACATGGATGGCCGGGACAAGTGTTTAGCCCGGGGACATGATCGACATCTGTTCGGAGACATGACCGACACTTTTGTGTTGGGTCAAGTCGATGTTTGCAACTTCATAAGCACCGAAGAAGACGCCGTATTGAC
>JBAUYI010000063.1:0-39573 GCA_049584715.1 Xanthobacteraceae bacterium
CAGTTTTTTGACGATACCGTCGGCCATGGCGATGGTGTGCCCGAACCGGACCGCCTCAACGAAGTCGTCGAAGGTAACGATCACGTCGATCCAGGATTGTGCCGGCGCCAACGGCATTTCGAGAACGGTGATGATCCCGGTGGTGCCGTAGGCGCGGCTGATCTTCTGCGCCGCGTCGCCGCGCAGCTCGATGACGCGCGGTTCGCGCTCGAGCGTCACGATGCGCGCTGCAACGATGTTGCCCGGCTCGCGCATGCCGCCGAAGGTGACGCTGCCGACCCCGCCGCTGCCGCCGGCGACAAAGCCGCCGATGACCGCGGAGCGCTTGGTCGAGGGATGCATGCGCAATTCAAAGCCGTTCGGGCGGGTCGCGGCGTCGATGTCGTAGAGCTTGGCACCGGCCTCGACCCGGACCAGCCCGGGTTTCTGCCATTCGATGCGGTTGAGCGCGGCCATGTCGAGCACGACGCCGCCTCGTAGCGGCACGCACTGGCCGTAGTTTCCGGTGGCGCCGCCGCGAACGGTCAACGGCATGCGATGCTTGGCGCAGGCCGCGGCAACGCGCACCACATCGGCCTCGTCGCGGGGCGTGACGACGACGTCGGCGATTTTGTCCTTGAGCATCTCGTAGAGGATCGGGCTATACCAGAAATAGTCGCGCGACCGGCGCTTGAGATCGATCGGCTCGGTCGTCGCCGCGATGCCGGCAATGTCGGCGAGGAAGTCGTCGAGCGGATAACGCTCGGATTTCTCCGCAACAGCGAGCGCGGCAGCCTGGGGCATGACGTTGCTCACGCGCTTACTCCGCGGCAATCGCTGTGACCGGCGCGCCTGCATTGCGCGGCGCGAACACTTCGGCCTCGCCATGGTCCTCGAGCAATTGCAGCAATCGGCGGCGCATGATCATGCCCGGGCGGTCGGAGACCATATGCGCCTCGACCCGACGCGACATGTCGATCGGCACATCGGGATCGGTCGACTCGATGATATCCTTGTCTTCGCGCGTGATCTGGAAATCCCAATCGATCAGCTCCTTCGCCGAACAGTCGGCTTCGGTGTCGTTGCGATAGAGCCACTGCACGACCTGGATATGGTCGTCGTCGATCGGCGTCGCCGAGTTGAAGATGATGTGGCGAAGCCCGGACGGGTATTCGATATCGAGCTTGCGGCAGAACGGCATGAACCACTTGTTGCGCATGTGGCGCTTGGTGGTCGGGTCCGTCGTTCCCGAGATGCGGTACTGCACGGGCGGATTGGCGGTCGTGATGATGGTTTCGGCCTCAAAACCGTAATCGGTCTCCTTGATTTCGTACTTTTCGGGCAGCGGCTGGCTGAGCTGGCCGAACGTCCCCTTGTGGACGAAAGCAAAATGCGCGTTGTCAAAGGAGTTCTCCATCAGGCGGAACGCGGCGGTGTTCCACACTTCATAGAATTGCGGGATGCGGCGGAAGCGGGGATCGTTTTCCTCATCGGCATCAATGATGGGCGCCAGCGGCTCGTCGAGCGCTACCCAGGCGTAGCCATAGCGGGCATCGCAGTGGTAGGCCGGCGTCGAGAGGTTCGGCACCTCTTGCTGGACTGGAAACTGCGGGACATGAACCAGCTTACCGGTGCGGTCGTAGGTCCAGCCGTGATAGCCGCAAACGATCCGGCCGTCCTTGCACCAGCCTTTGGACAGCTTGGACGTGCGATGGCAGCACCGATCCTTCAGGGCTGCGGGTTTGCCGTCGGCGCCGAGAAACAGCACGATGTCCTCGCCGAGCAGGCGAAAGGGTTTTGGACCGGCGGCGAGATCATCGAGCGGCATCACCGCATACCAGTATCGGCGCAAAACATTCTGTTTCGTCGTCAACATGTGGTCCTCCACTCTCGCTTTGGCGGCTTTTTTCTCAAGTTTCCCGCGCGACGGCGCTGTCGTGCCACGACCCGAGCGCCAGTTTCGAAAGTCCGACGGTGATCAGGAACAGTGCAATTCCGGCAAACGTGATCAGGAACAGCGCTGCGAACATACGCGGAATTTCCAGCTGGTAGCCGGCCTGCAGAATCTCATAGGCGAGCCCGGTGTTGCGGCCGCCGGTGCCGGCGACGAATTCCGCCACCACCGCGCCGATCAGAGCGAGGCCGGTGGATATGCGCAAGCCCGCGAAGAAATACGGCAGTGCGCTCGGAACCCGCAAATAGACGAGATTTTGCAGGCGCGTCGCGCGGTTGATGGCGAACAGATCCTGGTGTCCCGCGTCGATGCTGCGCAAGCCCACGGTGGTGTTCGAGATGATGGGAAAGATCGCAATGATGGTGGCGCAGATGATCAGCGCGCCTTGGGTATTCTTCACCAGAATGATGATGAGTGGCGCGATCGCCACGATCGGCGTGACCTGAAGGATGATGGCGTAGGGAAAGAAGCTGCGCTCGATGATAGGGCTTTGCACGAACAGGAACGCGACCGCCGTGCCAATGCCGATCGACAGCGCCAGCGCGATCAGCGTGACGCGCAGCGTGACCCAGAGCGCGTGCAGCAGCGATGGTGCATCGGCGACGAAGGTCTTGGCGATAAGGCTTGGCGACGGAACCAGATAGGAGGGAATTCGAAAAATCCAGCAGCACGCTTCCCACCCGACCAGGAACAGGATGCCGACCACGAGCGGCGGCAACAGGTCGGCGATTCTTTTGCCACTTGCCGATAAGCTCATGTCGTCGGCCGTATCATTCCGCCGTGCAGCTTATTGCCAAGAGAGCTACTGCCAAGAGATTTTGAGGTCTTTCACGAATTGCGTCGTGTAGGCCTTCGTCCAATCGGTGTCCTTGGGCAACAACTCTTCCTTCACCATCATATCGTAAGTGGCCTTCCATCGCTGATCGGTCATGATGCCGATGCCCATGGTCTTGGCGTCGCCGCCGTCGACGATCTGCAGCTCGTTCATCCGCTTGATGCCGAAGGCGATCTGCGCGTCGCTCATCTTCGGATTGTCGGCTTGAATGAGCTTGTTGCCGGGTCCGGGATCGCCCTTGAGGTAGCTCTTCCAGCCTTCCAGCGATGCTTTGACGAAGCGACGTGCCACATCGGGATGCTCAGCTACGAATTTTGTCGTCGTCACCATGGTCGTGCCATAGGGCGGATAGCCATAGTCGGCGAACAGGAAGAATTTTGCCGGCACGCCTTTCTCCATCGCCTGAAACGGCTCGGACGACGGGTAGGACTGCTGGGCGATATTGTTGTCGGCAAAGAACGGCTGCAGGTTGAACGTATAAGGCTGCGTCTGCTCGTCCGTATAGCCGAACTGGTGCTTGAGCCACGGCCACCACGACGTGCGGCTGGGTGTGGCGATGAGAATGGTCTTGCCCTTCAAATCGCCGAGATCCTTGACGTCGTCATGGGTCATCATCCCCTGCAGATCTTTCTGGAACGACGTGCCGATGGTGATGACGGGCAGACCCTTCGCTATTCCGTTGAGGACCTGGAAGTCATAGCCCATCATGACATCGGCTTCGCCGCCGAGCAGGAGCTGCATGCCGTTGACCTGCGGCCCGCCCATCTTGATTGTGACGTCTAGCCCGGCCTGATCGTAAAGACCGGTGGCTTTCGCCTGATAAAAGCCGCCGTGCTCGGCTTGCGCGTACCAGCTGGTGAGAAACGCCACCTTGTCGGCGGCGTTGGCGGGGCCAAGCGCGAGCAATACGGCCGCGGCCGCAGTCATCAAGGTAAAGCGCAATCGCGACATGGTGTGTCCTGTCGTTGCTGTGGATGCTGTTGGTGCAAGCCATGCAGGATGCGGGCCAGCACTGCTCTTGACAGCACTGTGCGTGAATTGAATGGTAATAAAAGCATCAAATTTCGCTTTGAGTGATGCCTTTGAGGCATCAATGCCGAAGCTTTGTGCACGCCGATCAAGTTATTGGCAGATCGATGCGGGCGACTGCGACGACACGCTTTCGATCAAGGACGGGCCCCATGTTGCATTCGCGATTGCTCAGGTACCTCGACGAGGTTTCCCGCTTGGGGTCGATCCGCAAAGCCGCCGTCCGGCTCAATGTCGCTTCTTCGGCGATCAATCGGCAGATTCTCGCGCTGGAGAACGAGCTTGGCGCACCGATCTTCGAGCGCATGCCGCGGCGCCTGCGATTGACGGCGACGGGAGAAGTTTTGATCGCACATGTGCGCGACACATTGAAGGGCCATCAGCGGGCCGAAGCGCAGATCGAAGCCCTCAAAGGGCTGGCCCGTGGTGAAGTCACCATCGCGACCATGAATGGGCTCGCCGCCGGTCCGCTGCCGCGCTTCCTGAGCAGCATTCTCGACCAGCATCCGCGCGTGCATTTGCGCATTCGGGTGCTGCCGTTCGATCAGATGACTAATGCGGTGCTGACCGGCGAAGCCGATTTGGCGCTGACCTATAACCCGCCCAACAGCCCGGGCTTGCGCATTGTCGCAAGCCACGATCTTGCCATCGGCGCCGTGGTGTCGCCGAAGCACCCGCTCACCAAGCGGCGGTCGCTGCGCTTGGCGGATTGCGCCGAGTTTCCGCTCGCGGTGGCCGATTCCTCGATGACGATCCGTCCCGCCGTCGATCTCGCTTTCACCCACGCTAATATTCCATTGCATCCGACCATCGAGACCAATTCGATCGAATTCATGAAGCGGATTGCCCGCAGTGGCCAAGCCATCACCTTCCTCAATCCGGTCGATGTTGCAGAAGACGTTGAAGCGGGAGAAATCCGGCATTTGCCATTGGACGAACTCACCAATCATCCACTCGCGCTCAAACTAATGGTCCGCGCCCGCGGCGGCCTCGACACGTTTCCGAGCCTGGTCGTCGAAGAGCTGCGCAAGGCAATGCCTAACCTAGAACCGATCAGGAATCATTGATTGGCACGGCGCTTGCGTCGAAACGAGCAAAGGAGGCGAGCGTGCCGGGACGAGCGTATTTCTGGGCCGAACTGAAGAGCGACGATTTCAGGGCGCTCGACCCTGAAACGACCATCGCCATTCTGCCGGTCGCCGCGACCGAGCAGCACGGCCCGCATCTGCCGGTGATGACCGACACCGCGATTGCCGAAGGCATGATCGGTTTGTTGAAGGAACGCCTCCCGCCCGAGCTGAGCGTATTGGTGCTGCCGATCCAGGCCTTCGGAAAGTCGAACGAACATCTGTTGTCGCCGGGTACGCTGAGCCTGTCGGCAGAAACCCTGCAGCACGTGCTTGTCGAAACGGGCAGGGGAGTCCACCGCGCCGGTTTGCGCAAATTGGTGCTGGCGAATTCTCATGGCGGCAACGCATCGGTGCTGGCGACCGTTGCGCGTGAACTGCGGGTCGAGCTCGGAATGCTGGTCGTCTCGACGCACTGGCGCTGGTTCGGGCTGCCGAACGGCATGTACGACGCGGTGGAGGCGCGTCACGGCATCCACGCCGGCGACATCGAGACCTCGCTGATGCTGTCGTTTCGCCGCGACCTTGTCAGCATGGACAAGGCGAAGAATTTTGTCTCCTCCGCCATCGCCATGGAGAAAGAATTCACGCATCTCAGTCCGACCGGCCAGCATGCCTTCGGCTGGATCGCGCAAGACCTCAACACCGAAGGTGCCGTCGGCAACGCCGGCAAGGCCACGGCCGAGAAGGGGCGTAAAACCGCCGAACACCAGATCGACGGTTTCATCGCGCTACTGCGCGACATGACCGCGTTTTCCCTCAACCGCCTCTACGCCGCCGATGCCGATCAGATTCGCTGACATCGTCTGGCCGACCACGCGCCGCTATTGGCTCGCGAATGCGCGCGTGCCCGCCGGCCTGTTGGCCGACGGCATTGTTTTGCCGACGCCGGTTGATGCGGAAGGCGTTGTGCAAGCAGACTTGCTGATTGAAGACGGCAAGCTCGTCCGCATCGAAGGGCCGGTTGAAAAACGTGATGACGAGATTGCGTGCGTCGATGTCGGCGGCCGCCAGATCTGGCCGACGCTGGTCGACATTCACACCCATCTCGACAAGGGCCACACGGTCGAACGCAGCCCGAACGTCGACGGCACGTTTCTCAATGCACGCCTTGCCGCGGCCGCGGATCGGCCGAACTGGACGGAGCCGGATTTGCGCCGGCGCATAGATTTCGGCCTGCGTTGCGCTTACGCCCATGGCGTCTCGGCGATCCGCACGCATATCGACACCTATCATGAAACCGCCGAGCGGAGCTGGGACGTGTTGCGGCAGATGCGCGAGGAGTGGAAGGGCAAGGTGGACCTTCAGGCGGTCGCACTGTGTCCAATCGATTTGCTGGCAGATGAGTTCGGCGACCGGGTGGCTGCGATCGTCGCCAAATCGGACGGCTTGCTCGGCGGTGTGACGCGCGCCTCGATCGGCAATCACGGCGCGCCGCTCGATAATATCGATGCGCTTCTGGACCGCGTGTTTTCGCTGGCTTCGCGGCACGGGTTGAATATCGATCTGCATGTCGACGAGACCCATGATCCGGCGGCGGCGACGTTGCCGTTCGTCGCTCGCGCGGCGATGCGGCATGGCTACGAGGGCCGTGTCGTGTGTGGTCATTGTTGCAGCCTGGCGATGCAGCCAGAGGCCGAGGTCGATCGCACGCTCGATCTGCTGGCGGAGGCCGATATCGCGGTGGTGACCTTGCCGACGGTCAATATGTATTTGCAGGACCGCAAAGAGCGCCGCACGCCGCGATGGCGCGGCGTCACCGTGGTCCACGAAATGCTCCGCCGCGGCATCCGCGTGGCGGCCGCCGGCGACAATTGCCGCGACAGCTTTTATGCCTATGGCGACCACGACATCGTCGACACGTTTCGCCAGGCAGTCCGCATCCTGCATCTCGATCACCCGTTGAGCGCCGCGCCGGCGCTCGTCGGCATGACGCCGTCATTGATCGGCGCATTCGCGGGACACGGCCGGCTCACGGTCGGCGCGCTGGCGCGGCTCATCGTCTTCAACGCGCGCACCGTCAACGAGATCGTCTGCCGGCCGCAGTCCGATCGTGTCGTGATCCGCGAGGGCGAGAAAATTTCGACGCTTCCGCCGGATTATTCAGAACTTTGGGAAGCCGCTATGCCCGCGGTGCGAGTCACCGCGTGAGCTTGGCCGAAATGACTTTGGAGTCGATGACGAAGCCGAAACATTGGCGGACATTGTAGAGCGTCGCCGCCATGCAGTAGTCCGGCGACGTGGTCGCCGTGCAGTCCTCGACCAGAAAACAGTCATAGCCAAGGAAATTGGCGCTTTGCAGCGTGCACAGCACGCATTGATCGGCATTGACGCCGGCGAACAGCAGCGTCGTGACGTTGAGGTTGCGCAGGATGCTGTCGAGCATCGTGTCCTGAAAGCCGGACATCCGGTATTTGGCGACATGAACGTCGCTCGGCGCGACGGTGAGTTCGTCGACGATTGCCGCAGCCCAGCTGCCGAGTTCCAGTACTCGGGCGCTGTTTTTAGGTAGCGGGTCGCCGAGGCCGATGCCGGTGCCGGTCGGATTATAGACGTGCAGCAGCGCCGGGCTGAGATTGAGCCGGTCTGGACGGTTACCCCAGTTGAGCCAGATCACCGGCACGGCGGCGCGGCGCAAGAGCGGCAGCAGATCGGCAAGCGGTACGATCGGCCGCCGTGCCCGCGCAACGTCGACGCCGATATGGGCGAGCCAGCCGTCGGGGTGACAAAAGTCATTCTGCATGTCGACTACGATGATCGCGGTGCGCGCGAGATCGAAGGTCACGATGCGGTTGTCGGTGCTGACAGTGATCGGACGCGGCTGCGCTGGAACGCGAACGAGGTTGGCGTGAGTGACGCTGACGTGCCACTGATTGCCGGGAGCGCTACCGAGCGCCACCAGCTTTGGCTCTTCGTCCATTAGATAGCTCCCAGGACCCTTAAATCCTCCTCGTCGAGCTCGACCGGGTGGCCGCTGCGGATCAGCTCGGCAAAGCCTTCGTTCGGGGTCATCACCGTCAGCGTGTAGAGCTTGCCTGGACCGGTATTCTCGATCAGGTGCTCGCTGCCGGGCCGCAGCAAAAGCGCGTCACCGCGCCGAATTGGCACGGTCTTGCCGTCACATTGCGCTTTGCCTTCGCCTTCGAGCACGTAAAAGAATTCGTGCGCCTCGGCGTGCTCGTTCGGCGGCGTCGCGCCGCCTTTGGTGAAAATCTCGACGACGAAAATGTTGTCGATGCCGTCCTTTTCCCGGTCAAACAGCAGCGCGAAATAGTTCGTATCGCTCGGGCTGATACGGAAGGCTTTGGCACTCTTGGCGTTTTCAAAGCTGAATTTCATCATGGGTCTTGGTCATCCTGACGGCCGGTCCGCCGGTCATTTCGCCATAGAATGGACCAGCGTCATTGCTTTTGAAAAGCATCAATTTGGGGCATCACGCCTCTGCAATGGCGATTTTTATAAACTATTCAAATGCTTATCGGCGAACTTGGCTGGCATGGTCGTTGCTTAAAGACGTGTCGTGACGCCATTGCCGAGGAACCCCGTGTCGACCGCCGCCATGACGCCTTGCGCCACTGCCGCCTGTGAGGGCGATCTCGACCGGCAGACAGCCGAGCGTGTGCTCGCCGGCAACGAGCCGGTCGACGTCACCGCCGGCTAGCTGCGCCGGACGCTCCATGCGCATCCTCTACATCTATTGCCACCCTTTGCCCGAAAGCTTTCACGCCGCCATCCGCAAAGAGGTTTTGCGCGCGCTGAACGATGCCGGTCACCAGGTCGATCTGCTCGATCTCTACGCGGAAGAATTCGATCCGGTGCTGTCGGAAGAGGGCCGCCGGCACTATCACGATGTCTCGCGCAACCGCACCGGCCTCGATGACTACATCGCACGGCTCACGTCCGCCGAGGCGCTGATTCTGCAATTTCCAACCTGGTGCTTCGGCTTGCCGGCCATGCTCAAGGGTTTTTTCGACCGCATGATTATGCCCGGTGTCGCGTTCGATCTCAGCGATCCGGCGCACGTCAAGCCGACATTGCGCAATATCAAGCGCATCGTCGGCATCGTCACCTATGGCAGGCCGCGCTATATGGCGCTGTGGATGAGCGATCCGCCGCGCAAAATCGTCAAGCGCTATGTGCATTGGTTTACGGGCGGGAAAGCGCGCACCGACTATTACGCGCTTTATCACCTTAATGTCGCCACCGATGCGCAACGCGCGGCGTTCATGGCCAAGATTGCGCGCGCGATGCGTAGGCTGTGAGCGCGACTAGACCATGATCCGATCAAATTGAATCGGATCACGGTCTAGTTTTTTTCGTTGGAGCATGATCTTTTCGGAAAACCGGCATCCACTTTTCGGATCATGCTCTTGCCGCGTTTGTTACATGCCGGCCGCGATCTCCCGGATCATGGCGCGCATCCAGATCTGCAACGGGTCGGCATGGGTGCGGCGGTGCCAGAACATGTGGGGAGACACTTCGACCTCGGGCAGCGGCGGAGTCAGAATGCGCACGTTCGCCATCGGCAGCAGACCCTTGACGATGCGGCTCGGCAGTGTCGCGATCAGATCGGTGGCGGCAACGATGAAAGGTATGCCGGCCGAGTTCGGCAAGACCAGCGCGATATGCCGGCGCAAGCCGCGGGCCGCCAGGATGGCGTCGACGACGCTGGTGCCGACGCCTTCGGGCGACACCTGCACATGGCCGGCTTCGACGAGGTGCGAGGCTGCCGCGTAAGTCTCGATCGTCATCGGCTCCGGCAGCGGATTATCGTTGCCGACGAGCATCACCAGCCGGTCGTTCCACAGCGGCTCGGCGCAAAGCTCGGCACTGCGGCCGAGCGGCGCAAACGCGATGTCGACTTCGCCCGAGGCGAGCTGCTCGCGAAGCTGCGAGCAATCGTTGGCGCGTACTTGCAGATCGACGCCGGGCGCCTGCTGGCGTAACTGCCGGACCAGCGATGGCATGAGCTTGGTGTGGTAAAGGTCGATGGTGGCAATCTTGACCGTCGCCTTTACGGTGGAAGGCTCGAACGCCGCCGGCAGCGTCAAGGTCCGGGAAATATCGGCGAGCGCGCCGTGGATAGGTCCGGCAAGCTCAAGCGCGCGTGCGGTTGGCTCCATGCCGCGGTCGCGCCGCACGAACAGCGGGTCGTCGAACAGGCCGCGCAGGCGGTTGAGCGCCTTGCTGACCGCAGGCTGGCTGAGGCCATTGCGCTCGGCCGCTCGGGTGACGTTGCGCTCCGCCATCAACGAATCGAACACGACCAGCAGGTTGAGGTCGACCGTACGTAAATTCCGTTCGGCTATGACATGCATGTTTCTTTGTCATTTCCCTGGCGGCGCTCGTTCGGGCATCATTGCACCGATGCGAGGCAGCGGACCCGAAATTTCGGACGGCGAGTTCAAACCGGGTAGAACGCCGGCTTCCGAACATTGGCTTCCCAGCCAATTCCGAGGCTGCGGAGCGCCGCGAGACTCCGGTATTCGATGAGTACGATCAAAGGCTTGCCTCCTGTCGGCGGCGTTTTAGCGAAACCGCGCCTGCGCATTATGCCCGCAAGGCGTGGCGGTGCCGTGCCTACTATGACCAAGCAAAATACATGCCGCCAAAATGCTTCGATGCCTAGCGGTTGCACGCCAAAGCCGGTTGAGCGATGACCGGCGTGCCGCCCCTCCTGGAAGCGCGCGGTATCGTCAAGCGGTTTGGCGCTCTACTGGCAAACGACGTCACTCATTTTAGCGTCGGCGCGGGCGAGGTGCTCGCCTTGCTCGGCGAGAACGGTGCCGGGAAAAGTACGCTGGCCAAAATCCTCTACGGCTACTACGCGCCGGATGCCGGCGAGATCTGGGTCGATGGCGAGCACGTCGAGATCGCCTCGCCACGCGATGCTCGCGCGCTTGGCATCGGCATGGTGTTTCAGAATTTCACGCTGATTCCGGCGCTGAGCGTGTTCGAGAATGTGGCGCTGTTTCAGAAAAATCTGCCGGCCGTCGTGCCGCGCGCCGAGATCCTCGAACGCATGCGCCACTATGCCGATCGTTTCCGCCTTGCGGTCGATCCCTTCATGCCGGCACGCCAGCTTGCGGTCGGCGACCAGCAGAAGGTCGAAATCCTCAAGCAGCTTCTGGCCGGCGCCCGCGTGCTCATCCTCGACGAACCGACCAAGGTTTTGGCGCCGCAGGAGAGCGAGGGTCTGTTCAAGACACTTGCGGAATTGTGCGCCGAGGGCATGGGCATCGTCTTGATCACCCACAAGCTGCGCGAGGTCTTGGCGTGCGCGGATCGCATCGCAGTGATGCGTCACGGCCGGGTGGCGGGAATTGTCGATCGGCGCGAGGCCGAGCAGGAAAAACTGCTTTCGCTGATGTTCGGTGATGCGCCGATCCAGCCGGTGCCGCTGTTGGATCCGGCGGGCCGCCATGACCGTGGAACGACCGTAGTTGAATTGGTCGATGTTTCGACCGTCGGCGGCAATGGAGAAACGCCGCTCCGCAACGTCTCCATGACGGTGCGAGCCGGCGAAATCGTCGGCGTTGCCGGCGTTTCAGGGAATGGCCAAAGGGAGCTCGGCGACCTCATCCTCGGCCTGCAACAGCCGCAAGCGGGAACGAAGCTGTTATGGGGCGAGGATGCGTCGCGATGGTCCATCGCCGTGACGCGGGAAAAGGGCGTCGCGGCAATTCCGGACGACCCGCTCGCGCTCGCCTGCGTGCCGGGATTGACGGTGCGCGAAAATCTCGCGCTCGGCAGTGGGCGACGCTATCGCGCCGGGCTCGGGGTCGATTGGCAGCGACTTGACGCCGACATGCAACGGAGCTTTGCCCGAATTGGTTTCCCGCGTCCAGACTTTGCGGCGCGCGCCGCAACGCTGTCCGGCGGCAATCTGCAGCGTCTCGTCCTGACCCGCGAATTGGCTCATCAGCCGAAATTGATCGTCGCGCTCTATCCGACGCGCGGTCTCGATGCACGCAGTACGACTGCCGTGCGGGCGCTGCTGCGCGACGTGCGCGATCGCGGCGCCGCGGTGCTGATGATTTCCGAGGATCTCGATGAACTCTTTGAAGTGAGCGACCGGCTTCTGGTGCTGTTTCACGGCGCCATCGCCGCCGCATTCACGCCTGAGGATTTCCGCGCTGAAACGGTGGGGCCGCCCATGGTCGGCTTGGCGGAACGATCCGATGCGGCTTGACGGCATCATCTTGTCGAATTGCGCGGCGCGCGCAAAAACCTTCGCGTTGGTCTCCGTCATCGCGCTCTGCGTCTTCGCGACGCTGCTTGTCGCCGCCGGCAAGGACCCGCTCAAGGCCTATGCCGATACGCTCTTTTATGTATTCGGCAACGCTTACGGCTTTTCCGAGCTTCTCGTACGCATGATCCCGCTGCTGCTGACCGCGGTCGCGGCGGCGCTGCCGGCCCGCATCGGGCTGATCAATGTCGGCGCCGAGGGCCAACTCTATATGGGCGCCTGGTTGGCGACCGCCGGCGCGCTAGCTTTCCGCGATCAGCCGGCTTTTGTTCTTTTGCCGCTGTTGACGGTGCTTGGCTTCGTCGGTGGCGGTTTGTGGGCGCTCATACCGGGCGTGTTGCGGGCGTTGCGGCTCGTCAATGAGACCATCTCGACGCTCTTGCTCAACTATGTGGCGCCGCTGATCGTGAGCTATTTCATCTTCGGGCCGTGGCGCAGCCCGGAGAGCTCGTCCTACCCGCAATCTCCGGCCTTTGTCGAAGCCGCGCGGCTGCCGACTTTCTTTCATTCGCGGGTGCATCTCGGCCTCGTCTACGCCTTGGCCTCGCTCATCCTCTATTCGCTTGCCATGACGCGGACCCGCTTCGGCCTCGACATGCGGGCGATCGGCGGTAACCCGGAAGCCGCGCGGCGTCTCGGCATTCCGATATTTCGCTTCATCTTGATCGTGATGTTCATCGCCGGCGGCGTCGCCGGACTCGCCGGCATGGCCGAAGTCGCGGCCATCCAGGGCCGTCTGGTATCGGAAGTCTCGCCGGGCTACGGCTTCATCGGCTTCCTGGTGTCTTGGCTCGCCGGCACCAGCGCGAGCGGCATCGTGATCATGTCGTTCTTGTTCGCGCTGATCAGCTCGATCGGTGACATTCTTCAAATCACCCAGGGCGTGCCGTTTGCCGTCGTCAATATTCTCATCGCCGTCATACTTTTCATCGTGCTCGGACGCCAACCCATTGGGAGCGCCGCGCGATGAACCCCGCTTTGATCGCCGGAATAGTCGCAGGCGCGGTCATGTCGGGGACCTCGCTCTTGTATGCCACGCTCGGCGAGATCGTCGGCGAGCGTGCCGGCATCGTCAATTTGGGCCTCGAAGGCATCATGCTGATCGGCGCGGCAAGCGGTTTTGCAGCGACCGCGCTGACGGGCTCGCCTTATCTCGGCATCGCGGCGGCCGCTATCGCAGGAGCGGCGGCCAACCTCATTTTTGCCTATGTGGTGGTCAGCCGTCGCGCCAATCAACTGGCGGCCGGTCTCAGCCTGATGTTCTTCGGTATAGGTTTGAGCGCGTTGATCGGCCGGCCGTTCGTTGGCGCACTGATCAGCGGCCTGCCGCGACTCGCCGTTCCCGGTCTTGCGCCGGGTGGGATCGGCGCGCGGCTGTTGAGCTACGACAGTCTGGTTTATCTGGCGCTGCCAACGGCGCTGCTGACATGGTGGCTGATCTTCCGCACCCGATGGGGGCTCAGCCTACGCACCGTCGGCGAGAGCCCGGCGGCCGCCTTTGCCGCCGGGCTGCGGCCGGAACTGGTGCAGTACCAGGCACTCGCATTCGCGGGCCTGCTCGGCGGCATTGCCGGCGCGCATATGTCGATCGCGCTCACGCTAACCTGGGCCGAGGGAATGACGGCCGGCCGCGGCTTTATCGCTATCGCACTGGTGATTTTCGCCAAATGGAATCCGCTTTGGGCGATCGCCGGCGCGCTTCTGTTCGGCGGCGCCGAGGGTTTGCAGCTGCAGCTTCAGGCCGCGGGCGCTGACGTGTCGCCGTTCATCATGAACATGACGCCGTATCTGCTGACGCTCCTGGTGCTCATCCTGTGGGGATGGCGACGCCAGTCGGCTGCTCCTGCGGCACTTGGTCGAACCTTTGTCGGGGTGGAATAGGACGTACTGAATCCGTTCGCGCCGGTGCCGGGCCGCCGCATCATCAGAGGAGAGAACGATGACACGAAGCATAATTGCCGCGGCATGGGCAGCACTTCTCGCCGTGTTTGCCGCGGGCCCGGTCGCGGCGCAGGACAAGCCTTCGCTCACGGTCGGGGCCATCTATGTCGGCAGCGTCAACGACTACGGCTACAACCGTGCCATGAAGGACGGTCTCGAAGAGATGAAGCGGAATATTCCCGGGCTGAAGCTCATCGAGGCGGAGAACGTGCCGGAGAGCGCCGAGTCCGAGCGCGTCATGGAAGGCATGATTCAGCAGGGCGCGAAACTTATTTTCGCAACGAGCTTCGGCCATCAGCAATTTGCCTTCAACCTCGCCAAGGCCCATCCCGACGTCTACTTCGAGCATGCCGGCGGCTGGATGCAGGCACCCAATTTCGGCAACTTCTTTGGCGCGACCCAGGCCGCCTGGTATCCGATGGGTGTGGCGGCCGGCAAGATGACAAAGTCGAACACGCTCGGCTTTGTGGTTGGTGTGCCGATTGGCTACGCGATCGGCAACGTCAACGCTTTTGAAATGGGCGCGCGCTCGGTCAATCCGGCCGCACAGACTCGCGTGGTTGTCACCGGCGGCTGGTCGGACAAGGCGAAGGAAGCCGCAGCCGCCAATGCGTTGATCGATCAGGGCGCCGACGTCGTGACCATGCACGTCGATTCGCCGGCGACCATCATCCAGGCCGCCGCAAGCCGCAACGCCTACGCGATCGGGTTCCAGTCGATCGAGGCCGCGCAGCTGGCGCCGAAATTCTGGATCACCGGGCTCGGCTTCACCTGGGGACCGTTCATGACCGAGACGGCAAAGAGCGTCATGGCCGGGACATTCAAACCCGCGATGGTGAGGCAAGGTCTTGGCCAAGGCATGATGGCGGTCGCGCCGTTCGGGGCAGCGGTGCCGCCTGACGTCCGCACCCTCGTCACCGCCGCGGCCGACAGAGTGGGCCAAGGCTTCAATCCTTTCACCGGTCCAGTCACCGACAACATGGACGCCGTCCGGATTCCGGCCGGCCAGGCCTGGGGCGGCGAGCAGATGGGCAACTTCGACTGGTACGTCGAAGGCGTCATCGGCAAAGCCAAATAGCCATGGCGGAAACGTTCGATCCGGTGCTCTACGTGACCCAGGCCGCTGCCGCGCTGGGACTGCCGCTCGCGCCCGAAGATCTTGGCGACGTCATCAACGCGTTCGCCGTCCTGGCGCGGGTGGCTGGGCCTGTCCTGGCTTTTCCGTTGCCGGAGGAATTGATTGCCGCAGCCGTGTTCGTTCCTGGTGAAGGGAAGCGCGAATGAGCGTGGCAATCGGCGTGTGCGCCACGGCTGCCGCCGTGCGCACGGGCGAACGCAGCGCAGTGGAGGTCGTGCAAGAGGCGCTGACGCGAATTGCTGTGCGCGACGGCGCGATCAACGCCTTCACGACAGTCACCGAGGAGCGCGCGCTGACGGCGGCTGCGGCGGTGGACGCACAACGCGCGGCGGGGCGCGACCCCGGCCCGCTCGCCGGCGTCCCATTCGCGGTCAAGAACCTATACGACATCGCCAATATCGCCACCGTCGCTGGTTCTCACATCGACCTCGACCGCGCACCGGCGTCGCGCGATGCCGCCCTGGTGCGCCGGCTGGCTGAGCACGGAGCTGTGCTGGTCGGTGCATTGAACATGGACGAATACGCCTACGGCTTTTCCACCGAGAACACCCATTACGGCGCGACCCGCAACCCGCATGATCCCGCCCGCATCGCCGGCGGCTCTTCGGGTGGCTCGGCCGCGGCGGTTGCCGCATCCCTGGTGCCGCTGGCGCTTGGCTCGGACACCAATGGCTCGATCCGGGTGCCGGCGGCGCTGTGCGGCGTCTTCGGATTGCGGCCGACTTTCGGCCGATTGAGCCGCGCCGGCATGCGGCTGTTCGCGTCAAGCCTCGACGTCGGCGGCCCCTTCGCGCGTTCGGTGGAAGACCTCGCCATCGCCTATGATGCGCTCCAGGGCGCGGACTCCGACGATCCGGCCTGCGCCATGCGCCCGGCAGAGCTTGTCGTGCCGATCTTGCGGCAGGGCTTTGGCGGCATCCGAGTTGCAGTAGCGACCGGTTATTTTTCCAGCCACGGAGTCCCTGACGCATTTGCCGCGGTCGAACGCGTCGCCGAAGCCCTTGGCACAACACAGCGGATCGAAGTGCCGGCGGCGGGATTGGCGCGTGCGGCAGCGATGATTGTCACTTCTGTCGAGGGTGCCGAGTTGCATCTGCCCGATCTGATCGCGCACGCGGCGGAATTCGACCCAATGACTCGGGCGCGCTTTCTTGCCGGAGCGCTGGCGCCTGGTGCTTGGTACTCCCACGCCCAGCGGCTGCGTCGGTGGTACTGCCAGGAGCTGACCAAGCTATTCCACAAGGTGGACGTGGTTCTCGCGCCGGCTACGCCCTATCCGGCGTTTCCCATCGGTCAGGGTTTGATCGAGCTCGGCGGCCAGCAACTGCCGGCGGCGGGACATCTCGGGGTGTTCACCCAGCCGTTTTCCTTCGCTGGCCTGCCGACATTGGCCGCGCCGGTCGCCCAAGCAGGTTCGCTTCCGCTCGGGGTGCAGATCGTCGCCGCGCCCTGGCGCGAGGACCTCGTGTTCAGGGTGGCCGCCGCCGCGGAAGAGCTCGGCGTGCTGGTGTCGTCACCCCCCATCGCTGGTTAGGACATTGTCGAATGCTAGAGATCAACATTCCAGAAGTCGTTGCCGAGGTCACCGCGGCGTTCATGCACTACGAACGCGCCTTGGTCGCCAACGACGTCGCGACGCTCGACGCCATGTTCTGGAACAATCCCAATACGCTGCGCTTCGGCATTGCCGAGAACCTTTACGGCTACGAGGCCATCGCCTCCTTCCGCAGCACCCGGCCAGCCATCGATCTGACGCGACATCTGAAAAATACGATGATCGTCACCTACGGACGGGATTTTGCGACCGCCAATACCGAGTTTCAGCGCATCGGCTCGAGCGTCACCGGCCGGCAAAGCCATGTTTGGGTTCGCACTGCGGACGGCTGGCGGATTGCTGCGGCCCACGTCAGCCTCATGCCGGTGTCCTTGCGCGGCGAGGCTGCCACGCGCGTCGCCGACAATGCGGCAGCCCCTGCGTCTGGTGCGTCATAGGGCCACCAGCGCCGGCAGTTGTTCGATGTTGGAGATTTCGTGCTCGGGCTTAAGCTGTCGGCAGCGTTCCGTCTCGCCGTAGCCATAAGACGCCCAGCAGCAAGGGATTTCGGTTCTTTTCGCCAATAAAATATCGATCTCGGTGTCGCCGACCACCAACATTTGCTCCTTTCGCAATGGCGCATATCGCGGCAGGATATGATTCACCACTATGCCAGGGTCAGGCTTCTTCGGCAGTCCCGCCTCATCGCCAAACACCAGATCCACGAAGGAGCCTAATTGGCTTTGATCGAGCGATTGGCGAATCGCCGCTATACCTTTGTTGCTGACGACCACGCATTTTGTCCCACGGGCGTGAATATCCTGTAGCGCGTCCCTCACTCCGACAAATGGCTTCGTTAGCGGCGCGCCCTCGTCGAGATAAATCTTTCGGTAGGTCTTGACGATTTCATTCAACGCAGTCCGGTCGGCGCGCAGAGTTTTGTCCAGGACAAAGAAACTTTCCTGCAGCGGAAGACCGGTCCTCACGGTGCCGGCTGCGGCCTCAAGCGTCGGAACCGGCCGGCCGCAAGCCGCGAAGGCGCGTTGGATGCAATGAGCGATCGCGGGGCGGGTATCGAACAGCGTGCCGTCGTAGTCGAAAATGACGACCTTGAACTTGTTCATCGAACAAGGCGCGAGACGGTCAATGTCCAGCCATGTGCTTGCCGATGGTGGAGCGATCCGTCTCGCCGACGGGGGCCTGGTAATTGATCGTGCCCCCGGACATGACGGCGACCCGGTCGGCAAGCTCCAAAATCTCGTCGAGGTCTTCCGACACGAGCAGCACTGCGGCGCCGCGGTTGCGCTGTTCCATGATCTGCGCGCGGATTTCCGCAACCGACGCAAAATCGAGACCAAAGCAGGGATTGGCGACGATGAGGACGTCGACGTCGCCGGAGAGTTCGCGCGCCAGCACGGAGCGTTGCACATTGCCGCCGGAGAGATCGGCGATCGCGGTTTCCGGCGATGGGGTCTTGACGCGATAACGCGCAATCAACTCGCGAGCCTTCTCCCGCATCGGTCCCGGCGAAAGCCACCAGCCAAGCTTTGCCGTCGGCGGCTGATCGAACGTGCGGAAAGCCATGTTCTCGGCGACGGTCATCCGCGGCACGGTCGCATTCTTGAGCGGTTCCTCTGGCAGTCCGAAAATCTTCAGGCGATAGAAACTGTCTCGATCTGGCTCGAACGGGTGCTGCTTGATGATAATGCGGCCGTCGGTGAGCGGCCGTTGGCCGGCCAGCACCTCGACGAGCTCCGACTGACCGTTTCCGGAGACGCCGGCTATGCCAACGATCTCGCCGGAGTGAACTTTCAAATTGACCTGATCGAGCGCCCGCATTCCCTCGTCGTCATCCGCATAAAGCGCAGCGAGCTCGAGGACCGTGTCGCCTGCGGGTTTGGCGCTACGCACAGCACCTTCACGGATTTGCGTATCGCCGATCATCATCCGCGCCATCGCGTCGGTGGTGAGATCCGCAACCTGGCCGCCGCCGACCTTGCGGCCGCGGCGCAGCACCGTCACACTGTCGCAAAAGCTCAAGACTTCGCGAAACTTGTGCGTGATCATGATGACGGTGATTTCGTTTCGCCGCGTCATGCCGCGCAGCAAACCCAGCATCTCGTCAGCTTCGCCGGGCGTGAGCACGGATGTCGGCTCGTCGAGGATCAAGAGCCGCTGATCGAGATACAGAAGCTTCAGGATTTCCAGCTTCTGTTTCTCACCCGCCGCCATGGCCGAGACCGGCACGTCGAGCGGAACACGAAACGGCATGCGGTCGAGAAAAGCTTCGAGCGAACGCATCTCCTTTTTCCAGTCGATCACGGCGGGCGCATCGGCGCGGCTGATGACGAGGTTCTCGGCGCCGGTGAGCGAGGGCACCAATGTGAAATGTTGATACACCATGCCGATGCCCAGCGCGCGCGCGTCGCGGGGATTGCGGATCGGCGCCTCCATCCCGTCGAGCAGGACCTGGCCGCGATCCGCTGCGTAAAAGCCCATGATGCATTTGACCAGCGTGGACTTGCCGGCGCCGTTCTCGCCGAGCAGTGCATGGACCGTTCCGGGCTCGATCTTGATCGATACATCGTCGAGCGCGACCAGGTGACCGAAGGCCTTGGTCATTCCGATCGTTTCGAGGGAGGGAGCGCGCAATGTTGGGGCGGCACCGTTACCCGCCGGAGTGATCGTGGCGGAGCTCATGGCAGATTCTCCACAAAGCTCTTCGAGTCAGCGACCGAGCCGAATACACCGCCCTGCATCTTGATCATCTTGATTGCGGCGAGATGGTTGCCGCGATCGGTGGCGGCGCAGCAATCCTCGAGCAACAGGCACTCAAATCCGCGATCGTTCGCCTCGCGCATAGTGGTATGAACACAGACGTCCGTGGTGATCCCGGTCAGGACGATGTTGCGAAAGCCTTTGGTACGCAGCATCAACTCGAGGTCGGTTGCGCAAAACGAGCCCTTGCCGGGCTTGTCGATAATGGGCTCGCCCGGCGACGGTTTTAGCTCAGGGATGATTTCCCAACCCGGCTCGCCGCGCACCAGGATGCGGCCGCACGGTCCCGGATCGCCAATGCCGGCGCCGATGCGCTGCGAGCGCCAGCGCTTGTTCTCCGGAAGGTCGGCAAGATCGGGCCGGTGACCCTCCCGCGTGTGAATGACGCCGTAACCTTTGGTGCGCATGGCATCGAGCACGGAGCGAATGGGATCAATCGGCGCCCGCGTGAGCGAGAGATCGTAGCCCATGGCGTCGACGTAGCCGCCCGTGCCGCAGAAGTCGGTCTGCATGTCGATGATGATCAGCGTCGTGTTCGCCGGCGTGAAGTTGCCGTCGAACGGCCAGGCATATGGGTCGCCAGGGACGGTGGGCATGATTCACTCCGCCGCCCGATGAAGCTGAACCAGCCCCAGCACCACGCCGGTTGGAGTTTTGTTCAATCCGATAAGAGCGCTCATGGCAGGCCGCCCGCCGTCACTTGGTGATGCTCAGTTCGCCCGGCACGTCGCGCGCCGCACGCTTGGAGCCGGCCGACGCGATCATGATGAACAGCGTGAGGATGTAGGGCGCGGCATTGAAGAAGTAGTAGCCTTGCGTGATGCCGACCGACTGCAGCGCCGGCCCAATGGCGCCGGCGGCGCCGAACAACAAAGCGGCGATCACGCAACGGATCGGGCTCCAGCGCGCAAAGATCACCAGCGCCACCGCCATCAGTCCCTGCCCGGACGACAACCCCTGATTCCAGGAGCCCGGGTAGTAGAGCGATAGGAACGCGCCGCCGATGCCGGCCAGAAATCCCCCCGCGGTGGTGCAGAGGAAGCGCACCAGATCGACCGACACTCCCATTGCCCGCGCGGACGCGGCGCTGTCGCCCGTCATCCGTACGATCAGGCCCCATTTTGTATTGGCAAAGGCCCAAGCCATTACCAGCGCGACGACGATGCCGACGATCAGCAGCGAATTGATCTGCAGCGCAGTCGCGATCTGCGCGTTCCCGGTCCAGGCGCCGAGCGAAAACGAGCCAAGCCGCGGCGCCGATGGCTGGATGTAAGGCTTGCCGAAGAAGAACGCGACGCCGGTGCCGAACAGCATCATCGCAATGCCGACCGCGATGTCGTTCACGCGCGGCAGCTTGCAGATATAGCCGTGCATCGCCCCCAGCACCGAGCCGGCGCAGCCGGCGCCGAGAACGCCCAGCCACGGCGATCCGGAATGGTACGAGATCGCATAGCCCGACATGGCGCCAAGAACCAGCGTGCCCTCGAGGCCAAGATTGACGCGACCCGACTTCTCCGTGAGGCACTCGCCAAGTGCAACAAACATGAAAGGCGTCGAGACGCGCAACGCTCCACCGATGAGCGCGAGAACGACGATAATGAAGGCGTTCTGACTCATGTGCGATCGGCGGCCCCGCGCACTTGGAATATCTTGAAGCGACCATACAAGGTTTCCGACATCAGCAGCACCACGAAGGTCAGTCCTTGCAGGAGTAAGACCGTCGCGTCGGGCAGGTCCATGCGGCGCTCGACGAGTCCGCCCGAGGCGACGATGCCGCCGAACAGGATCGCCACCGGAATGATCGCCAGCGGATTGTGGCGCGCGAGGAACGACACCAGGATTCCGGTGTAGCCATAACCGGCCGCCAGTGACGCGTTGGCGCGGCCCTGGATAGCCGCGACTTCGAAAAAGCCGGCCAAGCCGGCGCAGGCACCGGCGATCGCACAGCAGATGATAATGAGCTTGCCGACCGGAAGGCCCTGCGCCAGCGCGGCGCGGGGATTGCCGCCAGCGACCCGAACGGCGAACCCGAACGTGGTTCGCGACAGCAGGATGTACAGCAGTATCGACAGTACGATGCCGGCGATCAGTCCCCAGTGCACGTCGGTTCCCGGAATATGTCCGACCATATAGGCATCGCCGATCGGCATCGTTGACGGCTTATTGGGGTTCGTCAGATCGCGCAGCGAGCCCTCGACGAAGAAATTCATGATGGCGATGCCGATATAGGTCATCAGCAACGATGAGATCGTTTCGTTGACGCCGCGCGCATAGCGCAAATATCCGACGATCCCAATCCAGAATGCGCCGACCAGCATTCCCGCCGACGCCATAAAACAGAGCGTCAACAGCGGAGGCACTTTGCCCAGCACCAGCGGTATGGCAACGACCGCGGAAGCAAAACCGCCGAGCACGAGCGCACCCTCGCCGCCGATGATCACCAAGCCGATGCGCGCCGGCAGCGCGACGCAGAGCGCGGTCAGGATCAGCGGCGACGAACGCTGCAAGGTATTCTGCAGCGAAAACGCCGTGCCAAATCCGCCGCGCTCGACGAGCTCGAAGAATTGGATCGGTGATTTTCCGAGCGCAAGCAAGAACAGCGAGAACAGGAATGCCGTGATTCCGAGTGCCAATAGCGGGATAACGACGTATTCGGCGCCGCGGCGAATGCGGACGGAAAGATCGCCCGACTGGCTGGACGGGATTGCCACCGTAGGCAGCGGCTCTGCAATGTCTGTCATGCTTGCTCGAGGACTCCCGGATATCCAATCGTGGCGGCCGAGGCCATCCCGCCGTGCGGCGACAATCGATTCTGCCGCACGGCCTGGCGATCAACCGTTTGCAATCATGTGATTGAACCTTGGACGCCTTGGAGCAGGTAATCCATCTTGTCCAGGAACGGATCAAGATTATCGTAGGTCTTGCTGATGACAACGTTGCCTTTGTTGTCTTTCAACGGACCAACATAGATCGGCTTTTTGTTCTTGAGGTCGGCAATCGCCGCCGTCGCCGCCTTGCGCGCCGCGTCGTCAGCGCCCGCTCCGAACGGGGTGTTCTGCACCATGTCGGATTCGTAGCCGCCGCTGACCATGTTGGGCAGCTGTTTGCCCGACTTGAGATCTTCGGCGTAGCCCTTGTAGATGGTCACCCATTTGTATTCGGCGCCGGTGATAAAGCCCTTCGGAGCCAGCGGCGCTTGCGACGCGTTGTGGCCGCAGGTCTTGACGCCTCGCTTTTCGGCGGTCTCGATGACGACCTTCGGGCTGTCGACATGGCAGGTAATAACGTCGTTGCCGGCATCGACCAGGGCGTTCGTCGCTTCGGCCTCGCGCACCGGCAGCGACCAGTCTCCGGTAAAGATGACCTGCACCGTCGAATTTGGGTTGGTCGACTTGGCGCCGAGCATGAACGAATTGATGTTGCTGAGCACAGAGGCGATCGGTTTTGCCGCCACAAAACCGAGCTTGTTCGATTTGGTGGACAGGCCTGCTGCGACGCCGTCGACGTAATGCGCCTGATTGAGGTAGCCAAAGTAGCTGCCCAGATTCGTGGGCAGCGCCGGCGTCCACAATGGCGCGGCGTGGCGGAATTGGACCTTTGCATATTTTTTGGACAGGTCGATCATAAAGGGATCAAAGTAGCCGAACGAGGTGCCGAGGATGATATTGGCGCCGTCGAGATTGACCATAGATTCCATGGCCTTGGAGCAGGCATCGGTTTCCGGAACGTTTTCTTCTTCGACCACAGTGATGCCCGGAAGGGATTTCAGGGCCTTTGCGGCGACCGCGTGGGCTTGATTCCAGCCGAAATCGTCACGTGGGCCGACGTAAACGATGCCGAGTGTGATCCCTGCGGCGCGGGCTATCCGAGCCGCCGAACCCGTAGCAATGATCGAAGCGGCGCTCGCCTTAAGAAAGCTACGTCGATCGAGTGTCAAAAGCGCCATGTTATGTCCTCCGCTGTTTTTGACGCACGGTGCATGCCTATTTTTGAGCAAGCATCGTGCCATCGCCATTGTCTGGCGGCCCGGTCTTTGCATCGCGCGATCCGCGCGGAGCCGCATCGATGTTGGGTATTATTGATCTGTGCGGCCTCGGATCCGGCGACCCGGCCGCTGTGCGTCGGGTCGCCGCAGAGCTTGGACACGCGTGCCGCGAGGTCGGCTTCTTTTACGTTCGCAACCACGGCGTTCCGGCGGACCTGGTGTCGGACATGTTTGCCTGCTCGGGGGCGTTCTTTGCCGCACCTCGCGCCGTCAAGGACGAGTTGTCGATCACGCGATCGCCACACAATCGCGGCTATGTCGGCATCGCCACCGAAAGTCTCAATCGCGTCCAAGCAGACCTCAAGGAAGCGTTCAACATCGGCCTCGATCTGCCGGCGTCCGATCCCGAGGTGATCGCCGGCAAGCCATTCCGCGGCGTCAATTTATGGCCGCAGGTTCCGGGCTTTCGCGACACCGCGACCAGCTATTTCAACGCGCTGTGGCGGCTCGGGCTCGATCTGCATCTGGCGATTGCTTTTGATCTTGCGCTTCCTACCGATTTCTTCGCCGACAAGTTCGATCGGCCGATGGCGACGCTGCGGCTATTGCACTATCCAGCCCACGAAGCCAGCCTGGACGATCATCCCGGTGCAGGTGAGCATACCGATTACGGCAGCCTGACGATCCTGCTCAACGACGATGTCGGCGGCCTCGAAGTTCGGGTGCGTGACGGGGCATGGATCAAGGCCCCGCCAATCCCCGGTGCCTTCATCTGCAACATCGGCGATTGCCTCATGCGGTGGAGCAACGATATTTACGTCTCGACGCCGCATCGCGTCACCAGCCCATCCGGCCGCGATCGCTATTCAATCGCGTTCTTTTTCGATCCTAATCCGGACACGTTGATCGAATGCCTGCCGGGCTGCACCGTGCCTGGACATGAGCCAAAATATGCGCCCATCCTCGCGGCGGACTATCTGCGGCAGCGACTCGTCGCCACCTACGGCACCCGTTAAGGTCGCGCTGCAAGCTCAGCACTGCCGAATGTATCGGTGAGCGAAGGCCGGAGCATGGCTCTCGACTTGATCCTGCGCAATGCCCGCATCGGAGGAGGCGAGGCGGCGACCGTTGATATCGCCATCGCCGGCGGGCGTATCGTCGACATTGCCTCCGGCATTGCCGCGGATGCGCCTGCGGAAAACATCGACGGCAGATTAGTTGTCGCCGGCTTCGTCGAAACGCATATTCACCTCGACAAGTCCTGCATCCTCGAGCGCTGCCAATCGCAGCAGGGAACGCTTGCGGAAGCGATTGCCGAGGTGGCCGCCGCCAAGCGCGGCTTCGGCGAAGATGACATTTATCAACGGGCCCGCCGCACGCTGGAACGGGCGATCCTGCAAGGCACCATGCGCATGCGCACGCATGTCGAGGTCGACCCGCGCATAGGACTCAAAGGATTCAGCGCCATCCGACGGCTCAAGCAAGACTACGCCTGGGCGATCGACATCGAAATCTGCGTTTTTCCGCAGGAAGGGCTACTCAACGATCCGGGCACCGAGGCGCTTCTCGTCGCGGCGTGCGAACAGGGCGCAGACCTCATCGGCGGCTGTCCTTATACCGACAGCGATCCGCACGGGCAGATTGCACGCATCTTCGCGATGGCGCGGCGTTTCGACCGCGATATCGACTTTCATCTCGATTTCGACATCGATCCATCGTCGCGGATGGATCTCGAAGAGGTTTGCCGCTCGACGCAGGCCGCGGGGTGGGGCGGGCGGGTGACCGTCGGTCACGTCACCAAGTTGTCTGCGATCGGGCCCGAGCGGTTTGCCGCGACAGCCAAACGCCTCGCCGATGCCGGCGTGGCGGTGACCGTGCTGCCGGCGACCGATCTTTTTCTCATGGGGCGCGGTCATGATCACGACATTCCGCGCGGCGTGACCGCGGCGCACCGTCTGCTTGGTTACGGTGTCGTTTGCTCGATCGCGAGCAATAACGTGCTCAATCCATTCACGCCGTTCGGCGACTGCTCATTGATTCGAATGGCGAACTTGTACGCCAACGTCGCCCAGATCGGCCGCCCGGCGGAATTGGCATCATGTCTCGATATGGTAACCACTTTGCCGGCCAAACTCATGAATCTGCGGAACTACGGCATCGCTGTCGGCAATCCTGCCGATCTCGTCGTACTCGATTGCACTGATCGCGCCGGCGCGGTCGCCGAGATCGTGCGTCCGCTGTTCGGGATGAAGAATGGCCGGCGGACGTTCGTCTGCCCTCCGGCGCGGCTGTTGCGCAAAGAGGCGACGTTCGCAACGACGCAATAGATCTTTCAGAAGCAGGAAGGATTCGGCTCAAAATGCTTTGCGATCGCGCGTTCGAGCTGAGGTAATGCCGCGGCCAGGGTCGCCTTGTCGCGCATGGCGTGGCGCATGCGGCTCAAAACTTCGGCACGCGCGGCGCCGGCGTCGACCCCGATCACCGACCCGTCCTTCACGACCGTGCGGCCGGCGACGATCAATTCGCGGATATGCCGGGCGGTGGCCCGCGTCAGCACCAGGTCCAGCGCATCGATATCGTCGCGCAATCTGTCGTCGTCGATCGCGGCCCAGTCGAGCAACAAAATGTCCGCCGGCTCGCCAGCGCCGATGGCACCCCCGTCCTGTGTGTTGGTAACGGAGAAACGGCCGTTGGCGAAGGCCGCGCGCAGCATGTCGTCGCGGCTCACCGCAATCTCAAAACCTTTGCCGACGTGCAGGAGATGGCCGAGCCGCAGCTCCCGCAACGCATCGTCGTCGTCGTCAAGCGCGCTGCCGTCGATGCCGAGCGCCACGCGGCATCCCGCCGCGAACATCAGCGCCATCGGCGCAATGCCGGAGCGCAGATGCAGATTGGAGCTGGTGTTCACCGCGATGGTGACGCCGCGCTCGGCCAGCAGTTCAAGCTCGTCCGGGCGTGCCCAAACGCAATGGGCGAGTGTGAGGCGCGGCGACAACAGCCCAAGGGCGTCGAGGTGTTTGACCACGCCTGCCGGGTGAGTGGCGTCCGCCCATGCCCTCTGATACCGCGTCTCCAAGAGGTGCATGTGGATTCTGCGGCCGCTGCGCTGCGAAGCCTCCGCGATCGCGGCCAGCAGCGCGTCGCTGCACCATTGCACGCCGTTGGGGCCGAATTGGACGTCGAACAGCGGGCCGGCCGCGGCCGCCGCGACCTCTTCTACCAGCGTAACGAAGTCTTTCGCCGCCAACGGTGTGCGCATGATGCTTTCGATCGCCTGGCGTACGTCGGGGGGCAGCGCCGCCAGGATCGGCTCGGAGGGGCCGTAGACCAGCGGATTGCGGTCGCGCATGGACACGGCAAAGCCGATGCGCACGCCGACATCGTGCGCCGCACGCGCCAGCGCCGCGGCTTCGCTCGGAAGGTCGGTCAGGCCCTGCGGGCGCGTGAGGTGCATCATGACCACGCCAACACCGCCCAGCGCGGAACGCGACAGCGCGACGATACCGGCGAGATACGGATCGACGGACGGAATCAGCGCCTGATATTGCAGCCAAGTTTCGAGCGGCTTGCCGCCGGCGCCGAACGAACCGGTCCGCACCGGCCGGCCGTGATCATGGGCATTGACCAGCGCCGGCAGAGCGAACAGTGGCTCGGCATCCGAGGCAGCAACGTCGTCAATCCCGTGCACCCGGCCATGCTGGATCTGAATCTGACGGCCTGAAGCGACCGGCCGGTCGGCCGCTTCGATCAGGTGAGCGCAATTGATTGTCCGCATGACGGTCATATCGAAGAGGAACGCTCTGCTGCGCCCCAAATGCCAGCATGGAGCGCCGCGGCTTCCTCTTCAAGCAAGGGGCCGATGACCTCGACGTGGCGCTGGCCGGCCGCAAACACCACGCGGCAGGGCAAGTCGAGGGTCGGATTCTCGGCGTGATCGCCCGTCATTGCCTTCAGGCGACGTTCGCTCAACCCGAAAACGACGCGCCCGATGCCCGTCCAGTAAATTGCGCCGGCGCACATCGCACAGGGCTCCGCCGAAGTGTACAGCGTGCTGGCGGCAAGAACTTGGCGGTCAAATTGCTTTGATGCTTGGGTCGCAAGCAGCCGCTCCGCATGCGCGGTCATGTCGCGATCCGGTAGGTATCCGTTCTCCGTCTCGATCAGCACCTCGCTCGTCGCGCTCACCAGGATGGCGCCGAACGGATGGTTGCCGCGTGTGCGGGCGCGCCGGGCCACCTCGAAGGAGCGCCGCAGGAAAGTCGCGTGATCGACCGGTTGCAATGGATGACCCGCTTGTCGTCAAGCCGTGCCGAACTTTTCCACGATCGCATGAAAAATACGATCGGGCGTGAACGGTGTCCGGCAAAATCGAATTCCCGTCGCGTCGGCGAGCGCGTTGCCGAGCGCGGCGGCGACCGGATTGTAAGGGCTCTCGCTCATCGATTTGGCGCCGAATGGACCGACTGAATCAAAAGTATCGGCAAACAACACTTCGGTCCGGGGCACGTCGCCAAACTGCGGCAGGTGATAGTTGCGGAATGTCGGATTGATCACGCGTCCGCAATCGTCGAGCACCATTTCCTCGTATAGCGCGGCGCCGAGCGACTGCGCGACGCCGCCTTCGATCTGGCCCCGACACTGCATTGGATTGATGACGCGGCCGGCGTCGGCCGCGTGCACGCTGCGGAGGATTTTGATCGCGCCGCTGCGCTTGTTGACGGCAATACGGAACGCCTGGACGTTGAAGGCGACCGAGCGCGGCGTCCCCGTCGACTTTCCGGTGGCAAGGAGGCGGCGTCCCTTGGCCCGTGCGGCCTCGAACAGGGCAGGGAGGCTGACGCGTCGTCCCGCACCCGCCACCGCGCCGGCAACGACGTTCCATTCCACGGCTGTGCCGCCGCCGTGTTCGGCGGCAAAGCTCAAAATATCATCACGCAAGGCTTGCGCCGCGCGTTGCGTGGCAAGGCCGGCAACGACCGTTCCGGTGCTGCCGAAGGCCCCGGTGTCATGGCCGCCATGATCGGTATCGGACTGCCGGACGTGGATACTGTCCATGGTGGCGCCGAGCACGGTGGCTGCGATCTGACGATGCACCGTATTCGTGCCGTTGCCGAATTCGGCCGTTCCGACGGTGAGCTCGTAGCTGCCGTCCGCGCGCAACGCCGCGCTCGCATCGGAAAAGTGTCCGCTTGGCGGAATCGTATCGATCATGCCGAGAGCAATGCCCTGTCCGACAAGCCAGTCTGGCGATGGTGGCGGATCGCGGCGGTCGCGGCCGATCGCCTCGTTGACCAAGGCGAGGCATTGATCGAGGCCATAGCTGCCGTATCGAACGTCGGCGCCTTCCGCGCTGCCGGTCGAGATCATCGGATCGCCCGGACGCACCACGTTGCGCGCGCGAAACGCGATCGGGTCCATGCCGATGCCGCGCGCCAGCTCGTCCATCGCCGATTCAACCGCGAAGTTCGTCTGCGGCAGCCCGTAGCCGCGAAAGGCGCCGCTGGGCACGGTATTGGTATAGACCACGACGGCGTCGATCTTCTTGTTGTCGCAGCGGTAGACGGCGAAGGATTCGCCGCAGGCGTGGTAGAGGACGAACCGGCCGTGGTTGCCGTAGGCGCCGGTATTGGAGACGATGTGCATCTGCATCGCGGTCAGGCGGCCGTCGCGCCGTGCTCCCGCCTTGATGCGCACGCGCATCGGGTGGCGCGTCGTAGCGCCGATGAATTGCTCCTCACGGGTAAATTCGAGCTTGACCGGCGCGCCGGTCTTGATCACGGCGAGCGCCACGATGTCTTCGACCAGCATTTCCTGTTTGGCGCCGAAGCCGCCGCCCATGCGCTCGCAGAAGACGCGCACTTTTGCCGGATCGAGGCCGAAAATGCCGCACAGCGCCCGCCGCGTGAGAAACGGCGTCTGCGTGCTCGAGCGAATATTGAGCCGGCGCGTTTCATCGAACCAGCCGACCGCGCAGTGCGTTTCGAGATGCGCATGCTGGACGCGCGGCGTGACATAGGTGGCCTCGTGCACGACGTCGGCTTCGGCAAAGCCTTCCTCGACATTGCCGATATGGCTGTGGACCTCGGCCAGGATATTGCGCTGCGGGTTGTCGATGCGGGCCTCCGGCCCCCTGTCATGGATGATTGGTGCGCCGTGCCGCATCGCGGCTTCTGGATCGAACACGGCCGGAAGCAATTCATAATCGACCTCAAGCTTGCGGCAACCTGCTTCGGCGGCTGCCTCGCTTTCGGCAATCACCGCAGCGATCCGCTGGCCGATGAAGCGGACGACGTTATCCAGGACGGCGGTGTCATCGGGATCGCCGCTTTCATCCTCGTGTCGCGCGCTCGAATAGAGTTTTGGCGGCGCGTCTTCCCAGGTCAGAACCGCGCGCACGCCCGGCACCGACAATGCGGCGTCCTTGCGGATCGATTTGATCCGCGCATGCGCATGCGGCGACCGCAAAAGCTTAAGATGAAGGAGACCGGGCGGCGCGACATCGAGCGTATATTGCGCGCTGCCGCCAACAACGGCTGGGCCGGCGGGCGCCGCCACGCTGCGGCCGCAAGCGCTGCCGGCCTCGGCCTCCTCGATTTGGCACACGCCACGAATGGCATCCTCGATCGCGCCATAACCGGTGCAACGGCAAATATTGCCTTTCAAAGCCCAGGCGAGATCCTGCCGCTGCGATTGATTCAGGCTCGCCGCCGTCATGATGATACCCGGCGTGCAGAAGCCGCATTGATACCCTTGCGCTAGCAGAAAAGCCTTTTGCATCGAATGCAGCTCGCCATTTACCGCCAGTCCTTCGATCGTCGTGACGGAACGGTTTGCGGCGCGATAGGCGGGAAAAATGCAGCTATGCACCGGCTCGCCGTCGACCAACACCGTGCAGGCGCCGCAATCGCCTGCGTCGCATCCCTTCTTCACGCCGAACCATCCGAGCTCGCGCAGAAACGTCCGCAGGCACTGTCCGGGACGGGGCTCGGCGGCGTGGCTTTTTCCGTTCACCGAAACGGTCATTCGAACTCTTCTCCGGCAAGCTCACGGCGAATCTCTTCGGCAAATTGCAGTGTCATGTGCCGACGCCATGCCGGCGTGCCGTGAACATCGTCGTAGTAATGCTGGATCTCGGCATCGAGCCGCTTGCGCAGTGCGTCACGCGTCGGCAGGCTTGGAAATGACAGCCGGATCGGCCGCGGCGTGGACGCCGTCACGGTGAGAGCGAACGTGTCGTCGTCAGGCGACAATGTCCCTATCAGCAACGCGGCCGACCGGCCGAGCGGCGCCAGCGAAATCTGCCGAAAGGCTGTCCGTCGGCTTAGCGCCGCAAGCGGCAACGCGATGGAGCGAAGCAACTCGCCCGGCAGAAGTGCGTTGCGTTGCGGTCCCAATACAAAATCCGTGACCGCGACGCGCCGCTCATCACCAGCCGGCATCCAGATCGTGCACGATCCTTCCAATGCGGTGGCCAGCGCAATCATCGGCCCCGCCGGCAACGCCATGCAGAGATTGCCGCCGACTGTTGCCGTGTTCCAGATCTTGAATGAGGCGAGGAACGACCTGCAACATTGATTGATTAGCGGCGTGGCGGTCCAATTGGACGGATACGTCGTTCCATCCAACTCCGCGATTTTGCACGTCGCGGCGATCTGCAAGCCTTGCTCGGTAATTTGCAGGGCCGGCCAGCCAAAGTCGATGATGTCGACAAACCTAGAGAGCGAGGGCTGGGGTTCGGAAAACAACCACGTGCCGCCGGCGAGCCACGCATCGCCCGCTTGCCAAGCCGGCAATTCCGCGCGCTGGCGAGGCCTCACGATTGCCGTGATGGTGTTGAGGTCCATCGAACACTACCGACCGTACTCGAGCAGTCATACACTGGGTTCTACAAAGCAAAATCGACGCCAACCGACCACCATCCGTGCCGCAATCGGCAGTCGTCACTTCCCCGGCTCGCCGGCCGCGATCCAGGATGCCAACGTAAGCCGCTCCTGCGGAGTCATCTCGGTGATATTGCCCGGCGGCATCGCCTGCGAGCGCACGGCAAAGATCTCGATCAACCGGGCATGCCGGCGAATTTGCGCGTCGCTGTCGAGCATCACGCCTTTCGGCGCGGCCGGGATTCCGTCCCAGACCGGTTCGGCCGCGTGGCACATGCTGCAGCGGGAAATGATGATGTTCGAGACTTGCTTGAATTTCGGCGTTGGCGGCAGCGCGCCGGTCGTCACCGAGCGCGGCCCGGCCGCGGACAGCCACGCGATGGCCGCCATCCCTGCGGCGGCCACGCCCCACGTCCACCACGGGCTGCCTTTGCCTTCGTGGCGTGAATTGAAGAAGTGACGGATAACGGGTCCGATGAGGAGCACGATGGCGACGATCACCCAATTGTATTTGGTAGCGAACATCAGCGGATAGTGGTTGCTTAGCATCAGGAAGACGACGGGCAGCGTCAGATAGTTGTTATGCACCGAGCGTTGCTTGCCGAACTCACCCCAGACCGAATCTGGCTCCTTGCCGGCGAGCATCGCGGCAACTGTCTTCTTCTGATACGGAATGATGATGACAAAAACGTTGGCCACCATGATGGTGCCGACCAGCGCGCCGATCTGGGTGAAAGCGCCAAGCCCGCTGAATACGTGCGTGAACGCATAGGTCAGCGCGACGAGATAGACATAGCCGACCAGCGCCAGCGCCGCCTCGTGGCGGCCCAGCGGCGAGCGGCAAAGGCCTTCGTAAGCGAGCCATGAGACAGCGAGGCTCCCAAAGGCAATCGCCGCGGCTTGAATAGCGGTGAGATCGAGCACGGATTTGTCGATCAGGAAAATATCCGCGCCGAGATAGTAGACAAGGACCAGCAGCGAAAATCCCGATAGCCAAGTCGTATAGGCTTCCCACTTGAACCACGTCAGGGTGTCAGGCATTTGCGCTGGCGCGACCACATACTTCATCATGTGATAGAAGCCGCCGCCGTGAACCTGCCACTCGTCGCCCTTGACGCCGTCGGGCAATCCGGGTCGCGGCTTGAGGCTGAGATCCAGGTGAATGAAATAAAACGAACTGCCGATCCATGCTATGCCGGCGATGACGTGCAGCCAGCGAAGGATGGCACTCACCCATTCGGCGAGCACAAGCTCCACGGTGTCAGGCTCCCTCGTATTGCTCCGGCATTCTCACCATGCCAGATCGGGCGCGACTTCTTCAAGCGCGTCGCCGGTGAATTCCTTCAACCCCGGACGACGACGATCTACGCCGCAAAAAACAGACATGCCCGGCAACGAGGCCGGGCATGTCATTAGCTTTGGTGACAGTTCGAAAGAGGACTATTTGAAGTGATAGGTCGTCCCCACATAGGCCGTGCTTTCGATCGACGTTCCGGGAGCGGCAAGGGCGAACAGGGCCGCGTTGTGGTTGGTGCCGAACTTGTTGTACCAGTACCGATAGCCGACATAGGTGTCCCAGATTCCCGGCTTGTTCCAGAACACCTTCGACGTATCAAGCGTCAGCCGGCCGTCCTCGAAGACCTCGGTCTTGGTTTCGTTGTTGTTAAAGCCAGCGATGGCGCCGAAGCAGCCGATCGCGAGGCAGTTTGCCGTCGAAATGCCGGTGCCCTTCGGGCCGCGCACGTTCAAGATGTTGATGAAACGGAGCGAGTCTCCCAACGGGCCGCCCAGGAAGGTCAGGGGTACGGCGTTGAAGATTTCGAGGTTCCAATCCCATTTGAAGTCGCGATCGCCGCTGAACGAGCCGCCACCGATACAGGTGCCGCCGCCAAAGCCAGCAGCAGGGCCTTGGGCATCGCCGAAGCCGGGCGGTCCGCAGGCGTTGAATTCGTTATGCGTGAATTCCTTGCGGGCCAAGACGCCGACCAGCATCGTTCCGAGGGGCTTGGGGATTTTCAGGTCGAGATTCAAGCCGATCAGGTATTGGGTCGTTTGCTCAGCAAGATAATTGTTCTGCACGCCGGCGGTGAAGCCGCCCTCGAAGCCGACGTCGTTGGTGAAGAACGTGTCGAACGCCTTACTGTGAGTTATTTCATTGAAGCCTATGGTGCTGCGCGTAAATCCGAAGAATTCCCGCGAGCCAACGGCGCCAGGTTCGCCCAGAATCGGGTCTTTCTTGCCGTATTGGTCGAGTTCGAGGTGGATCAGGTTCGTGCCGTATTCCCAGACGTCGAAGTGATCGACGCTGCCCTGAGCCCGGTAGAACGTGTTTCTCTGGCCGAAGTTGCCCCCAGGGACAACGTCGCTGCCGCCGGAAACGCCCGGATCGGTCGCGTTGAAGTACCACGTGAAGCTCACCGAAGTGTCGTTCACGAAGAAGAACGGCACCGGTTTCGCCGGCGGTGGCGCCTTGAGCGGCATATCCGCGGCGTAAGCATAGCCGCCCGCCGACCCCGCGAGCAGCGCGGCCAGCGCGACCGCCCTTAAATTCGACTTTCTACGGTTCTCGATCATAGCATCCCCCTGCGCCTTCATAGTCGTCCCAAGCTTTGCGACACCCCGCGGTTAGCGATCCAGTTGTTTCAGACCGTTAACCTTGATGATCAGATTACGTGGAGCGCTGCCCACGAAAAGCACTTAGTTTGGGCAGGTTTCCGCCTCTTCGTTGACGGGTGAAGCAGCGCTAAGCAGCGCCGCGGCAGAAACGGAATAAAATTCTTTGCTCGAGAAGTATCTGAAAAACGGGCGATATTGACAGATATTGCGTGGGCAAAGCGGCTTCAGGGCGAGGCGAAAATTTGCGGGCGTGCTGTGATTGCGAGCGCCTAATTTTTGACTGGGCGCTTGATCGAGGAATTGAATCTTTCTCGATGTGACAAAATTGAGACACGTTTTGCACTGCTCAAAATACGTAGCGCGCTACGTCAAAGCGTCGGTATTTTGGGCGCTGATTCGGATCTAGTCAGAGTAAATCAAGCAAATGAAGCTCGGTGTTGTCTCCGCAATTGCAGAGCGCACCACGGATCGAAGTTGCTGTTCATGGCGCCTCTTTAGGCACGAACTGCCGTCATTTGTCTCCTTTTGCTGGCGCCGATTTTGTCTGATGATGTCGGCTTGAAACAGTGGGCTCCGACTGCGGCAGCCATTGCCGTCTGTCGGACCTGGGCAGCAATCTCGATGCATGATGTTCCGCCACAAGGTGATTCGTTTGGAACCGAGCCCCTGTTGAGGGCAATCGGCATCACCAAACGGTACGGCTCCTTCCTGGCCAATGACGGCATCGACCTCGACCTATTTCCAGCCGAAATCCATGCGCTTCTCGGCGAGAACGGCGCCGGCAAATCGACGCTGGTCAAGGTGATTTACGGCCTTATTCAACCCAACGACGGCGAACTGCGCTGGATGAACAAGAAGATCGTGCTCGGCGGTCCGTCCGAGGCGCGCG
Source organism: Xanthobacteraceae bacterium (assembly GCA_049584715.1). Taxonomy (GTDB): domain Bacteria; phylum Pseudomonadota; class Alphaproteobacteria; order Rhizobiales; family Xanthobacteraceae; genus BOG-931. The sequence continues at coordinate 34,935 of JBAUYI010000063.1, forward strand.
AGCTTGGTATCGGCATGGTGTTCCAGCACTTTACGCTCTTCGAGAACCTCACGGTCGCGGAGAACGTTGCGCTCGGCCTTGCTCCCACCGAATCATTCGCATCAATCTCCGAGCGGCTGCAAGAAACTGCGCGACTGTACGGTTTGCCGCTCGAACCGAAGCGGGAAGTTTGGAGGCTCTCGGTCGGGGAGCGCCAGCGCATCGAGATCGTGCGCGCGCTCATGCAAAACCCCAAGCTCCTGATTCTTGATGAGCCGACATCCGTGCTGACCCCGCAGGAGGCCGATCAGCTCTTCGTCGTGCTCGACCGGCTCAAGAGCGAAGGGCGAGCCATTCTTTACATCAGTCACAAGCTCGATGAGGTCAAACGCCTCTGCGACAATGCGACCATTCTGCGCGGTGGCAAAAAGGTTGCAACGTGCAATCCTCGCCAAGAAACCGCCGCTTCGCTCGCCAGGATGATGGTTGGCGCGGACATCGGACAGGTGAAAGCGGCATCCGGGCGCGACGTGTCGGTGCCGCGGCTTGTCATCCATCGCCTTTCGCTCGAACCTGACGATCCTCATGGTACGCACCTCGACCAGGTGTCGCTCGAGGTGAGGGGTGGAGAAATCGTCGGCATTGCCGGAGTCTCCGGAAACGGTCAGGACGAGTTGTTTGCTGCGCTGTCCGGAGAGCGCCTATCGCCCAGCGAAGGGGCGGTCGTGATCGACGGTCTGGCGGCGGGCACGCTCGGCGTGAACGAGCGCCGCCGCATGGGCGCGGCCTTCGTACCGGAGGAACGGCTCGGCCACGGTACGGCGCCGCGAATGAAATTGTCCGAGAATGCCCTGCTCACCGGCCACGCTGCGAGCGGCATGGTCAAACGCGGTTTCGTCGACAAACCGGCGACGCTTGCTACCGTCGACCGCACGACCGAGACTTTCGACGTGCGCAAGGCCAAGCGCGATCCAGAAGCGGTGAGCCTGTCGGGCGGCAATTTGCAGAAATTCATCGTTGGCCGCGAAATCCTGCGCGAGCCTGGCGTGCTGGTGGTGAGCCAGCCGACTTGGGGCGTTGACGCCGGCGCGGCGGCGACCATTCGCCAGGCCTTGATCGATCTCGCCGGCCGCGGAACGGCCGTGCTGGTCGTGAGTCAGGATCTCGATGAGCTTCTTGAGATTGCGGACCGTACCGCCGTGATGTTCCACGGCAGGCTGTCGGCGCCGCTGAGTGCCGCCGAGGTCACGCGGGAAAAGCTCGGATTGCTCATGGGCGGCGCCAAAACCGGCGAGGAGCCCAGCGGCGAGGAGGCGAGCCGTGCCGTTGGTGCTTGAGCGCCGATCGGAACGCTCCGCTACGATCGCGATTGCGTCGCCGCTGATCGCGATCGCGCTCACCTTGGCGACGATGGCCGTGCTGTTTGCGATACTCGGCAAGAACCCGGTTGAGGCTCTCGACGTTTACTTTCTCGAGCCGCTGACGGATCCCTATTCGCTGGGCGAGATCGCGGTAAAAGCGACGCCGCTGGTGATGATCGCTGTCGGTTTGTCGCTCTGTTACATCGCCAATATCTGGAACATCGGCGCCGAGGGACAATTCCTCGTCGGCGCCGTGGCCGGAAGCTGGCTCGCCGTGCGCACCAATGGCACCGACGCCGGTCCCTGGGTGCTGCCGGCGATGCTGCTGTTGGGCGCACTCGGCGGTGCGCTCTATGCGCTCATTCCAGCGATTTGCAAGGTGCGTTTCGGCGCCAGTGAGATTCTCACCAGCCTCATGCTGGTCTATGTCGCCAATTTCGGCTTGGATTATCTGGTACGCGGGCCGTGGCGCGATCCGCACGGGATGAATTTCCCGACCACCGCCGAATTCGATCCGGTCGCCACCGTGCCGACCCTGATCGAGGGTGGCCGTTTGCACGCCGGCGCGATCGTCACATTGCTTGTCGTGATGGCGGCGACCGTGCTGCTTGGTCGTACCATCATGGGATTTGAAATCCGGCTGGTCGGCGCCGCACCAAAAGCGGCGCGCTTTTCCGGTTTCAACGCCGACAAGCTGACGCTCTTCACTTTTGCGGTTTCCGGCGCACTGGCCGGACTGGCCGGCATCATCGAGGTGGCGGGTCCGGTCGGACACTTGCAACCCGATATATCGCCGGGCTATGGCTTCACCGCCATCATTGTCGCATTCCTCGGCAGACTTAATCCCGTGGGCATACTCATCGCGGGCCTGTTTCTCGCGCTGACTTTCATCGGCGGGGAGAACGCCGAAATCGCGATCAAAGTGCCGCTCGATCTCACCAAGGTTTTCCAGGGCATCCTGCTGTTTTATGTGCTGGCCTGCGACTCCTTGATCATCTACCGCATCCGCTTCACCAGCACGCTGAGAAAGCCCGCGCATGCTGATGCTTGAAGCCATCATGCTGTCGGTGATCGCCGCCTCGACGCCGCTGTTGTTGGCGGCGGCAGGCGAACTGGTAACCGAGCGGTCGGGCGTGCTCAATCTTGGCCTCGAGGGCATGATGATCATGGGCGCGGCCTGCGCCTTTGCCGGTACCTACGTCTCGGGCTCCGTCGTCGTCGGCGCGCTCTGCGGCGTGCTTGCCGGCGTGGCGATGTCGGCAATCTTCGCCTTTTTCACGTTGGGTCTCGCCGTCAACCAGGTCGCGAGCGGCCTTGCGCTCACGATCCTCGGTACCGGCCTGTCGGGATTGATTGGCGCCGGCTTTGTCGGCCAGCGGATCACGACGGCCCCGCAATTGCATTTGCCGGTCTTGACCGATCTGCCGTTGGTCGGCCGCATCCTGTTCGGCCAAGACGCGTTCGTCTATTTGTCCGTCGCGCTGGTGATCGGCATTTGGCTGTTTCTCTATCGCAGCCGCGCCGGCCTGGTATTGCGGGCCGTGGGCGACAACCACACTTCGGCCCATGCCCTCGGGTACCCGGTGCTCAAGATACGCGCGCTTGCCGTGTTGTTCGGCGGCGGCTGCGCGGGACTCGCCGGCGCCTTTCTGCCGCTTGCCTATACGCCGTTCTTCATTCCGGGCATGACCGCGGGGCGGGGCTGGATCGCGCTGGCGCTGGTGGTGTTTGCCTCGTGGCGCCCCGGTCGCTTGGTGGCCGGCGCCTATCTGTTCGGCGCGGTCTCCATCCTGCAGCTCCACGCCCAGGCGCTCGGCCTCGGCATTCCTTCGCAGTTGATGTCGTCGCTGCCCTACCTTGCCACGGTCATCGTTCTCGTGTTGATTTCACGGACGCGCGGCATTTCCGGGTCTGCCGCGCCAGCATCTCTCGGAGTGGTCTTCGTGCCGGACCGCTGATCGTTCTTCGAACACGCGCGACGGGCGCTTCGCACGTGGGGAATTCGAATAGGCAATACGCCCGTCTTTCCAACCCGGAGTAAAATCATGAAGAAATGGAACACCGTCGCCATCGCCGCGGTCCTGGCGATCGCGACCGCGACGTTCGGCGCGTCCTATGCCGCCGAGAAGCTGAAAATCGGTTTTATTTATACAGGACCGATCGGCGATCTCGGCTGGAGTTACCAACACGACGTCGGCCGCAAGGCCATGGAAAAGGCCCTCGCCGGCAAGGTCGAGACGACTTATCTCGAGAATGTTCCCGAGGGCCCGGACGCCGAACGCTCGATCGAGCAACTGGCGCGGACCGGCCACAAGCTCATCTTCACCACGTCGTTCGGCTTCATGGACCCGACGCTGAAGGTGGCGAACAAATATCCGAACGTGTTCTTCGAACACGCCACCGGATTTAAGCGCGCGAAGAACATGGCCACCTATGCGGCCCGCTTCTATGAAGGCCGCTACATCCAAGGCCAGATCGCCGCCAAGATCTCGAAGACCGGTGTGATCGGCTACATCGTCTCGTTTCCGATCCCCGAGGTTATCTCCAACATCAACGCCACGATGCTGGGCGCCCAGTCGATCAACCCGAACATGAAGGTGAAGATCATCTGGGTGAACAGCTGGTTCGATCCGGGCAAGGAAGCCGACGCCGCCAAGGCACTCATCGACCAGGGCGTCGACGTGCTGACGCAGCACACCGATTCGCCGGCCGCCATGCAGGTTGCCGAGCAGCGCGGCGTTCATGCCTTCGGCCAGTCGTCCAACATGTTCAAGTTTGGGCCGAAAGCCCAGCTCACCGCGGACACCGATTATTGGGGCGACTATTACACCAAGCGCGCCCAGGCCGTGCTCGACGGCAAATGGACCTCGGAAGACACCTGGGGCGGGCTTGATTCGGGAATGGTCGTGATGGCGCCCTATACCAACATGCCCGACGACGTGAAGAAGATGGCGACGGATACGCAAGCCGCCATCACCTCCGGCGCGTTGCATCCATTCAAGTGCCCGATCACCGATCAGGACGGCAAGACGGTGGAATGCAAGGGCGGCGACCACCTCGACCCCGGCCAGATCCTGAGCATGAATTTTTACGTCAAAGGCATTGACGACAAGATTCCGGGGAAGTGATCGTCCTCTGCACGGTCGATCGAACGCCGCGCGGCGACAGAGCAAGACAACGCTGACCGGATTTTGGTCCGGTCAGCGTCTGATCATTTGATCTTTATTGCCGACGGCCGATAGTGCCGGAGCACTCAGCGGCTTTGCCGGCGATACTGGCCGTGATAGTCGCCGTAATAG